>NZ_JBFRGY010000011.1:0-327975 GCF_052115565.1 Microbacterium sp. 2MCAF23 | reverse complement strand
GCGAAGTGCGCGAGCGCGTCGGCCTGGATCTGTCCGACGGTGCGCCGGTCCGCGTCCGCGAGGGCCGGGTCGCGGTCGCGGCGGGCGGCGAACTGCGCGGACACGTATCCTTCGATCGCGGTCTTCACGGACGCTGCCCGTTCCGGGTCGAGGACCGCGTTCAGGTGCAGCATCCCGTCCCGCTCGAACATGCTCAGCGATGCCCGCGCCCGCAGCTCGTCCTCCCGCGGTGCGACACCATCCGGATCCAGATACGCCTCCAGCCGGACGATCATCGCCCGCACCTCGTCCAGCGACAACCCCGGAACCTTCTCGACCAGGAGTTGCTCCGCGTCCGCGACCACCGCGCGGCCCACTTTCGGGATCATCCGATCCAGGAACGACACGACCATGGCGGCGGCGAGCGCACCGACCCGGCCCGCGCGCAGAGCGACACGCAGGGTCGGGAACTTCGCCGGCAGCGTCTCGCCGATCAGGTTCGTGCGGGGCGCCGTCGCCTCCCCGACCTTCACCAATCTGGCCGCGTCCCCCGTCGACGTACCCGCGGTCGTCGCGATCAACTGCGCCGCGTTCCGGTAGCCCTGCTGCTTGGCCAACGACTCGGGCCCCAGCTCACGCCGCGACTCGTACGCGATCCCCGCCGCGACCTCCGCATGCACCGCATCCGAGGATCGATCGAGCAGCCCCAACGCATTGTTCACCGCCACCAACTGCGCCCTCGACAGGTCTGTACCGGACTCCACTCCGCCCCACACCTCGACCAGAAGCCGAGTGGCTTCCAGAAGCGGGTCAAGAGTGCTGGTCATGCTCCGATCCTACCAAGAATCGAAGATTTATTCGAGACTTATCCACCACAGGAATCCACCTCAGACCTGGGAATTATCTGGGTGTGTCCGGTAATTGTGGTCGGGGGTCGAGGGAGTTCTCGGCCGAGCATCACCCGCTGGCCCGACCGAACGTGGCAGGGTCGACGGGGCGCTTCGCGCGGGGCAGATTCGCGACCACGAGCAGGTACGAATCCGTGACCAGGTCGTCTATCAGCGGCGTCGGCAGGCCGCCTGAGGGGCGCATTGTGATCCAGTGCTTCTTGTTCATGTGATAGCCCGGCGTGATCGCGTCGTACTGTTCCCGGAGCGCCTTGCCGTCTTCCGGGTCGGTCTTCAGGATGACGATCGGCTCTCCGGTCACGTCGGTGAGCAGCATGAAGACCCGGTCGCGGACTTTGTAGACCTCCCAGCCGGGCCCGAACGGGTGCTCCAGGCCGGCGCCGGGGAGCTCTTCCGCGCAGGCCCGAGCCCGCTCCTGCAGTTCCTCGCCCTTCATGCGATCCCTCTCATCCCGTCGCGCGCACCCTAGGTCACCGACCTCGGATTTGCCACGGGATCAGGTTCTCGTTACGTTGGAATGCGGGCCTGATGGCCCAAGACCAGTCCGCGGCCGCGTCCTTCTTTCGATTCTGCTGTGCACGAAGAGGCGTGGGCGTACGGTCGATGATCTCTGTTGAGGATCCGAAATCCTCCTCCTGCGCCGCCAGCATGGCTTGGTTCGAAACGGCCCTGTGATCATCACCCGGGCGAGACCGATGCAGGCCTCCCCTCGAGGTGAGGCCGCGGGGGAAACGTGTCCGAAACCGCTCTGGAAGCGCGTCATCTGTTCAAGGTGTTCGGGAGGAATCCGAACCAGGCCGTCCGCCGGCTGAAGGCCGGCGAGACCCGATCCGAGGTCGCCGACGCCGGCACCGCCGCTGTCATCGACGCGAGCTTCACCGTCAACCGCGGCGAGATCTTCGTCATCATGGGACTGTCCGGATCCGGCAAGTCCACCATCATCCGCATGCTCAACGGCCTGCACGAGGCGACCGACGGCTCCGTGCTCGTCGCCGGGGATCCGATCACCGGCATCCCGGCGTCGCGTCTGCGTGAGATCCGCCGCGACCGCGTATCGATGGTGTTCCAGCACTTCGCCTTGCTGCCGCACCGCACCGTGGCCGCGAACGTGGCCTACCCGCTCGAGCTGAAGGGCATCGGCAAGGCCGAGCGCCTGGCCAAGGCCGAGGAGATCCTGGGTCTCGTCGGCCTCGAGGGGCAGGGCGAGAAGCTGCCGTCCGAACTCTCCGGCGGCATGCAGCAGCGCGTGGGCATCGCCCGTGCGCTCGCGGCCGACAGCGACATCCTGCTGATGGACGAGGCGTTCAGCGCGCTGGATCCGCTGATCCGCCGGGAGATGCAGGAGCAGCTGCTCGAGCTGCAGCAGAAGCTGCAGAAGACCATCGTGTTCATCACGCACGACCTGAACGAGGCCATGTTCCTCGGCGACCGCATCGCGGTGATGCGCGACGGCCGCATCGTGCAGATCGGCACGCCAGAGGACATCCTCACGGACCCGGCCAACAGCTATGTCGAGCAGTTCGTGCAGGACGTCGACCGCGCCCGGGTGCTCACCGCGGCGAACGTCATGGAGCGTCCGCGCCCCGTCGTCTCCGAGAACGCCGGTCCGCGCACCGCGCTCAAGCAGATGCGCGACGCCTTCATGTCGGCGACGTACGTCGTCGGCCGCGACCGCAAGCTCATCGGCATCGTCACCGACCGTGACGTCGTCAAGCTGATCCGCCGCGGGGAGAGCACGATCACGTCGGTGCTCAAGCCCGCTACGCAGGTCGTCGACGAGGACGAGATCCTGATGAACCTGTTCATCCCGGCCGTGGAATCCCCGGTGCCGCTCGCCGTCGCCGACGCGGAGGGGCGCCTCGTCGGCGTGATCCCGCGCATCACGCTGCTCGCCGCGCTCGGCCCTGGCCCTGGTGCCACCGGCGAGATCAACCTGCCGGTGCTGCCGCTGCCGCAGGCGGAGGTCGACGCCATCCTCGACGACGGCTGGACGGCGCCGACCGCCGGAAACACGCCGACCACGTCGCCCACCCCGGATGCGCCGAACGAGGAGATCACCCGATGAACGTCCTGCCCATCGGATCCTGGGTCGCTGTCGCGGTCGACTGGATCAAAGCCAACCTGGACGGCCTGCTGCACGTCATCTCGACCGTCGTGTCGTTCCTCGTCGACGGCCTGAGCTTCCTGCTGCTGATGCCCTGGTTCTACGTCGTGATCATCATCGCGGCGCTGATCGCCTGGCTCGTCCGCTCGTGGCGCCTGGCGATCGGCACCGTGATCTCGTTCGGACTGATCGTCGCGATGGGCCTGTGGGTCCCCGCGATGCAGACGCTCGCGCTGGTGCTCGTCGCCGGAGCGGTCGCGGTGGTGATCGCGATCCCGCTCGGCATCTGGTCGGCCCGGAACGCCACCGTGCGCGCGGTGCTCAAGCCCGTGCTCGACTTCATGCAGACGATGCCCGCCTTCGTCTACCTCATCCCCGCGATCGTGTTCTTCAGCATCGGCGTCGTGCCGGGCCTCGTGGCCACGGTCATCTTCGCGCTGCCGCCCGGCGTGCGCTTCACCGAGCTCGGCATCCGCGGGGTCGACTCCGAGACCGTCGAAGCCGGGCAGTCGTTCGGCGCGACGCCGGGCCAGATCCTGCGCGGCATCCAGTTGCCGCTCGCGATGCCGACGATCCTGGCCGGCGTCAACCAGGTCATCATGCTCGCGCTCTCGATGGCCGTCATCGCCGGTATGGCCGGCGCCGACGGGCTCGGCAAGCTCGTGGTCGAGGCGATCTCGACCGTCAACATCGCCAAGGGCGTCGAGGCCGGTCTCGGCGTCGTGCTGATCGCGGTCTTCCTCGACCGGGTCACCGCGTCGCTGGGGTCGCTGGGGCAGCACCCCGGGTCGCTGCTCGGCGTGCTGGCGCGCCGCCGTTCGGCGCGGCGCCTGGCCGCGGCGTCCGCGGTCGCCGACCAGGTCCCCGAAGCATCCCTGGAGGAGAAGGAGCTGCAGCATGCGTAAGAGCAGGATCACCGCCCTCGCGGCGCTCGCCGTCGCGGCTGCCCTCACCCTGGCCGGATGCGCGAGCGACGGCGCCGGTGGCACCCTCGAGATGGCAGGCAAGGCGCCGGCGAACGATGCCGGATCCGGTGACAAGGGCACGATCACGATCGGGTTCCTGCCCAGCTGGACGGACGGGCTCAGCACCGCGTACCTGCTGCAGGACCAGCTCGGCAAGATGGGCTACGACGTCAAGATGCAGACGCTCTCCGACGCGGGACCGCTGTATGCGGGGCTGTCGCAGGGGGATGTGGACATCTTCCCGTCGGCGTGGCCCGAGGTCACGCAGAAGGCGTACATGGACAAGTACCTGGGGTCGATCGACGACCTCGGGACGTACTACGACAACGCCCGCCTCACGATCGCGGTACCGACGTACTCCGATATCGACTCGATCGACGAGCTCAAGGGCAACGCCTCGAAGTTCGGCGGCAAGATCATCGGCATCGAGCCGGGTGCCGGCCTCACCGCCCAGACCCAGAAGATGATGCCGGAGTACGGCCTCGGCGGCGAGTATCAGCTCGTGACCTCGTCGACCGCGGCGATGCTCACCGAGCTGAAGTCGGCGACGGACAAGAAGCAGGACATCGCGGTGACCCTGTGGCGTCCGTTCTGGGCCAACAGCGCCTACCCCGTGAAGGACCTCAAGGATCCGAAGGGCGCCATGGGCAAGCCCGAGGGGCTGCACTTCCTCGGCGCGAAGGACTTCGCGAAGAAGCACCCGGACGCCGCCGCGCTGATCGGCAAGATCAAGCTCGACGACGCGCAGTACGGCTCGCTCGAGGACATGGTCGTGAACCGGTTCGGCGAGGGCAAGGAGCCCCAGGCGATCGATGCCTGGGTCGAGAAGTACGGCAGTGAGTTCGACTGGGCGAAGAAGTAGGGCCGCGGTTCGCCTGACCCGGCTGTGTGTGACGCCTGCAGGACCCCGATACGGATGCACGACCAGATCCGAGAACGGGCCCTGCAGGCGTCGTATGGTCCTGCAGTCGTCGCAGAGTCCCAGGCCCACAGGGTCGGGGCCGCTATGCTGTACCCCCGTGGGGTATTGGATCCGTGGCCGGGACACGTCGTCGACGTGGTCGCTGCGGATCCTGCTCCTCGTCTCCGCGGTGATCGTCGGACTTCTCGGCATGCATGTACTCGCGGGGCACGGCACGTCGGCGACCGCGGAGCACGCCGTGCACGGCGTGATGGCGGGTACCGCGGCTACCGCACACGTCGCGGACACTCAGGCGCCGACGCGCACGACGGGTTCGACATCCGCGAGTGAAGCAATGACGGCCCGCGACGCGATGGCTGCACCGACGCAGGGCTGCGCGGACTGTGCCGAGCACGCCGTGATGGCCCCGTCCTGCACGCTCGCGCCGATCGCCACCGCCGCACTTCCGGGGCCTCCCGCGGAAGACCTCCGTCCTGCGCTAGCCGTCGTCGTCGCGTCCTCCGCGGCGGTCACGGCAGAGCCCCGCCCTCCGAGCATGGCCGCCCTCTGCATCAGTCGCAGATGAGCCGGATCCGGCGCGTCCCGCACACCCCGCTCCGCGGGCGGACGCGCCGGAACGGCTTCGCGCCCGCCCTCCGGCGGTGCGCGTCATCGACGACGAAAGCAGAGAACGACATGACCATCCGAACCCTTCACCGTGCCCTCGCGATCGGGACGGTCGCCCTCGCCGGGACCGCCCTCACCGCCTGCGCGCCCACGACCGACCACTCCGGGATGCCGGGGATGACGCACGGCGCGTCCACCCCTGCCACCGGATCCGCACAGGGATCCGCGAACGATGCCGATGCGATGTTCGCGACCATGATGATCGGCCACCACCAGCAGGCCGTCGACATGAGCGACACGCTGCTCGCCAAGACCGGCGTGGATCCGCGGGTCGCCGACCTCGCGACCAGGATCAAGGCCGCGCAGGCGCCCGAGATCGCGACCATGCGCGACTGGCTCGATGGCTGGGGCGTGCCGTCTGCGGCCCCTGGATCCATGGGACACGGCGACGGCATGATGAGCGAGACCGACATGGCCGCGCTCGAGGCCGCGTCGGGCGCCGAGGCGGGGAAGCTCTTCCTGCAGCAGATGATCGCGCACCACGAGGGCGCGGTCGAGATGGCCCGCACCGAGAAGGGCGATGGCAAGGATCCTCGTGCCGTCGCTTTGGCGAGCACGATCATCGACGCCCAGACGGTCGAGATCGCCGAGATGAAGGGGCTCCTGGCGCAGCTCTGACGCCCTCCGCGGAACCTGCCTCCGCTCACTGGTCGCGAACTGCCCCCATTCCGCTCGAATGACGGCAATTCGCGACCAGTGAGCGGGTCTGCACCCGCCGCCGGCGACGGCGCTGTCGACCCGCCTGACCGGGATGCCGCGGGGGCTCAGACCTCGGCGGTGACCAGGGGATCCGGTGCCCGGCGCGTGACGACCCCACCTGCCTCGGTCGCGTAGCCGGTGCGCGCCCAGTACTCGTATCCTCCGTACAGCTCGCGCGTATCCCGGCCGGCCGCGAGCAGGATCCGGGCCGTCGCCGTCGCGCCGTTGCAGCCCGGCCCCCAGCCGTAGACGATCAGCGTGCGGTCACGGGGGAGCTCGTGGATCCGCGCCTCCAGGCCGTGCGTGGGCAAGTGCAGGGCGCCGGCGATGTGGCCGTGATCCCACGACTCCCGGCGGCGCGTGTCGACGAGCACGGCCTCGCCTGCTGCGACGGCCTGTGCCGCGGCGACCACGTCTATCTCGTATGCCAGGCGTGCGTCGACGTGCGCGAGTCGCGCCGCGATGGATCCGTCTGCGGCGGCGATGTCGGCTCCGCTCATCTGCATCCTCCTCCGCCCAGGCTCAGCCGCGGGTGCGGGCCTCGTCGAGATAGGCGTATGCGGTCACCCGCGAGATGCCCAGTCGCTTCGCGATCGTCTCGATCGACTTGCGCATCTGGGTGGCTCCGCGCTGGTCGAGGCGCTCGAGCACGGTGATCTTGTCCTCGCGTGACATCTGCTCGACGGGGCGGCCGATCTCGGCGATCGCCTCGGTGATCATCGAGTCCATCACCGACACCAGATCGCTGCCGAAGTGCTCACGGGGGCCGTTGTCCGCCGCACCCTGCACGGGGAGCAGGGCCTCGAGCATGTTCCTGGCCTGCTGGATCGGGCTGAGGTCGACGTTGATGCAGAACGAGGCGATGATGTCGCCGGCAGCGTTGCGGAAGTACACCGATGAGCAGCGCAGCTCGCGACCGTCGCTCGTGAAGCCGCGGTATCCGAAGGCGTCGTGGTCCTTCTGCCGATCCTTCATCACGTCCAGGCCCAGCGAGGTCGACGGCCCGCCGACGGCGCGCCCGGTGACATGGCCGTTCTCGATGGCCATGATGGTGTGCCCGAGGTCGACGTCGGCGCCGTCGAGATTGTGCAGCACGACCTCGACAGAGGGACCGGCGGCCGTGGCCAGCGCCCGCATCACGGGGCGGTACAACCGCAGCACCTCCTCGGCGCTCTCGTACGTCTGGTGGGCGGCATCGCCGGCCAGTGCGGTCGCAGCGGCCTCCATCGTCGCCGGATTCGCCATCATCCACCTCCACTTTACAAAAAGTCCAGCTAGTAGACATACTGTCTACGTCGCGGCTATCTTAGCGAGGACAGCCTTTCACGTCGAGGGCTGACCCCCGATCTCTCCCGCAGTTCCCGAGCAAGGAGGCTCCCATGGCAACAGTCGCATCACGCGGCCTCACGCCCCACCAGCGCAAGACCGTCGCCGGTGGCGCGATCGGCACGCTCATCGAGTACTACGACTACTACCTCTACGGTCTCGCGTCGGCCGCCGTCTTCCCCGCGGTGTTCTTCTCGTCCGACGACCCGGTGGTCGCGCAGCTCTCGTCGTTCGCGACGTTCGCAGTCGGATTCTTCCTCCGTCCCGTCGGCGGCGTCATCTGGGGCATCATCGGTGACCGGGTCGGCCGCAAGGTCGTCCTGATGAGCACCGTGATCGGCATGGGGCTCGCGACGACCGCCATCGGCCTCATCCCGCCGGACCACGCCATCGGCGTCGCTGCGCCGATCCTGCTGCTCGTGTGCCGTCTGTTCCAGGGCTTCTTCGTCGGCGGTGAGATGGGCGGCGCGGCGACGATGGTCGTCGAGGCCGCGCCGATCGGCAAGAAGGGCCTGTACGGCGCCTTCCTCATCAGCGGCGCCGGCATCGCCAACGTCGTCTCGGGTGGCCTCATGGCGGCACTGGGACTGACGCCCGGCTCTTGGTTCATCGAGTGGGGTTGGCGCATCCCCTTCGTGTTCTCGATCGTTCTCGCGATCGCCGCCGTCATCCTGCGCCGTCACCTCGAGGACTCCGACGAGTTCATCGAGACGCAGACCCTGCACTTGAACGCCACCGGCAAGAAGCCGAACCCGCTGGTCGAGGCGTTCCGCCACCCGAAGAACGCGATCATGGGCATCCTCATCGGGCTGCCGCAGTCGATCGCCGGCTACGTCGTGCTCACCTACGGCCTCGCCTTCATGGTGAGCAACAAGCACCTGCCGGCGTGGATGGGCTTCGCGGGAACCATGATCGTCGGTCTGCTGCAGATCGTCGTCGCGCCGCTGTGGGGTGCGATCTCGGATCGGATCGGCCGTCGCACCGTGTACATCATCGGCTGCCTCGGCTTCGCCGCGATGGTCTACCCCGCCTTCCTGCTCTTCAGCACCGGCAACATGTGGCTGATCTGGCTGGGGCAGATCCTCGGCTTCGTCGTGTTCGGCGTAGCGATGCAGGCGACCCTGGCGACGATGCTGGCGGAGATGTTCGACCCGGAGGCGCGCACCACCGGCGTCAACATCGGCTACCAGATCTCCAACACCCTCGGCGGCGGACTCGCACCCATCATCTGCACGGCGTTGGTCGCCGCCGTCGGCGGAGCGATCTGGCCGGTCGTGATCTACGCCGCGGTGATCGCGATCGTCGGCGTCATCGCGACGATGCTCGCGTCCATCCGGCCCGACGTCGAGGGTGCCGGGCGGCTGCACGAGCTGGTCATCGCCCCGCGCGTGGGGGCCGACGCCTGAGCGTCATGACACCGGTGCGCGCCCTGCCACCGCACGCACGCCCTGTCCTGGCGGACGGGCCGTGCGTGCGGCGGCAGGGCGCGCTGTCGTCCCCGGCTGCGCGGCGCTCGGGCTCGCGCCGTGCGCAGAAGATCCCGCCCCCGACGCGGAACGCCGGGAGCGGGATCGGATGCGGATGGGGTCAGCCGAGCAGCTTCGCGAGCGCAGGAAGCTGCGTCTCGTCCTCCAGAGCGGAGCCGACGGCGACGACCCGCACGCCCGCGTCGAGGTATGCCTGGGCGTTGCCGGAGTCCATGCCGCCCGTGGCGACGAACTTCGCCTGCGGGAAGGGGCCGCGCATCGCGGGGAACCAGCCGGTGCCCAGCAGTGACGCCGGGAACGCCTTCAGCCAGGTGAGCCCGTCGCCCAGCGCGTGCTGCACCTCGGTGGCGCTCGAGACGCCGGGCAGCGCCGGCATGCCCGCCTCGTGCGAGGCCCGCACCACGTCGAGGTCGAGGCCCGGGCTCACGGTGAACGCCGCGCCCGCTTCGGCGGCCTGGTGCACGTGCTCGAGCGACACGACGGTGCCCGCTCCCACGGTCAGGCCGCGCTCGCGGGCGGCTTCGGCGAGCACGCGCAGCGCCTCGACGTCGGTCGGCGTCTGCACGGGCACCTCGACGGCCGTGATGCCGAGGTCCCAGGCGCGGGTGGCGGTCGCGAGCGTGCGCTCGACGCCCATGCCGCGCAGGATCGCCATCAGGGGCACGTCGCGGAAGATCTCGTCGAATGCGGAGTTGTCGGTCATGGTCGGGGGCCTTTCGCTTCGTCTCGCTGCACCCCCTCGGCGCAGCGTGGTCTTCTCAGTCGGGCAGGAGGTCGCCGGTGGACTGCAGCACGAGGTGCGCGCGGCGGTGGCCGGCGGCGAGGCGCTCCGCGGCCTCGGCGCCCTGCAGGTGGGCGGCCAGGTAGCCGGCCGCGAACGCATCGCCCGCGCCGACGGCCTCGACCACCTCGGTCTTGATCGCCGGAGCGAAGGTGCGCTCATCGGCGTCGCCCGTGCGATGGAACTCGGTGGCTCCCACGTCGCCGTCCTTGACGACGAGCAGCTGCGGAGCGGGGATCAGCGCGCGCACGGCATCGGCGTCGGCCGTGCCCCACAGGCCCTCCGCCTCGTCGAGGCCGACGAACACGACATCGGCGCGGCGCGCGAGCGCGAGCAGGGTCGGGGCCGCCGCGCCGGGCGCCCACAGGGCCGCGCGGTGGTTGACGTCGAAGCTCAGGAAGCCGGATCCCGCGCTCACGCGGTCGAAGACGGCGTCGATGAGCGCGGCGCACGACTCCGAGAGCGCCGGGGTTATGCCCGACACGTGCACGAGGTCGGCCTGCTCGAGCGGAACCTCGGAGACCGTGGCGGGGCTCATCGCCGAGGCGGCCGAGCCGCGGCGGTAGTAGAGCACGCCGTGGCCCGGATCCTTGAAGTACACGCCGGTGGGCGCGGCGGGGTCATCAACGACCCAGCGGACGTCGACGCCGTGGCGGGCGACCTCGTCGCGCACCCGCACGCCGAGGGCGTCGTCGCCCACGGCGCTGACCCAGGCGGTCGGGATGCCGAGGTGCGCGGCGTGGATCGCCACGTTCGACTCGGCGCCGCCGATGAGCAGCCGCACCTCCTGGGCGGTGGCGAGCGCCTCCGCGTGGGCAGGGGTGATGAGGGCCATCGTCTCGCCGATGGCGATCATGCGTGGTGCGGAGGTCTCGGACACGGTTACCATGATGAGGCGGTCTGTGCGCACAGTGCAACCAACGTTGCGATATATGCACAACGAGGACGGAAGGCGTGAGATGAACGACCGGGACGACGAACTGCTGACGGCGCGGGACAAGGGGATCCCGGAGCGCGCGATCGGGATGACCGCATCCGCCTTCCTCGCGACGAAGCCGCGCCTCGACGAGTTCTGGACGCCGCTGATCGTGCTCGACGACGCCGGTATGCAGGCGAACGTCGCGACCATGGCCGCGTGGTGCGTGGAGCGCGGCCTGGAGATCATGCCGCATGGCAAGACCACGATGGCCCCCGAGCTGTGGAAACGCCAGACCGACGCCGGCGCCCTCGGCATCACCCTCGCGACCATGGGGCAGGTGCGCACCGGCCGCGACCTCGGACTCGACTCGATCATGCTCGCCAACGCCGCCGTCGACGCCCGGTCGCTGGCCTGGCTCGCCGGCGAGCTCGCCGATCCCGGGTTCCGGTTCGTCTGCTGGGCCGACTCGCTCGCCACCGTGGACGCGATGGAGAGCGCGCTGAACGGCGTCGAGCTGCCGCGCCCGGTCGACGTCTGCGTCGAGCTGGGCGCCGCGGGGGGCCGCACGGGCGCCCGTTCCGTCGACGAGGCCATCGAGATCGCCGAGCGCCTCGCCGCCTCCGACGTGCTGCGGCTCGCCGGCGTCGCCGGCTACGAGGGCAGCATCGCGCACGACCGCTCGCCCGAGGGTCTCGCCGCCGTGCGCAGCTACCTCGAGACGCAGCTCGCGCTGCACCGCGCGATCACGCCGCTCTACGACGACGGCGAGGTGTACGTCACCGCCGGTGGCAGCGCGTACTTCGAGATCGTCGCCGACGTGTGGGCGGCCGCCGAGCGCGACGGACGCACCCGGTTCACCCTGCGCTCGGGCGCCTATATCGTGCACGACGACGGGTTCTACCGCGGCATCTCTCCGTTCGACGAGGGCGGCGCGGGCGAGGGACCCCACTTCGTCAACGCGATGCACGGCATCGCCCGCGTCGTCTCCAGCCCCGAGCCCGGTCTGGCGCTGGTGGACGCCGGCAAGCGCGACTTCCCCTACGACGAGGGTCTGCCCATCCCGCGCGCCGTCGCCGCCGATCTCGCCGCGCCCTGGCAGCCGGCCGAGGCGACCGTCTCGGCCATGAACGACCAGCACTCGTACGTGCGGCCGGCCGAGCCGCTGCCCGTCGGGTCAGTCGTGCGCTTCGGCCTCTCGCACCCCTGCACCGCCTTCGACAAGTGGCGCGTGCTGCCCGTCGTCGACTCCCTCGAGTCCGGTGTGGTCACCGGCCTCGTCCGCACCTACTTCTGAGGCCTTCGAGGAGCGCCATGTCCGGTCGTACAGTTCTGCGCGGTGGTTCGGTGGTCACGCCGTCCGGCACCGCGCGCGCCGACGTCGCCCTCGACGGCGCGGTGATCGCCCGGGTCGGCGAGGTCGAGGCGCGCGACGGCGACCTCGTGATCGACGCGTCCGGGCGGCTCGTCCTGCCCGGCTTCGTCGACGCGCACTCGCACGCCGACGGCCTGCTCCGCGAGCCCGAGGTCACCCGGGCGCTGCTGCGCCAGGGGGTGACCACGATCATCGGCGGACAGGATGGCGTCTCCTACGCCCCTGGCGATGGCGCGTACGCGACCGGCTACTTCGCCGCGATCAACGGACCGCACCCGGCCTACCGTGGAGGCGGAGTCGCCGAGCTGCTGGCGGTGGTCGACGGAGCTTCCGCCCTCAACGCCGCGTACCTGGTGCCCGCCGGCACCGTGCGCTTCGAGGTGTGCGGCCGACGCACCGGCCCCGCCGCCGACGCCGAGCGCGCCCGCATGGTCGAGCTCGTGGCGCAGGGCATGGCCGATGGGGCGCTGGGTCTCTCGACCGGGCTCGATTACGTGCCCGGCATCTTCCAGGACGCCGACGAGATCGCCGCGCTGTGCGTGCCGGTGGCCGCGGCCGGCGGCGTGTACGTCAGCCACATGCGCGGCGGATACGAGGCCAACACGGCGGCCGGGATCACCGAGATGGCCGAGATCTCGCGCCGCGCCGCCCGGGGTGCCGGGGCGCCGCTGCCCGTGCACGTGTCGCACCTGCACGCCGACGCCGACATCGTGCTGTCTCAGCTCGACGCGCTCGCCGAGGCCGGCGTCGACGCCACCTTCGACGCGTACCCGTACATCCGCGGCTGCACGCTGCTGGGCATGCCCCTGCTGCCGCCGGAGGTCTCGGCGCTTCCCGCCGACGAGGCCGTCGCCCGCATCGGCGACCCCGAGGGGCGCGACGCCCTGCGCACGGCGTGCATCGAGCGCGCCTCGAACAGCCCGAGTCTGGGACCGGACTGGCCCGACATGATCACGCTCGCGCACATCGCCGCATCCGAGTACGCCTGGGCGCACGGCCTGACCCTGCGCGCGGCATCCGCCCGCGCGGCCCAGGATCCGATGGACTTCGCCCTCGACCTGCTCGCGGCATCGCGCATGGAGAGCAGTGCCGTCATGGCCGTGCGCAATCCGCGGCCGGCCACCGAGCTGGCGCGCATCTTCGCGCATCCCGGCCATATCGGCGGATCGGACGGCATCTTCATCGGCGCGCACCCGCATCCCCGTGCCGCGGGATCGTTCGCCCGCTACCTGCGCGAGTTCGTGCGCGAGCTCGGCACGTGGTCGTGGGCGGACGCTGTGCACCACCTCTCCGCCCAGCCCGCACGGCGCTTCGGCCTCGACCGCCGCGGCGTCGTCGAGGCGGGCGCGATCGCCGACCTGCTGCTCGTCGATCCCGAGGTCGTGGCCGACGGATCCACCTATGAGAACCCGCGCGAGCCCGCCGTCGGCATCGACGACGTCTTCGTCGCCGGCGTCCGCGTGCTCGCCGGGGGCGAGCTGACCGGGGCGCTCCCCGGCCGAGGCCTGCGCAGGGGAGGTGCCTGACCCATGTCGCAGAGTGTCACCCGTGCCGCCGGCATCCTTGCGTCGCTCACCGGCGGGCCCTCGTCGGTGGCCGAGCTCGCCGCGGAGTTCGGCATCCACCGCACCACCATGTTCCGCGAGCTGCAGAGCTTGGAGCAGGTCGCTTTCGTGCGGAAGCAGGCGGACGGACGCTACGCGCTGGGCATGCAGCTCGCCGTGCTCGGCGGGGCCGCGCTCGAACAGCTCGACCTGCGCGGCGCCGCCTTCGCGCAGGTGCGCCGGCTGCACCGCATCGTGGGCAACACCGTGCACGTCGGCGCGCTGATCGGCGACGAGATCGTCTACGTCGACAAGGTCGAGGACGCCGCCGGCGTGCGGATGTACTCCCGCGTCGGCGCTTCGGTGCTGCCGTACTGCAGCGGTATCGGCAAGGCAGTGCTCGCCGAGTTGCCGACCGACCGCCGCGACGCCGTGCTCGCCGGATGCGACTGGCATCCGCACACCGCCCGCACCCTGACCAGCCGTGCCGCCCTCGATGCCGACCTCGCCCTCACCGCACGACGCGGCTGGGCGTTCGACGACGCCGAGTTCGAGGACTTCGTCGGCTGCGTCGCGGTGCCGATCGTGACATCCGCCGGCGTCGTCGGCGCGCTGTCGCTCACGGCGTTGCGCGCCGCCCATAGTCGCGAGCAGCTCGAGCAGCGCGTGCCGATGCTGCGTGAGACCGCGGCAGAGATCTCCCACCAGCTGGGATGAACCGAACACCAGAACCATCCGAGAAGAAGGAGAAGAAGATGCCCAAGACCGGGTTCTACGCCGAAGGCGCCCCCGCCCCCGCCGGCCCCTACAGCCACGGCGTCGTCGCGAACGGATTCCTGTACACGGCCGGCTTCGGCCCGCAGGATGCCGCGAACGACAACGCCATCGCCGACAACGTGGGCGACCAGACCCGCCAGGTGCTGCGGAACATCCAGAAGGTGCTCGCGGAGCACGGACTGACCATGGACGACGTGGTGAAGTCGACGGTGCACCTGCAGGACCTCGCCGACTTCGCCGAGTTCAACGAGGCGTACCAGGAGTTCTTCACGGCTCCGTACCCCGTGCGCACCACGGTGGGCTCGCAGCTGGCGAACATCCTCGTCGAGATCGACGTGGTCGCCGCCCTGCCCCAGGCCTGAGACGGCGGACAGCCGGATGTCGCCCGTGAGCGGCATCCGGCTGTCAAGGCCCCTGCCGTGCGGCCGCGGCGGCCCCTAATCTGTGATCATGGACGGCTTCGCGGCGGTCGACTTCGGCTTCGCGCGAGAGGTGCTCCAGCGAGGCATCGCGGCGCTCTACCTGGTCGCGTTCGTCAGCACGCTGAACCAGTTCCGTGCGCTGCTGGGCGAGCACGGCCTGCTTCCGGCGCCCGAGTTGCTCGCCTGGGCCGGATCCTCGCCGCGCGCCCGCCGACTCCTGCGCCCGACGCTGTTCCTGCGCGTCCGCTACACGGACCGGCGGCTCCTGGCGCTCTGCATCGCGGGCGTCATCGTCTCCGCCGCGCTCGTGGCGGGGATCCCGCAGCTCGCGCCGCCGTGGGTGCCGATGGTGAGCTTCCTGCTGCTGTGGCTCGGGTACATGTCGATCTCGTCGATCGGGCAGACCTTCTACGGCTTCGGCTGGGAGATGCTGCTGCTCGAGGCCGGGTTCCTCGCCGCGTTCCTCGGATCCGGCTCCCAGCCGCCGCCGACCGTGGTCATCATGCTGTTCTGGTGGCTCGTGATCCGGCTCGAGTTCGGCGCGGGCATGATCAAGATCCGCGGCGGTCGCGAGTGGCGCGACCTCACCGCACTCATGTACCACCACGAGACCCAGCCCATGCCGGGCCCGTTCAGTCGCCAGGCGCATCTGCTGCCGCCCTGGTTCCACCGGCTCGAAGCGGTGGGCAACCACATCGCGCAGCTCGGTGCACCGTGGCTCCTGCTCGCGCCGATCCTCGGACTGTGGATCCCCGGTGCTGTCCCTGCCCTCATCGGAGCGGTCGGCGCGGGGATCGTCATCGCGACCCAGCTCTGGCTCATCGTGACGGGCAACTTCGCCTGGCTGAACTGGGCGACCGTCGTGATCGCGTTCTCCGCGATCGGGATCCCGCTCGGCATGCCGCACCGCGCGGAGACCGCACTGCCGTGGGTGATCGACGGCCTGTCGCTGCCGTGGTTCGCGGTCACCTCGGTGGTCGGTGTGCTCTACGTCTGGCTCTCGGTGCCCGCGGTGCGCAACCTGTTCTCGCGCAGCCAGGCCATGAACGCGTCGTTCAACCGCTGGCAGCTCGCGAACGCCTACGGTGCCTTCGGCACGGTGACCAAGGAGCGGATCGAGATCGTGGTCGAGGGCACGCTGCTGCCCGACGCGGATCCGGATCCGCTCGCGGGCGAATGGCGCGAGTACGGCTTCAAGGGCAAGCCCGGCGATCTGCACCGGATCCCCCGACAGTTCGCGCCGTACCACCTGCGCCTCGACTGGCTGATGTGGTTCCTGCCGCTGGGGCGGATGTACGAGGACTGGTTCGCGATGCTTCTCGTGCGACTGCTCGAGGCCGACGCGCCCACGCTGCGGCTGCTGCGACACGACCCGTTCGGCGGGGCGCGCCCGGCGCAGGTGCGCGCCGTCGCCTACCGCTACCGGTTCACGACCCGCGCACAGCGCCGGGAGAGCGGCCAGGTATGGATCCGCGATCGCCGCCGGGTGGTGGTGCGGCCGCTGTCGCTGGGCGACGACGACGGTTCGATGTAGCCGCCGCTATGCCGAACGCGGCGTGCTCCCTGCGCGGCAACCCCTGACGCGGGTGGCGTCGACTCCCGCCGCCTGCGCAGCGGCGGCGACATATATCGTCCGCATATCGAGAACCGGATACGCCCCGGCAACCCGGCGCTCGCTTGACTCGATCCCATGCCATCGCCAGCTTCGGAACTCGTCGTCCATGAGGACGCGCTCCGCGAGAACACCGCGCGATTCCACGCCCTGACCGGGGGACGGCTGATGGCGGTCCTCAAGGCGGACGCGTTCGGACACGGGGACGTCGCCTCCGCGGTGCTCGAGGCGGGCGCGGGCTCGATCGGCGTGACCAGCATCGACGAGGCGCTCGCACTGCGGCAGGCGGGCATCGGCGCTCCGATCCTGAGCTGGCTCAACACGCCGGACGCCGACTTCGAGACGGCGCTGCGTGCGCGCATCGATCTCGCCGTGCCGAACCTCGAGATGCTCTTCGCGATCGTCGCGGCGGCGCGGGCGACGGGAACCGCAGCCCGGGTGCACCTGCACGTCGACGTCGGCACGGGCCGTGACGGCTGTCCGCCGCGGGACTGGGCCACGCTGTGCGCGCTCGCATGCGAGCAGGAGGCGACGGGTGCCCTGCGCGTGGTGGGCGTGATGGGGCACATGTCCTGCGCCGATGATCCGGAGAGCGGCCAGAACGTACGCGACCGCCTGGTCTTCGAGAACGCGATCCGCAGCGCCCGTCGACGCGGACTGCGCCCGCACCTCCTGCACCTCGCCGCCACGGCGGCGACGCTCACCGGCACTGCAGCCGGATACGACCTGCATCGCGTCGGCGCCGGACTGTTCGGCATCGATCCGTCCCGCACGACCGATGATCTGCGGCCGGCCCTGAGCCTCACCTCGACCGTCGTGTCCGCCCGTGAGGTGCCGGCGGGCACCGGCGTCGGATACGGCCACGATTTCGTCACCCCCGCTCGCACCGGTC
This sequence comes from Microbacterium sp. 2MCAF23, assembly GCF_052115565.1. Lineage (NCBI taxonomy): Bacteria > Bacillati > Actinomycetota > Actinomycetes > Micrococcales > Microbacteriaceae > Microbacterium > Microbacterium sp. 2MCAF23. The sequence continues at coordinate 310,600 of NZ_JBFRGY010000011.1, read as the reverse complement.
TGGCGCTGCTGCCCCTCGGATACGCCGACGGACTGCCGCGGGCGACATCGGGGCGGGCCGAGGTGCTGGTGCGCGGCCAGCGGCGCCCGCTGGTGGGCAGGTTCTCGATGGACATGGTCGTCGTCGACACCGGCGAGACGCTGCTGCGGCCGGGCGAGCGCGTGACGATCTTCGGCCCCGGCCGGGACGGCGAGCCGACCGTCGCGGAATGGGCGGCATGGTCGCACACCATCGAGCACGAGATCGTCACCGCGGTCGGCGCGCGGACGTCTCGGATCCCACACGCCCTCGACACGTCGACCACCCGATCGCCCGAACTCTCAGGAGACATCGCATGCCTCAGCACACCCCTCGTCGGATCGCCGTCATCGGCGGCGGCGCGAACGACGAGCACCCGGTCTCCCTCGCGTCCGCGGCCGGCGTCACGCGAGCTGTCCGCGCGCTGAGGCACATCGCGGTCCCGCTCACCATCGGCGAGGACGGCACCTGGCGGGACGATCAGGACGTCGCGCTGCCCGCCCATCGCGCGGTCGAGCTCCTCACAGGCTGCGACGTCGCGTTCCCCGTGCTGCACGGCGAAAGGGGCGAGGACGGCACGATCGCGGGGCTGCTCGAGCTCTGCGGAGTCCCCTTCGCGGGCTCCCCGGTGCGGGCGGGCGCCCTGGGGATGGACAAGCACGCCACGAAGCTGATCGCGGCGTCGCTGGGGATCGCGACGGCGAACGGGCGCGTGGTCGCATCCGGCGACGCGGCCGGAATTGCCGCGGCCGGGATTGCCGCGGCCGGTCTGACCCCGCCCTTCGTCGTGAAGCCCGCGAGCGGCGGATCCAGCAACGGGGTCTTCGTGGTCCCCGACGTCGCCGGTCTCGCGGACGCCGTCGATCGCGCGAGGGCGTTCGGGGATCCGGTGCTGATCGAGGAGTACGTCACCGGCCGGGAGGTCGACATCGCCGTCTTCCGCGACCGGCGCGGCGCGCTGCGTGTCGGCGCCACGCTCGAGATCTCGGTGGCGCCCGGCGACGTGTTCGGGGCGACGGAGAAGTACGACGGCAGCGCACGATTCACGGTGCCGGCCCCGATCGACGACGCCGACGAGGCGGCCGTCCGCGCGGCGGCGACCCGGCTCTACGATGCGCTGGGGTGCGCCGGGGTCGCCCGCTTCGACTTCTTCGTGACCGCCGCCGGCCCGGTGCTCAACGAGGTGAACACGACACCGGGCATGACCGAGCGCTCCCAGGTGCCGCTGATGTACGCGGCGACGGGGCTCGACTACACCGGGTTGATCGCAGAGCTCCTGGACGCCGTGCTGCCGCCGGCCCCGCAGGAGGAGGTTCAGGGTGAGGAGCGGCGTTCCGGTGCAGCGCCGAGCGAGTCCGGATCCGCCACGTGACGGTCGGTGGAGCGTCCCCCACGCCCCGGCTGGCCTGGGCGGACACCGCCAAGGGGCTGCTGATCGTCCTCGTCGTGTTCTGGCACGTCGTGATGAAGAGCTACCTCACGATCGACTGGAGGCTCGGGATCCCCATCCCCGGCGTGTGGGGGCTCATCTCCGACATCGCCTACCCGATGCGGATGCCCCTGTTCTTCCTCAACTCCGGTTGCTTCGCGGCGAACGCCGTCGCCCGGCCGTGGGCGGCGGTCTTCCGCGGGCGAGTCGTGCGCTTCCTGTACCTCTACCTGCTCTGGACCCTCATCCACATCGCGACGATGTGGGCGTTCCCCGACTTCCCGACCCTGGTCCCGCGATCCATCGCGGAGTTCGTCGAGGCGATCACGATCAGCCCGCCGAACGCCTGGTACCTCTACGCACTCGCGCTCTACTTCCTCGTCGCGAAGGGGTTGCGCCGTCTGCCGTCCTGGATCCCTCTGGCCGCCGCGGCCGCACTGACGACCGCCGTGGGTGCGGGGCTCATCGACATCGTCAGCAACCGCGGATCGCTGCTCGCCAACCTGCTCTACTTCCTCATCGGCACCACGTTCTCGCAGCGGATCATCGGTCTCGCGGCCCGCCCGCGCGCTCTGCTCGCGACCGCATCCGTGGTGCTCTACCTGGGCGCCTTCGCGGTGGTGCGGGTGACCGGGACGGAGCAGATCCCCGGGGTGTGGCCGGCGGTCGCCCTCCTCGGCGTCGGGGCGGGGATCGCCGTGGCTCCGCTGCTGGCGACGGTGCCCCGGCTCGGTCAAGGCCTGGCCCGGCTCGGCAGGAGCACGCTGAAGATCTACGTGATCCACATGCCGGTGCTCGCGCTCGCCGATGCCCTCGTGGCGCAACCGGTGTCGGACGCCGGCCGGCCGATGCAGTTGGCCGCAGCGGTCCTGCTGCCCATCGTCCTCACCGCCGCGGTCATCGCCGTCAGCGTCGGGATCGGCGCCCTGATCACGCGGGAGAGGCTGTCATGGCTGTTCGACCTGCCCGTGCGACGCCTCTCCGCGAGGCGCCGTTCCGGGCCCCGAGCCGCGGAGTCGCCCTCCCGGTCTCGCGTCCCGTGGCGCACAGCTGTGGCGGTGCTGGGGCTCGTGGCCGTCGGCATCGTCGCGACCGGGGCGGCGGCGCTGCCCGCTCCTCCTTCCACGATCCCGTACCAGTCCGCGCAGCGCGGCGGCGAGGTGAGCATCGGCGCGACCGGAGACATCCTGCTCTACGACGCCAGCCGCTCCGCACCCTCCGACGGCGGGGCCGGCCACTTCGACCGGGTGCGCCCGTGGTTCACGGAGGACATCGTGACCGGGAACCTCGAACAGGCGATCTCGCCCGACACGGGGCACGACAAATGCGGGAAGGATCCGGACTGCCTCGCCTTCCGCAGCGACCCCGCCTCGGTCGCCGGCCTCGCCGGGTTCGACATCCTCAACCTCGCGAACAACCACAGCCGGGACTTCGGGCAGACCGGCTACGACGACACCCGGGCGAGTCTGGCCGCGGCCGGGATCCGCGCCGTGGGTGATCGCGACGAGATCGTCTACTCGCGGATCGGCGATTTCACCGTGGCGATGATCGGCTTCGCGCCCTACGAGGACTTCAACCGCGTCACCGACCTGCGACATGTGCGCGCGGTCGTCCGCACCGCTGCCGCGCGGGCCGACGTCGTGATCGTGCAGGCGCACATGGGGGCCGAGGGGCCGAACGCCGACGCGGTCACCCCGGGTACCGAGTCGATGTACGGCGAGGAGCGCGGGGATCCGATCGCCTTCTCGCATGCGGCGATCGACGCCGGCGCCGACCTCGTCCTCGGTCACGGCCCGCACGTGCTCCGCGGGATGGAGTGGTACCACGGCCGCCTCATCGCCTACAGCCTCGGCAACTTCGGCGGCGGGGGCGTGTTCGGCAAGGATCCGGCGACGCGGTACGGCGCCTACCTCTCGATCCGGCTGCGGGCGGATGGGACCGCGGTGGCCGGGCAGGTGCGTTCGGTCCGATTCGACTACGCCGACGGCATCCCGTCGCCCGACAGCGGCGGAGGCGCGGCGCAGCTCATGGATCAGCGCGGGCGCCGCGACTTCGGCGGGAAGGCGGTGAAGGTCGGCTCGGACGGCACGATCACCGTGCCCTAGGCGTGCGGGGCCGGCGGGCGTCAGCCGCCGGCCCGCGTCACCCGCCGGTCCGCCGCGTCAGCCGCGCTGCGCGCGCTCCACGAGCTCGACCAGGTCGGCCCGTGGCAGCGGGAAGCCGTCGAGGCGGCCGACGGGGAAGTTCCCGAGCATCTTCAGCAGCTGGTTCTCTCCGGTCCCGTAGCGCTCCTCGATCATCGCGCGCAGGTCGGATCCGACCACGGGATCGAGCAGCAGCTCGTCGAAGGAGGAGTTCAGCGATGCCGGCAGCACGACCTCGTCGCCGTCGACGACGACGGTGGTCGACGTCCGCAGGTCGCGGCTCGAGGAGCCCACGTCGATGACGTAGGCGCCGCTCTCCACGATCCAGCGGTCCACCCTGATGTCCCAGTACGCGAGCTCCGACCGGCGGATCCGCAGTGTCACCGACGCCGTCTCGCCCGGGGCGAGCTGCACCGATGCGAACGCCTTGAGCTCGTGCGGCGGGCGTTGCACGTCCGAACCGGGCAGTGACGTGTACGCCTGGACCACCTCGCGGCCGGCCACGCGGCCCGTGTTCGTGACCGGCACGACCACGACGACGTCGCCATCCTCGCGCACCGCGGCGACCGCCTCGCCGTACGCGAATGTCGTGTACGACAGGCCGTGACCGAAGGGGTATCGCACCGCGAGCTGCTTCTCGTCGTACCAGCGATAGCCCACGAGAAGGCCCTCGCCGTAGCGCACGTGGCCGTGCTCGCCGGGGAAACTCCCGTATGCGGGGGTGTCCTCGAGGCGCAGCGGGATCGTCTCCGCGAGCCGGCCCGAAGGGTTCACCTCGCCGAACAGCACGTCCGCGGTGGCGGATCCGCCGGCCTGGCCGAGCAGCCACGCCTCGACGATCGCGGGCACCTTGCGGGCGAACGGCAGCGCGACGATGCCGCCGTTCGAGAGCACGACGACCACGTCGGGGTTGACCTCGACGATCGCATCGAGGAGGTCGAGTTGCGCGGCGGGAAGATCGATGTGCTCGCGGTCGTATCCCTCCGATTCCTCGTGCGAGGGCACGCCGAGGAACAGCAGCACCGTCCCCGCGTCGCGGGCGACGGCTACCGCCTCGTCGCGCAGCCGCGCGGTCTCCGGCTCGGGCACACCCTCGGGCGTGATGTCGAAGCCGGCCGCGAACGGCACGTCTCCGGCGACCGCGCGGATCGCGTCGAGGGCGGAGTCGACCCGGGTGGGGTTGATCTGCGATGATCCGGTCCCCTGGAACCGCGGCGTGCGCGCGAACTCGCCGATCACCGCGAGCCGGGCGTTGCGCGGCAGCGGCAGCGTCCCCTCGTTCTTGAGCAGTACGATCGCGCGGCCGGCGACCTCGCGTGCCAGCGCGTGGTGCGCGTCCACGTCGAGCGGGCCTGTGGTCGCGGGCCGGGCTTGCGCCTTCCGCGCGAGCTCCAGCAGGCGATCTGCGACGACGTCGAGATCGCGCTCGTCCAGACGGCCGTCGCGCACGGCGGCGACGAGCTCGGCGTCCGTGCGGCCTCCGCTGGACGGCATCTCCAGATCCATCCCCGCGACGAGCCCGGCGACCCGGTCGTTCACCGCCCCCCAGTCCGAGACCACGATGCCGTCGAAGCCCCACTCCTCGCGCAGCACCTGGGTGAGCAGCCACGGATCCTCCGAGGCGTAGACGCCGTTGATCCGGTTGTAGGCGCACATCACCGTCCAGGGTTGGGCGTCCTTGACGACGCGCTCGAAGCCGCGCAGGTAGATCTCGCGCAGCGGACGCGGATCCACGTCACTGGAGACCCGCAGGCGATCGGTCTCCTGGTTGTTCGCCGCGAAGTGCTTGAGCGACGAGCCGACGCCCTGCGACTGAATCCCCTTCACGAGTCCCGCGCCCATGGCGCCCGAGACGATCGGATCCTCCGACATGTACTCGAAGTTGCGGCCGCACAGCGGCGAGCGCTTGATGTTGATGCCGGGGCCGAGGATGACCGCGACATCCTCGATCGCGGACTCGACGCCGAGCGCGACGCCCACGCGCTCCGCAAGCTCGGGGTCGAAGGTCGCGCTCAGGCCGACGGCCGGCGGGAAGCAGGTCGCGGGCACGGATCCGGCGAGGCCGAGATGGTCATTGCCCGTGGCCTGCTTGCGGAGGCCGTGCGGGCCGTCGGTCAGCATGATCGAGGGGACCCCGACCCGATCGATCGCCTTCGTGGTCCAGAAGTCGGCCCCGCTCGTGAGCGCAGCCTTCTCCTCGAGGGTGAGGTCTGCCGCGCGCAGGCCGTTCGGTTCCGTCATCACGGGCTCCCTGTCGTCGGGGTTCATGGGGGAAACCATAACGGGGCAGGTTTTTGTCGACAAGGGTTCGCCGACATCCGTGACGGCTTTCCCTGGTCCGAAATCTTCTTGCGACGGAAACCTGAAAAGGATAGGTTTTCACGCACGAGGGCCGGAGCTCCCTGGCGGCGCAATGTGGCGTCCGCTCTCCTCCTCGACCGGCCAAAGGAGGCAGGTATGAGTTCTGTCAGCGGTTCCGCTGCGGGCAATCCATCCGGGATGACGGCGGCGAGCCGGACGATCGGCTCGCATGAGCACCATTGGTTCTCCGAGCCGACCGAGCCTGCGAAGAAGAGCTTCGTCTTCTGGCTGATCGTCGCGCAGTTCATCTTCTTCGTGGCGCTGCTCGGTCCCGCGATCGTCGGAATCGGCCTGAAGATCCTCGACCTTCAGCACACCGGCGCCGTGGAGAACACCGGCGCAGGCCTGAACTCCGCCCAGGCGATCCTCGGCGGCGTGGGCGCCCTCTTCGCCACCCTCGCCAACGTCGTCTTCGGCCGCGTCTCCGACCGCACGACCAGCCGATGGGGCCGACGCCGGATCTGGATCGTGCTCGGCACGATCATCATGACGATCGGGTTCGTCTTCATGGCGACGGGCACGTCTCTGCTGATCGCGACCGTCGGCTGGGCGATCGCGCAACTCGGAGCGAACATGACGCTCGCACCGTTCGTCGCGACCCTGGCGGATCAGGTCCCGAAGTTCCAGCGCGGAAAGATCACCGCAGCCCTGGGCATCGCGCAGAACGCCGGCATCGTCGGCGGCGTCTACGTCGCCGGCTGGTTCTCGGCCAACCTCTTCATCGTCTTCGTGATCCCGTCGATCCTCGCGATCGGCGCGATGATCGTGTTCGCCTTCGTCCTGCCGGACAAGGTGCTGCCCGTGAAGCCTCCGCGGATGACGTTCGGCGAGATCCTCCAGACCATCTGGGTCAGCCCCGTCAAGGAGCCGGACTTCGCACTGGCCTGGTGGTCGCGGTTCCTGATCACGTTCGCCTCCTTCGGGTTCACTGCGTTCCGCTTCGGGTACCTGATCAACCACCTCAAGGTGCCGGAGAAGGAGATCGGTCTCCTGATCGCCAACACCACGCTGGTGTACACGGGCGCGCTGGTCGTCACCGCCTGGCTCGCGGGCATGCTCTCCGACCGGATCGGGAAGCGCAAGGTCTTCGTGTGGGTGGCGACGGCGCTCTTCGCGGTCGGAACCTTCGCCCTGATCTTCGTCCAGGACATCCCGTCCTACTACGTCCTGGAGCTCTTCCTCGGAGCGGCTTACGGCATCTACGTCGGGGTCGATCTCGCGCTCGTCATCGACGTGCTCCCCAACCCGGACGACTCGGGCAAGGACCTGGGCGTGCTCAACATCGCGAACGCCCTGCCGCAGACCCTCGCCCCGATGATCGGCGGCTTCGTGCTGTTGGCCACGGGCGGCGCCAACGGGTCGAACTACACGGTGTGGTTCACGCTCTGCGCGATCGCAGGACTGATCGGGGCGGTGGTGATCTTCCCGATCAAGAAGGTCAGATAGCGCAAGGAGAGCGGGCCGCCGGGGCCGGACGTCGGCCCGCTCTCCGCCGCCAGGAGCCTGGCGCGGGACGAGGCAGGGGGGTGGAGGTGACGGAGTCGATGCGCACGTCGCGCGGCGCATACGCCAAGGGGGTGCTGCGGCGATCCGAGATCCTCGAGGCCGCGCTCGACGTGATCGCCGAGAACGGCAGCCGGGGCGCCCTGATCGGCGACATCGCCCGTCGGGTGGGGCTCACGCAGGCCGGGCTCATGCATCACTTCCGCTCCCGGGACGAGCTGTTCTGCGCGATCATCCAGACCCGTGACCAGCACGACGAGGCGGTGTATGCGCGCACCCACGTCGGGATCGCCGGGTTCCTCGCCGTGATCGAGCACAATCAGCAGGTGCCGGGACTGGTCCAGTTGTTCGCCGAGTACGCCGCCGAGGTCGCGGGCGACCCGCGGCATCCGTCCCGCGGCTTCTTCCAGCAGAGGTACGCCGCGCTGCGGGAAGCGCTGATGGGGGATGTGCGGATCGCGCAGGAGTCGGGGCAGATGGGGCCGGATGCGTGCGCCCCGGTGATCGCCGAGCAGATGATCGTCGCGGCCGACGGTCTGCAGGTGCAGTGGCTGCTGGACCGCGAGATCGACATGACCGAACGTCTCAGGCAGCTGTGGCGAGCGCTGTGCACGGCGTCCTTCGGCGCGGAGGATCGGGGCGCGAGCACGTAGTCTGGCACTCGTGAAGCGGGGCCCGTACGCCAAGGGGACGGCCAAGCGCGAAGAGATCCTCTCCGTCGCGCTCGACGTCGTGGCCGCGAAGGGCTGCCGGAAGGCGTCGAACCGGGAGATCGCCGAGCGCGTCGGCCTCACTCAGGCCGGGCTCATGCACCACTTCGCGTCCCGCGAGGAGCTGTACCAGGAGGTGCTGCGCGCGCGGGACATCCGCGACCACAGCATGTTCTTCGCGCCGGATCCGACCATCGAGGGATTCTTCGCCGTCATCGCCCACAACGCCGAAGTTCCCGGGCTGGTGCGGCTGTATGTCGAGTTCTCCGCCGAGGCGAGCATCCCCGAGCACCCGGCCCATGCGTTCTTCCTGGAGCGGTACGCGTGGCTGCGCGAGGGACTCTCCGGGGTCATCCGGCGCGCCCAGGACGCCGGCGCGATCGGCCCCGCGGTCGACGTCTCCGCCGCGGTCGATCTGCTGGTGGCGGCCGCGGACGGCCTGCAGCTGCAGTGGCTCAACGACCACACGATCGACATGGTGTCGCGCCTGCGCCGCCTCTGGGACGGGATTGTGGCGGTCTCGCACGCCGCCTGACGCGACCCTCCGTGCGACGGACGCGCAGCAGACCGTGCTGCGCGTCTCACGCGGCCGTGAACCGGGCGCTGGGTGCGCGCGGAGACGTTCAAGGATTGCTCCTATCGAATACTTGACTCGTTTAGGTATTGACGTCAGACTCGGTGCCACTCGCACATCGCAACGAGGCGATGCGCACAGGCCCGATGGAGGGTTCATGTCTGAGATGTCCGGCGTCGCCTGGGCCAATGCAGATTGGGACAGTGCAGCCACCGACGAGCGCGTCGAGGGGCTCCTCGCGCACATGTCGCTCGACGAGAAGATCGCGTTCGTCACGGGCGATCTGAACTGGAACTTCGGCTTCTACGCCGAGGGCGTGGAGAGGCTCGGCATCCCGAACATCCAGATGGCGGACGGACCCGCCGGCGTGCGGATCAACAAAGGCGATGTGCACGAGGGCAAGGCCACGTCGCTGCCCGCACCGATCGCCCTCGCCGCCACCTGGGATCCGGCACAGGCATCCGCCTACGGCGCGGTCATCGGCGCGGAATGCCGCGCGACCGACCACAACGTCTCGCTGGGTCCGGCCGTCGACATCGCCCGGGTGCCCATCGGCGGGCGCACGTTCGAGTCGTTCGGTGAGGATCCGCACCTGCAGTCGGAGATCGGTGTCGCGCTCGTGCGCGGCATCCAGGAGCAGGGCGTGCAGGCGTGCGCCAAGCACTACGCGATCAACAACCAGGAGGACCACCGGTCCAGCGTGGACGCGGTGATCGACGAGCGCACCATGCGCGAGCTGTATCTGCCGCCGTTCGAGGCGCTCGTCCGGGACGGCGGCGTCGCGTCGATGATGGGATCGTTCAACCGCGTCAACGGCGAGTTCGCCTGCGAGAACCCGCGGATCCTGAGGGATATCCTGCGCGACGACTTCGGGTTCCGCGGCTGGATCATGAGCGACTACGGCGCCAACCACTCCACGGCGGAGGCGGCGAACGCCGGGCTCGACCAGGAGCAGCCGAACGAGGGCTTCTGGGGCGGCCAGCTGCGGGCTGCGGTGGACGACGGGCGCGTGCCCGAAGCGGTGATCGACGAGAAGGTGCGCAACATCCTGCGCCCCCTGGTCGGGATGGGGCAGCTGGAGAACCCCGTCGGCGTCGCGGACTTCGCCGTCGACGAGCACCACGCCGTCGCCCAGGCGATCGCCGAGGACGCGATGGTGCTGCTGCGCAACGACGGGATCCTGCCTCTCGGAGGCGTGCGACGCGTGGCGCTCATCGGCCCGGACGTCGACGCCTGGAGCGCACAGGGCGGCGGCAGCTCGCAGGTCAGGCCGACGCGCGGCGTCTCGCCCGCGGAGGGCCTGCGGCGCGCGCTGGGCGACGACGTCGAGATCCTCGTCGAATACGGCAGCGACCCGGTCACCCCGGGCGCGCTCCTGCCCGGCGCGGATCCCGTCGACTCCGGCTTCTTCCGCGCGCCGTCGGGCGAGGTCGGTCTGCAGGCCGAGTACTGGGCGAACCCGTCGTTCGAGGGGGATCCGCTGGTGTCCCGGATCGACGGGCGGATCGAGCTGCTGCACGGCTTCCACAACTTCCCCGGGTTCAACGCCGCCTCGGCGCGATACGAGAGGCTTCCCACCGAGTTGAACGCGCAGATGTCGGCGCGGTACACGGGCACTCTGACCGTGCCGGTCACCGGCGCCTACCGGTTCGTGATCACCAGCCTCGGCTCGTACACGTTCGAGCTCGATGGCCGGGTGGTCGCGCGGTCCGGCGCGGGGGAGGTCGAGGACGGCGAGGCCGAGGTGGTGATCGACCTCGCCGCGGACGAGGACGCTGCCGCGACGGACGAGCCGCGGCCGTACGGGTGGGGCGGCGACGGCGGACAGCCCGACGTCGAGATCGACGAGGTCGCGGTGCGGCTGCAGGCCGGTCGCGACTACCGGATCCGGATGTCGTACGCCGCCGACCACCCGTCGCAGGGGTTCCTGCTCGGGGCGAAGCTCCGGCTCGGCTGGGTGCCGCCGGAGGGGGTCCTCTCGCCTGATGCGGCCCGCGCCGCGGAGGTCGCGGCATCCGCCGACGTCGCCGTCGTCATCGCGCGCACCTACGAGGCGGAGGCCGACGATCGCCCGAGCATGCAGCTGCCCGGTGGCCAGAACGACCTCATCCGTGCCGTGCTCGCGGCGAACCCGCGCACGGTCGTCGTGCTCATGACCGGAGCCCCCGTCGACATCACCGGCTGGGGCACGGATCCGGCCGCGCTGGTGCAGGCGTGGTATCCCGGCCAGGCGCAGGGGGACGCGCTCGCGCGCGTGCTCACGGGCGCCGTCGAGCCCGGCGGACGGCTGCCGTTGACGCTGCCGGTCGACCTGTCCCAGACGCCCGCCCGCGAGGCCCGCACCTATCCCGGGGTCGACGGAAGCGTGCACTACGACGAAGGGGTCTTCGTCGGCTACCGCGGCTTCGACGCGCACGATCTGGACCCGGCGTATCCCTTCGGCCACGGCCTGGGGTACACGACCTGGGAGATCGAGGATCTTGCGGTCGCCCCGTCGGACGGGGACGACGCGGGGACGGCGACGGTCACGGTGCGCAACACCGGCTCGCGCCCGGGATCCGTCGTCGTCCAGGTCTATGCGGGAGACGTCACGGCGCCGGTGCCGATGCCTCCGCAGCAGCTTGCAGGGTTCACGAAGGTGCGCCTGGAGCCCGGCCGATCCGAGCGCGTCACGGTGCGCATCCCCCGGCGGGCGGTGTCGTACTTCGACGTGGATACGCACAGCTGGACGCCGGCGACGGGCCCCGCGGAGATCCGCGTCGGGGTGTCGTCACGGGACATCCGTGTGAGCGGGTCGCTCGCCTTCTGAACACCCATCCGGGATCGGGCGCCTCGTCGCGCCGCGATCCGTCACGCCCGATCCGTCCAACCCCTTCAAGGAGAGAACCATGAAGAAGAGCATCATCCGCGTCGCGGCGGTCACCGCGGCACTCCTCGCGGCGACGACCCTCACGGCCGTCTCGGCGGCCGCCGCACCGCCGTCGGCCGTCGTCGGGGCCGGCAACAGCAAGGCCGACCGCGTCGTCACGATCTATCTCACCCGGCATGGCCGAACCATCCTCAACCAGACCGACACCGTGCAGGGCTGGTCGGACTCGCCGCTGCTCGTCGGCACGAAGCCGGTCGCGACGGCACCGGTCGGGAAGCTCGATGAGGGGCGCCCGCTCGCGGCCGCCGTCGGCGCGAACCTCGGAGCCGCCGTAGGCCCCTTCGCCGCCGCGTACTCCGCCGACGGCAAGCGTCACTTCGAGACCGCGACCTCTGCCCTCCAGGGCGCGGGCCAGTCGAAGCTGACCGTGACCCAGGACGCACGGCTGCGCGAGGTGAACTTCGGCAAGTACGAGGGCAAGGAGAACAAGGAGCTGTGGACCGCCGCCACGGAGCATCTCGGCTACGCGATCGATCACGATGCGCCCCCGCTCGCGCCGGCCGATGCGAACGGCCAGAACGGCGGATGGCAGACGATGCAGGGCATCGCGATCGCCCAGCACGGGCTGTACGGGATGATGGCGGCGATCAAGGCCGTCGCCGACGCGCCCGAACTCGGCCTTCCCGCGGAGGACTGCACCGATGTCGACGCGCGTATGACCGAGGCGCTGACCGAGATCGCCGCGAAGGCCGTGGACAAGAACGACAAGACGGTGTTCGTGGTCTCGAGCGGCCTGTCGATCTCGTGCTTCGCCGGGGCCCCGGACATGCGCGACACGACCGGCGCCACCCCGGCGATGCCGCCGGCGGGCGTGCCGAACCTGGGCGTGACCAAGGTCGTCTACAAGAACGGCGCCTTCACCATCGACGGCCCCGTCGGCAGCAAGGCGTACTACCCGCAGCCCTGAGCCGGGGGATCGGATCCCGTGCAGGGCGTGAGCCCCGTGTAGGGCGTGAGCCCGGCGCGTTTCCCTCCCCTGGGCGTGATTCCCTCCCCTGATGGGCGTCTGTCAGGGGAGGGAATCACGCTGCGAGGGGGGAAACGCGGATCCGGCATCGCACCACGTGCGCGACCGCCCGGGACGGCACCGCCGGAGGACGGCAGCGCCGGGGGATCCGGCGTCGGCCGGCGCCCCGCTACACCGGGATGGCCGCACCGCCCGCGGCGATGGACGCATACGCCGCGTCTACGACGGCGACCGCGGCGACGCCGTCGGCCGGGGTCACGCGAGCCGGCCCTCCCGTCCGGATCGCGTCGGCGAAGTCGGCGATCTGGGCGCGGTACGGGTGATCCTCGGCCTGCGGCGGGAGGTAGCCGGCACCGGACTCGACGGACGGAGCCGGCCCCGCGTCGGTGGTGTCGTCGGTGGTCCCGGCGACAGCATCAGCGCTGTCGTGCACGAGCATCCCCTCGGTGCCGGCTACCGCGATCGTGGTGCGGAACGGGGCGCCCTCGCCCAGCCACCCGCCGTCGATGCGCGTGGTCACGCCATTCGCGTGGGTGAGTTCGACCACAGCGGTGACCGGTGCCGAGAACCGTCCGTCGACGCTCGGCGGATCCTGCCGCGCGGAGACCGAGACGACAGGCCCGGCGAGCCACAGCGCCTGATCGATGTCGTGGATGAGCAGGTCGCGGATCAGCCCGCCGCCCGCGCCCTCGTCGTAGAACCATCCCGCCGTCGGTCCCGCTCCTGAGCGGCTGAGCCGCAGCGACCGCAGCGCGCCGATCCCGCCGACGGCGACCTGCTGCTGGATCCGCCGGTACGCCGCGAAGTACCGCACGACATGGGCGGGGAACAGGCGCACGCCCGCGGCCTCGGCGGCGCCGGCCATGCGCCGCGCCTCCGCAGCACTCACCGCGAGCGGCTTCTCGCACACCACGTGCCGGCCGCGGGCGATCGCGCGCAGAGCCAGGTCGGGGTGCGTGGGCGTGGGAGTGAGGATCCCGACGACGTCGACCCGGTCGATGAGCGCGTCCACGTCGTCCGCGATCTCCACGCCGTACCGTGCGGCGAGGGCCTCGGGGCGGGTGCGCGAGGAGATCACGCACTCCGCGCCGAGCGCCTGCCAGGCATCCAGGTGCGATGCGGCGATCCCGCCCGCGCCGATGAGGCCGACGCGCAGCGGCGCGTCCGGGACGGTCACGAGGTCAGCGCTCCGGGTTCGTCAGCGGTGCGGCCTGACGCAGGGGATCCGGAGCCGCGAGCGGATCGCGCGCCGGGATCGGATCCGCGACGGGGACTGGATCCGCCTGCACGCTCGGGTCGGCGTGGGGGGTCGGCGCTGAAACCGCGGCCGGATCCGTCTCGGTCCCTGCGTCCGCGGAGCCGACGGGCTCGGGAGCGCGACCGGGTTCGAGCTGCAGCGCGACCTTCTTCTCGAGGTTCTCCACGGCGGCGTCCGAGAGATCGATGAGGCCGTCCAGCTCCTCGCGCACGCGGCGGTATGCCGTGTGTCGTTCGGCGGGCGTGGCGGACTGGTCGACGGCGACCGTGAGCATGTGCTGCGCGCGTTCGAGACGCTTGCGCTCGTCGTCGGTGAAGGTGGAGTCGCGCAGGCGGCGGGCGTCCTTCTCCGCGATCTCGAACGCGACCGCGTAGTTGCCGACCGCGTCGAGGTATTCGGTGACCTGCTGCTCGGCGACCTTCGCCTCGGCCGAGCTCGGCCGCAGCGCGTCGGCGATCTTCTTCGCCCGCAGGAACGCCGCGGTCAGGGGCTGGCGTCCGTCGCTCATCGCCGGGAATGCGATCATCTTCGCGACGTCGAGCTCGTAGTCCAGCCAGCGGGCGGTGATCCCGTCATGCTCGGCGAACAGGCGCTCGAGCAGTTCCTTCGAGGAGTTCGCCTGCTGCTGGGCGGCGGCCCGCGGCGAAAGCTGCGGGGCGATTTGGCCGCGGGCGGCGAGCTGGGCGGCCTTGATCTCACCCTTCAGGCGCAGAGTTTCCAGCTTCTGCTTGTGGCGCTGCTGCGACAGCACCTGCCACCGTCGGCCGATGCCCCCGGCCACGCCCATGAGCGGGAACACGAGCCACCAATAGTGCTGCGCGAACGTCCAGAAACCGTCCCAGAACTCCTGCATGATGCCCCTCAGCCTATGCGCCCCGCTGCGGATCGTCATCGGTGCTTTTCGAGCGCTGCGGGGTGCGCCGCGCGACATGCCGGGTCCGACAGACGGGTGCTCGCCGGGCAACGCTGCGGGCAGCCTCGCTCCGGGACGGATGCGCGATCGCCGGCCGCGGGCGCCGCTCGCGCCAGGATGAAGCGGCGGCGAAGAACGGGTGAAGGATCGGTGTTGTCGCGTAATCGAAGCCCGCTGCGCCCGTCTCTCCTGATGAATGCCCGCAGTCATCCTGGAGGAGGCGGTCAGTGTCCCACGAGTCCGATCGATGGTATTCGGCGCTGCTCGACGAAGCGACGGCGCGTTCGGACGCCGCGTTGCAGTCTGGCGCGAGTTGGTTCCACGTGCGTCGACCGATCGATGACGCAGCGACGATGCTGGCGGAAGTCGCCGTCGGCGCACGCAGCATTCCGGAGGGTTCGGACGCTTCCGACCGCGAGATCACCTACGGTGTTCAATTCGGCCGCGCCTACCTCGTCGCGCTCCGGCGCCGCATGAGAGAACGCGTCAGCGTGCGAGATGGAGCCTCGTGACAGGAGTTCGCCGGGGCGGTCGAGCACGCACCGATCACGCCGCCGTCGGCGTCGAGCGGCGCAGCATCCTCCCGCCGGACACGACCACGAGCAGACCTGCGAGGGCACTGAGTCCGATGAGCACTGACACGGGAGTCCAGACGCTCAGGGCGCCCGCCGCGAGCAGAGGAGGAAGAGTCATGCCCGCGTAGGCGATCAGGAAGATCGCGGCGAGCGCCTCACCTCGTCGTTCCGGGATGGCCGCCGACGCCGCGGTGGTCAGCGCATTGCGGAACAGGATCCCGATACCGGCGCCCGTGATGCCCGCTCCCGTCAAGAAAAGTGCCAGGGACGTGAGCGCGGCGCCCGCCGCGTCCTCGACTCCGCGCTCATCAGTCCTCGTTCGCCCAGCGCACCGGCAGCGGCGCTGATCGAGGAGTTCCTCGCCGCCTACCGATGAAGCGGGCGCACCGAGGGTGCGCTCGGCTCAGTTCAGCCGGCCCGCGGCGATGTCGGCGCGGAGCTTCGGCAGCACGCGGGATCCCGTCGGGTCGAGCCCGAGGGCCTCGGCGAGTTCGAGGGCGAGGGCCTTGTGCCCGGTGGCGTTGGGGTGGAACGGGTCGTTCATGAGCCCCCAGGGCACCTCGCCGTTGCCGAGCTCGGCGAACCGGGCGAACTGATCCACCAGGATCGTCTCCTCGGCGGCGGCGACGTCCCGCACGGCCTGCGCGAACGCGGCAATGCGGGAGCGTTCGGGAGCGTTCGGCACGTCGACGACGGGCGGCGTCTGCAGCACCGGGATCGCTCCGAGCTCGCGCACGCGCCGGACGAACACGGTGAGCGATTCTGCGAACGGAGCGGGCGTGATCACAGGGAACGCGCCCGCGTCCGAGCAGTCGTTCGTGCCGATCATGACGGTGACCAGCTGCGGGCGCCACGTGGCGACCCGGCGATCGAAGTCCTCCAGCAGCTGCACGATCCGCCAGCCGCTGATCGCCGTGTCGATGACCGCGTCGCGCACCCGCCCGAGCTCGCCGCGGACGATCTCGTGCAGATGCTCGGCGTACGTGCGTCCGCCCTGTGTGTGCACCAGGCCATGCGTGATCGAATCGCCGGTCAGCACCCAGGTGAGCGGGGCATCGGAGGCGAGGGCGCGGGCGAGGACGTCGGCGTCGGCGGTCATGGATCCATTCTGTCCGGAGTGATGCGTCCCCGATTCAGCGACGCGTCCAGATGGGCGACGGTGATGCGGATCTGCACCGGACCGGACGCGGCGCGCCGGATCAGGCGCTGCGCGGCGCGTGCGGTTTCTCCGGCCGGTCGGGCCTGGTCGAGCCCGAGTGCGACGTCGATCTGCAGGGGATCTCCGGCGCGGATGGCGACACGCGGTCCGGCCTCGCCCGAGCCGAGGAGGTTCGCCGCGGCCTCGCGCAGCAGGCCCGCACCGGAGGCGGGGTACACGGCGGACACCCCGGGCTCGGCGAGCAGATCCTGTTCGATGCGCGCAGCCAGTTCGGCAGCTTCGTCTTCGGTCATCGCTCGTCGCCTCCGCCCTTCGGAAGATCCCTCACATCGTGCACGACGATGTCGATCCCCGCGATGTTCAACTCCGCATGGGTGCGCAGACGATCGCCGATCTCGGTGCGCAGTCGTTGCGTGAGCCGCACGATGGGGAGTCCGTAGGGAACGCTGGCCTCCACATCGATCCGGATCGGGGCGCCAGGGATCGTCACGTCGCCATCCAGGCGGCAGCGCCCGATGAGCACCCCCGGGACGGCATCGCCGGCCGAGCGGATGAGGCCGCGCACGGCACCCTCTGTGATGCCGAGGTCATCGTCCGGCTCCGCGACCGACAACGGGATGCGCCGGCCTGCGCGCGCATCGCGGGCGATGCCGTTGATGATCGAGCGCACCCAGCTCTCGTCCGCCTGAGGTTCGGCCGCGGTGTCCTGGTCGAGCAGCGCCGGTCCGAGCCGGCGAAGTCGTTCGAGCGCGTCGAGTGCGATCCGGCAGCCCGGTGAGGCGTCGATCGAGGGATCGGCGGGGGTTCTGCCGGCATCGAGGTAGTCGCCCAGCTCGTCCATGGTGTGGCCGTCGAGGTCCTCGGGCTCGAAGCCGAGGCCGCCCGAGCCTGTGCTGTCGTCGCGAGTCATCGCCACTCCTCCATTCGCACGATGATGTGCTTGCGGGCACGGGCGAGCAGACCGCGCACGGTGCTCACCGGCTGTTCCAGCTGCTCTGCGATCTCGTCGTAAGAGCAGCCTCCGATCTCGCGCAGCACCCAGCTTTCGCGCTGCGCATCCGGCAGCTCGCGCAGGGCGTCGGCGAGCGCTGTCAGCTCGGCCCTCTGCTCGGCCCTCTGCTCGGGTCGATCTCCGGGGCGGGCGGGCAGTTCGAGACCCTCCGCGCCGTCCATTTCGAGATGCGGTCGGGTCGCTCGCACCTCGTCGATCGCCTTCCTGCTCACGATCCGCATGAGCCAGCCGCGCACCCGGCCCATGTCGTCCAGCTCCGGCAGTCGTTGCCACGCCGTGACGAAGCTCTCCTGCACGATGTCGTCCACGCTCGCGGTTCCGCTCAGGATCCGGCGTGCGTAAGCGCGCAGCAAGGGGGTGTAGCGCCGCACGAGGATCGCGAACGCCTCCACGTCCCCATCGGCGGCCCGCCCGGCGATCGTGCGGTCATCGGCGTCGTCGAGGGCCGGTCCGAAGTCTTGGCCGGTCATCGATCACTCTCCCTTCGAACGGGCTCCTGGCGCGGCCATGGGATCGGTGCCGCAGCACCGATCCCATGGTGCCTCGCCGGCGCGGGGCACGGTGAGAACCGCGACGACGTGTCACGCGTCGCGGGGACGCCCGACGATGAGGCCGTAGATCAGCAGCACGACGAGCGAACCGCCGATCGCGAGCAGCCACGTCGAGAGGCTGAAGAAGGACTCGAGGCCGACGTGGAAGATCAGCCCGCCCAGCCAGCCGCCCAGCATCGCGCCGACGACGCCGAGGAGCAGGGTCACGAACCAGCCGCCGCCCTGCTTGCCGGGCAGGAGCAGCTTGGCGATCACCCCGGCGATCAGACCGAGGAGGAGGAAACCGAAGAATCCCATGAGTTGCTTTCCTTTCGTCAGCTCCGGGCGTGCCGGAGCGTGTTCACTTCTTGAAGAGCCCGCCGGCCTTGTCGGCGGCGTCCTTCGCCGCCGCCTTGACCTTGTCGACCGTGTCGGCCACGGCCTCCTTGGCGTCCGCGGCGGCCTCTTTCAGCCGTCCCTCTGCTTGGTGCTCGCGGCCCTGGTCTGCGATCCGCTCGTTGCCGGTGGCGTCGCCGACCTTCTCCTCGACCTCGCCGACGATCCGCTCAGCGTTCGCCTCGGCCTTGTCCTTCAGACTCATGTCTGTTCCTTTCTCTGCCCCGACGCGTTCGGCGCCGGTCGTCTGGCTGACCTTCCGTGTTCGGACCGCGGTGGCCCTGCTCGGTCGAAGCGGGCCGTCATCGTGCGCGACTGGGGGATCGGAGCCGGTCCCAACCGCCGCGGTCGGCGAGATGCACCACCACCGGCGATCGGGTTCCGCTCAGTGCGTCCCACCCCTCGACGGCTCGCTCCGTCTCCGCGAGCAGTGTGGGCAGATCCGCACCCGAGCGCGGAACGACCCAGAGGCGCAGGGCGTTCTTCCCCGCGACCCGGTAACCGTGGGTGCGCGAGGAGAGGACATCGCCCCGGTCGCGCAGCGGACCGGTGAGCACCGTATCGGCGATCGACTCATCCACGGCGGTGCTGCCGGCTCGGTCCGCGAACCTCAGCACGGTGCGGGTGCGTGGACGTCTCCGAGTGCTGAGAAAGACGATGAGGGCGACGGCGACGACCGCTCCTGCACCGACGGCAACGATGCGGGCGGCGTCAGGAGATCCCCACGGCAGGCGCCAGGTGCTCGCCGTGCTCAGCACACCCGAGATCGTGCGCTGCACGGGCTGCCACCAGGGCGCGACCATCTGCTCCGGCAGCAGCGGCCGGACGGCGAGCACTGCGCCGGCCAGCGCGAGCAGTCCCGCGACCAGCAGCAGCGCGCGGTTCAGGATCCGGCTCGACGAGGTCATGCGATCACCCCCTTCGTCGCCACGGTCACGTCGGAGCGGACAGCGAAACCCAGGTGCGCCAGTGCCTGCTGTGCCGCGTCCGCCGCACCCGCGGTGTCGACGGGCACGCCGCTCACGGGGCGGATGCGCACCCGCACCCGCTTCGCCGTCATCGTGGCGGAGACCTGTGTCGTAGGCAGCTGGCAGCGCGCGGCCACGGCCTGCGCTGCCACGTCGGCGAGCAGACCGTCGTCGACGACGAGCTCCACCCGTCCGGTCGTTCGTCCGTGTCGGCGGCGGCGGCCCGGCACGAGCGCGAGCACGATGAGCGCGATGCCCACGATGCCCGCTGCCGCGCCGATCGCCGCACGCCAGGACGGCTCTCCCCAGGCCGCCCTCACGGTCGCGGCACCGTTCTGGAACACGGACGCCCCCCAGGAGTCCGCCGTCCAGAACGACACCGCGATGGTCACGAGCGCCGCCAACAGCAGCACGACCGCGACGACGACCGCAGGCCCCGTGCGTGCAGCACGGAGTTCGCGGCGCAGCAGACGCCGATCCACCTGCCTTCGCGCCCCGTTCATCGCACCCTCCTCGTGTGTCCGCGGCGGACGCCGGAGAAACGCAGATCCACGCCGTCCACCCGCCTTCCCGCCATGCCCGTCATCAGGGACATCCGCAGATCGGCGCCCTGTTCCTCGAGAGTTCGTGCCACTGCGTCCCCCATCACCAGCGGCAGCGTCACCGAGGCGTGCAAGCCCCCGTTCGCGTCTTCCCAGCGCACGGCGACCTCATTCGGGCCCGCGCCGGACGCGCCCGCGACGATCCCCACCGCGAGATGGCGCAGCGCCCGGCCCGTGATCGTCGTGCGTCCGCGCGGCTCCGGCTCTGCGGTGCGCGCGACCTCCGCGCTCATGACGAGGTGCGCCGCCCCTGCAGCGCCTGGACCAGCCCGTGCAGATCGATGTCGCCGCGCACCAGGCGGCCGACCCCCAGACCGGCGAGCATCGCCAGGCCCACGAACAGGAACGCCCAGAAGCCGAAGGCGACCCAGGTCAGGGCGAGCACCGCACCGACGGCGGCGCCGATGGTGCTCGCGTTCACTGGACTCGCGCCTCCTGGCCGTCGTCACCCTCGTCGTCGGACGGGATGTGCACGTCGTTGACCGTGACATTGACCTCGGTGACCTCGAGACCCACGAGCTCCTGCATGGCCGCGTACACGGCCGTGCGGACCGCCGACGCCAGATCCTGCAGCGAGACGGGGTACTCGGCGACGAGCGTCACATCGACCGCGACCTGGCGCTCGCCGACCTCGACGGCGATGCCCTGGGCGAGGTCGGTGGAGTTCAGTGCGTCGCGGATGGCGCCGACGACACGGGCGGCGCCGCCGCCGAGCGCGTGCACGCCGGGAACGTCCCGTGCCGCGATGCCGGCGATCTTCGCGACCACCGCATCCTCGATCGTGGTCTTTCCGGCCTGCGCGGCAGCAGTCCCAGTCCCCTTGGTCTGCGTGCCGGTGATGTCGTTAGCCATGTGCGTTCCCCTCCGTCATGCGCACTCCCGGTGCGTGTCGCGGTCTGCGACGTCATCTCATTGACGGAGCGGGGGAACGATTCGTCACAAAAAACTTCGGCCGCGGAACCGGATCCGGCCCCGGCGGCCGCGGAGTCGGCGGTCCTCACTGCCCGGCGGTGGGCTTCCCGTCGACGACGGTGAGCAGCACACGCGCTCCGAGCAACTCTTCGGGCGAGGTGCCCAGCGGATCGCGGTCGACCACGACGAGGTCCGCGGGGGCGCCGGGGACGAGCCGTCCGCCGTCGGACGCGACCGCGCGGTGCGCATGCGACGTGTATCCCTCGAGTGCCTCGACGGCGCTGAGCGCCTGCTCCGGCCCAACGGGTGCGGAACCGGCCACCGCGACGGATCGGCGCCCCTGGGCATCCGCCATGATCTCCCACGGATCGAACGCCGCGACCGGCCAGTCCGAGCCCAGGGCGAGCACCGCCCCGCTGCGCCGCACGTCGGCGGTGCGCCACGCACGAGCAGCCCGCTCGGCGCCGAGACGTCGCGACCAGTCGTCGGAGCCGTCCCTGCGCACGTGGTGCGTGCAGTGCGTCGGCTGCATGCTCGCGACGATCCCGTTCGCGCCGATCATCGCGATGACGTCGTCCTCGACCGACTCGATGTGCTCGATGCGATGCGGCACTCCGCCCTTCGGCAGGGCCGCCAGCGTCTCGGCGACGAAGCGGATCCCCTGCTCGCCGATCGCGTGGGTCGCGGTGGGCACCCCTGCATGGTCGAACTGCCGCACGCGCTCTGCGTAGGCCTCGGCGGGCGTCCACGCCGAGGACAGCCCCTCGCCCTGAGCGTCGGGCCGCGACAGCCACGCGGTGCCGCCCTCGACGGTGCCGTCGATGAAGAACTTGACCCCTTCGACCCGGTAGCGCCGCCCGCCCCGGCCCTGCAATGCGATGAGATCCGCGACCTCGTCGTCCGTCGTCTCCGGCGTGACCCAGGGGGAGATCCGCAGGCGCACGGGGAGATCGCCGGTCGCCTCGATCGCCGCGAGCAGGTCGAGCGCGTCGTCATCCTGCAGGTCCATGACGTGCGCCGCCGTGATGCCGACCGCGGCCATGTCCGACAGCAGGCGATGAAGTTGCGCGACCCGGTCGTCGAACCCCAGGGCGGGGAGGGCGCGCTCGAGGATCTCCATGGTCGGGAACTCGATCAGGTGGCCGGTGAGGCTGCCGTCCTCATCGCCCGCGGCACCGGATCCGTCCGGGTAGGTGACCGGGGCGTCGATGCCGGCGCGGGCGAGGGCGGCCGCCGAGGCGATGCCCGAGTGCGCGTCGAACATCTTGATGTAGGCGGGGCGGTCGGCGCCGAGCACCTCGTGCAGGGCGGCATTGCCGATCGGGCGACCCTCGAACGCGGTCGGATCGAGGCCCCAGGCGAGGAACCACTCCGCCCCGGCCTGTTCGTCGCGGCCCCGCTCGAGAGCGGCGACGAGTTCGTCATAGGTGTGCACGCCCGTCAGAGACAGGCCGCGGACGATGCCGAGGCTGTAGATCGGGTGGCTGTGCGCATCGACGAGACCGGGGATGATCGTCGCGCTCGCGTGGGTGATGAGCTCGGTGCCCGCTCCCGCGAGAGGGAGGATCTCGGATCTGGGCCCGACGGCGGTGATCCGGCCGTCGGTGATGGCGACGGCGTCGGCGTCCTCTCCGGTCTCCGGTGCGAGCGAGCGCACCCGCGCTCCGATGACGATCGTGTCGACCACCATCACTCCTTCAGGTCGAGGGTCGGCGTGGGGCGGCGGAAGAGTCGCGTGACGATGAGGAGCAGGATGAATCCGATCGCGAGCCAGGAGAGGCCCACGACGAACGTCATTCCGGTGAGGTTCGTCCACAGCCACACCGTCAGGCCGAAGCCGATGCCGGGCAGCACGAGATTGTTCACCGCATGCCATCCCCTGCGCTCGCCGCGGTCGATGAAGTAGTGCTTGAACGTCGCCAGGTTCACGCAGGAGAAGGCGATGAGGGCGCCGAAGCTGATCATGTTCGAGATCGTCAGCAGATCCGCGAACGCCGCGTACAGGGAGACGACGGAGACGATCAGGATCGGGACGACCGGGGTGCCGAAGCGCTTGTTCAGCCTTCCGAAGATCGCGCTCGGCAGCACGCCGTCGCGTCCCATGGCGAACAGGATCCGGGCGACCGAGGCCTGCGAGGTCAGCGCCGATCCCATGCCGCCGGCGACGAAGCCCGCGATGAACAGCACGGAGAGCCACTGCTGGCCGAGCGACGCGACCACTTCGATGCTCGCCGTGTCGGCCGAAGTGAACTTGTTCGAGGGGAAGGCCCACTGCGAGAAGTAGGCGAGCAGGATGAAGATCACGCCGGCGGTGATGGTGGTGATCATGATCGCGCGGGGGACGGTGCGGGTGGAGTCCTTCGCCTCCTCGGACAGCGTCGACACCGAGTCGAAGCCGAGGAATGAGAGGCACAGGATCGCGGCGCCCTGGAACAGCGGGCCCAGGCCGGTCACGGTGCCGTCGCCGCGGAACGGCAGCAGCGGGTCGACGTGGTGGCCCGTGGCGGATCCGATCGCGAAGACGACGAAGGCGATGATGAAGATCGTCTGCACGGCGATGATCACGAAGTTGGCACGGGCGACCGAGACGATGCCGATCACGTTCAGGACCGTGACGAGCAGGATCGCTCCGACGATCCACACCCAGTTCGGGATCGAGGGGAACGTCTGGTTCATGTAGAGCCCGACGATCAGGTAGTTGATCATCGGGAGGAAGAGGTAATCCAGCAGCAGCGCCCATCCGGCGAGGAAGCCGATGGCGCCGCCGAAGCTCTGCTGGGTGTAGATGTATGCGGATCCGGAGTACGGATAGGCGACCGACATCCGCGAGTACGAGCGGGCGGTGAACACCATCGCGACCAGGGTGATCACGTAGGTCATCGGCACGCGCCCGCCGGTGAGCTGGGTGACGATACCGTAGGTCGTGAACGCGGTGAGCGGCACCATGTAGACGAGGCCGAACAGCACGAGGGATGGCGTGCCCAGCACCCGCTTGAAGCGGCCTTCGGTGACCTGGGCGGTGAGTTCCGTGGGCGAGGCGAGCGGCTCGCCGGGGGCGGGGTGAGTCATGGGGGCTCCTGTTCCGCAGGCGTTGCGGGTGGGGGGATCGACGTCGTCGTCGTGTCGGCGGCAGGGAATCCGTCGGTTCCGCCAGGGTAGCAATATCGATAAAGCACGCGCAAGTGTTCATCGGGATCTGCTGCGGAGCGTGGATGCGGATCAGGCGGGCTGGGCAGCCGAGGGCGAGCACACCGGGGTCCAGAGGTCCCCGGGGATCCGGGTCAGGGGCCTCGGATCAGGAGGACGGGGGGACGACAGGGCCGCGGGTCGATGCCCGGCGCTGCACCGAGATCGGCACCAGCTCGCGCACCGTGCGGTCATCACCGGCGGCTGCTTCGATCACCGCTACGGCGGCGCGCACGCAGCGCCGGCCGAACTCGCGCGGATGCAGGTCGATCGCCGTGACCGAAGGCTGCGCCAGGGCGAGCACCTCGGAGTCGACGAGCGCGGCGACGAGCAGATCCTCGCCCACGCGGCGGCCGAGGCGCTGAGCGCTGGTGACGACGCTGAGCGCGGTGCCGTCGGAGACGGAGAGGATCGCATCGACCGGGTCGTTGACGTCGCGCACGAGCTCGGCCACCGCCGCGTGGATCATCTCGGGTGCCGACGGGTGCGGCAGCGTGACGGTGCGGGGCTGCGTGCCGTGCTCGGTGCACCAGTCGGTGAAAGCATCCCGGACGGTGAACGCCCAGTCGCTCTGCAGATCCGGGAGCACCATCGCCGGATGCCGCGCCCCTCGCTCGTGCAGATGCGCCATCAGCTCGCGGACGGCGGGCACGTGGTCGCTGGTGACCACGCCGCGCGCGGCCGGCAGCCCCTCGGGCACGCGCTCGCCGGTGACGACGGGCACCCGACCGGAGAGGAGGGTGCGCGCCGCGGGATCGTCGATGGCGGGATCCAGCAGGATCACGGCATCGGCGGGCAGCTGGTCGTAGCCTTCCGCTCGCTCGCCGGACGGCAGCATGAAGACGATGAGGCCCGTGCGCTCAGCCTCCTCGACCATGCCGAACGTCGCCTCCATGTAGTACGACATCGTGGTGCTGTCGGGTGGGATGTGCAGCGCGAGCATGCCCGTGCGCGAGCCCTTGAGGTTGCGGGCGACGGTGTTCGGCCGATAGCCGAGTTCATCGGCGACCTCGTGCACGCGACGGCGCATCTCCTCCGACACGCGGCCGCGCCCCGTGATCGCGAACGACGCGGTCGAGCGGGACACGCCGAGGCGATCGGCGATGTCCTGCAGTGTCACCGCACGGTCGGGTCGCATGCTCTCGAACCTACTCGGTGCGGAGTGGCCGTGGCGGCCGGCAGGCGCGCCGCGGCGACGAAATGCAGGAGCCTACCTGCGAAATGCAGGAGCCCGCCGCGCAGAACGCGTGGATTCACGCCGAAACCGGCCGGATCGGCCCCTTCGTCGGGGGTTGCTCCTGCAATTGGTCGGGACGCTCCTGCGCGTGGCCGTGCAAGGGCCGGCCACGAGCGAGAGCGTGCGCCCGCCCCCCGAAACGGCCCCGGTCAGCCCAGCAGCACCGTGAGCAGGGCGGATCCGCCGCCCACCAGGATGAGCGCCACGATCACGACCCAGGCCGTGATGCGGATCCGGCGCTGCCGCCGGGCGCTGTAGAACGAGAGGTCCTCGTCGGTCCCTGAGCTCGTCGAAGGGTCGGGGGTGCTGTTCATGAGCGTCCTCGCTTCGCGGGCCGTCAGGCCCGGCCCGGTGAGCCTGTCGAAGCGTCCGCGACGGTCGGGCCGAACGCGGCCGGCAGGGTGGCCTGCGAGGTCTCGCGGAGCTCGGCGACGGAGATCGTGAAGACGTCCTGCACCTCGAGCTGCGGGGCGCTGTCGGTCACGCCGATGCGCAGCACCGGGTAGCCCCGGCCCTCGCAGAGGCCCTGGAACTTCACGTCGTCCTCGCGCGGCACCGTCACGATCACGCGACCGGCCGACTCGGAGAACAGCGCCGTCGCGGCGTCCACGCCGTCGCGCTCCATGAGCTCGGTCAGCCACACGCGCGCGCCCACGCCGAAGCGCATGACGCCCTCGGCGAGGGCCTGGCCGAGGCCGCCCTCGCTGAGGTCGTGTGCCGAGGAGATCAGCCACTCGTCGCGCGCGGCGCCGATCAGGCCCGCCAGGCGCTTCTCGCCGGCGAGGTCGACCTTGGGCGGCAGGCCGCCGAGGTGGTCGTGGATGACGTCGGCCCAGGCGGATCCGGAAAGCTCCGTCGAGGTGGTGCCGAGCAGGTAGATGTTCTGGCCCTCGTCCTGCCAGCCGGACGGGATCCGGCGGGAGACGTCGTCGATGATGCCGAGCACGCCGACCAGCGGGGTCGGGTGGATCGGCACGTCGCCGGTCTGGTTGTAGAACGAGACGTTGCCGCCGGTGACCGGGGTGCCGAGCTCGAAGCAGCCGTCCGCGAGGCCGTCGACGGTCTGGCCGAACTGCCACATGACCTCGGGGTTCTCGGGCGAGCCGAAGTTGAGGCAGTCGGTGATCGCGGTGGGCTCCGCGCCGGTGACGGCGACGTTGCGGTACGCCTCGGCGAGAGCAAGCTGCGCGCCCGCGTAGGGGTCGAGCTGGCTGTAGCGGCCGTTCGCGTCGGTCGCGATGGAGAAGCCGAGGCCGGACTCCTCGTCGACGCGGATCATGCCGGCGTCGTCGGGGAAGGCGAGGGCGGTGTTTCCGAGCACGTAGTAGTCGTACTGGTTGGTGATCCAGCGCGTGTCGGCGAGGTTCGGGCTCTCCAGCAGGGCCAGGAACTGCTGCTTGAGCGCCTCGGGGTCGTTGTCGCGGGGGAGCAGCTCCGCCGCGTCGGCCTGCAGCGCGTCGATCCAGGTGGGGTAGGCCACCGGGCGGTCGTAGACCGGGCCGTCGACGGCGACGGTGGAGGGATCCACGTCGACGATGCGCTCGCCCTGCCAGTCGATGATGAGGCGGCCGTCGCCGGTGACCTCGCCGAGGACCGAGGTCTCGACATCCCACTTCTTCACGACGGCGAGGAACGCGTCGAGCTTCTCGGGCGCGACGATCGCCATCATGCGCTCCTGCGACTCCGACATGAGGATCTCCTCAGCGGTCAGCGTGGGGTCGCGCAGCAGCACGTTGTCGAGCGACACGTGCATGCCGGAGTTGCCGTTGGCGGCAAGCTCGCTCGTGGCGCAGGAGATGCCGGCCGCGCCGAGATCCTGGATCGCCTCGACGAGCTCGTCGCGGTACAGCTCGAGGCAGCACTCGATGAGCACCTTCTCGGCGAACGGGTCGCCGACCTGCACCGCGGGGCGCTTGGTCGGACCGGTCGAGTCGAACGAGTCGGAGGCGAGGATCGACGCACCGCCGATGCCGTCGCCGCCGGTCCGGGCGCCGAAGAGCACCACCTTGTTGCCGACGCCGGTGGCGTTCGCGAGCTTGAGGTCTTCGTGGCGCAGCACACCCACGGCGAGCGCGTTCACGAGGGGGTTCGCCTGGTACACGGCGTCGAACACCGTCTCACCGCCGATGTTGGGCAGGCCGAGGCAGTTGCCGTAGAAGCTGATGCCGGCGGTGACGCCGTGCACGACGCGGGCGGTGTCGGGGTCGTCGATCGCGCCGAAGCGCAGCGCGTCCATGACGGCGACCGGACGGGCGCCCATCGAGATGATGTCGCGGACGATGCCGCCGACGCCGGTCGCGGCGCCCTGGAAGGGCTCGATGAACGACGGGTGGTTGTGCGATTCGGCCTTGAACGTGACGGCCCAGCCCTCGCCCACGTCGATGACGCCCGCGTTCTGGCCCATGCCGACCATGAGGCGCTTCTTCATCTCGTCGGAGACCTTCTGCCCGAACCGGCGCAGGTAGTTCTTGGAAGACTTGTACGAGCAGTGCTCGCTCCACATGACCGAGTACATCGCCAGCTCGCCCGAGGTGGGGCGGCGGCCCAGGATCTCGCGGATCCGCGCGTACTCGTCGTCCTTGAGGCCGAGCGCCGCATACGGCTGCTCCTTCTCCGGAGTCGCTTGGGCGTTCTCGACGGAGTCGGGGACGTGGACGGTGGGGGCGTTGACGGTCACGCGGGCTCCTGGAGCGAGGGGAGGCGGGGCGGACCCAGTCTACCGGCGGCGGAAGGCCCGGATCCGCGCGTGGTTCGGGAGGCTTCGCCGCGACGATCTGCACACGATGCGACGATCAGCACACCGGATCCGGCTGAAACGTGTGCTGATCGTCACAGGATGTGCAGATCGTCACCCGCCGGAGGGCGCACGGGCCGCCTG
Organism: Microbacterium sp. 2MCAF23; assembly: GCF_052115565.1. NCBI lineage: Bacteria > Bacillati > Actinomycetota > Actinomycetes > Micrococcales > Microbacteriaceae > Microbacterium > Microbacterium sp. 2MCAF23. Next base: position 282,339 of record NZ_JBFRGY010000011.1, on the reverse strand, counting down.
CTCGAGGCGGCCGCACCACCTGCTCGAGGGCGCCCGGGCCACCCGCTCGAGGCGGCCGAGCCTGAGCCGCTTTCAGCCCACCCATAGAATTGACGCGGGGCGCAGCGTTGCCGGACACCGTGTTGCCATCGGGGCGGCCGTGCGACGGAGCGCAGGAAGCAGGAAATCGCATGAGTGTGAAGTACGACCAGGGCGCGCCGGATCCGGCTACGCGCACGCTCGACTCGGTCACGGGCATCAGCAAGAAGGGCCTCCCGACGGGCACCGTGGGAGTGCTCGGCTGTCTGGTGATCGGGATCTCGACGTGTGCGCCGGCGTACACGCTGACCGCCGCCGTGGGACCCGCCGCGAGCGAGGTCGGCTATCAGACCCCCGCGATCTTCCTCATGGGCTTCATCCCGATGCTGCTTGTGGCGCTGGGCTACCGCGCGCTCAACTCGGCGATGCCCGACTCGGGCACGTCGTTCACCTGGGCCACCCGCGCCTTCGGACCGTGGATCGGGTGGATGGCCGGCTGGGGCCTGATCGCCGCGACCGTGCTGGTGCTGTCGAATCTGGCCGGCATCGCCGTGGAGTTCCTGTTCCAGTCGATCAGCATCGCCGTCGGCAACCCGGCGATCGCCGACCTCGCCGCGAACAAGTTCATCAACATCGCGGTGTGCCTGGGGTTCATGGCTCTCGCGACGCTCATCTCGTACCGAGGCATGACCTCGACGAAGATCTTCCAGTACATCACCGTGATCTTCCAGATGGCGGTGATGGTGTGGTTCGTGATCGCGATGTTCGTGGGCGCGGCGAACCCCGCCAACAAGGAGGCGAAGCTGCCGGAGCTGAGCTGGTTCAACCCGTTCGAGGTGTCCAGCTTCAGCGCGTTCGCCGCCGGCATCGCCGTGTCGATCTTCGTGTACTGGGGCTGGGACACCGTGCTCACGATGGGCGAGGAGACCAAGCCGTCGAAGGGGCGCCTCTCCACGGAGAGCAAGGCGGCGACGATCCTCGTCGCGATCCTGGTCGTCCTCTACGTCGGTACGGCGACCGCCACCGTCGCGTTCGCCGGTCTCGGCGACGGGCCGACCGGTCTCGGCAACTCCGAGATCATCGAGAACGTGTTCGCGGCGCTCGCGCATCCGGTCATGGGCCCGGCCGCGATCCTGCTCTCGCTCGCGATCCTGGTCAGCGCGATGGCGTCGATCAACTCGACGGCGATCTCGCCCGCGCGCACCCTGCTCGCGATGTCGCACTACGGCGCGCTGCCTGCATCGCTGAAGAAGGTGCACCCGAAGTACAAGTCGCCCCACGTGGCGCTGCTGCTCTCGTCGATCGTCGCCTCGGTGTTCTACGCCGTCATGCGCTTCATCAGCGAGGACGTGCTGTGGGACACGATCACGGCGCTCGGCATGATGGTGTGCTTCTATTACGGCGTCACCGCGCTCGCGAGCCCCTGGTACTTCCGCAAGGCGGCGATCCGCGAGGGCTTCGGATCGATCATGATGAAGATCGTGCTGCCCGGCCTCGGCGGGATCCTGCTGCTGATCGTGTTCGTCAAGACGACGATCGACGCCATGGATCCGGAAGCCGGATCCGGCAGCAACATCGGCGGCGTGGGCCTGGTCGGGATCATCGGCGTCACTGTGCTGGGCCTGGGCGTGATCCTCATGTTCGTCCAGGCGAAGGTCTCACCGGACTTCTTCCGCGGCAAGCGCCTCACGCGCACCGACGCCACGAACGACACCTCGGCGCTGCAGGTCTTCGACGACGGCCTCGGCGGCTGACGGCCGATTGGTTCCCGCCCGACCCCTCACGGTCTGGCCCCTCACGGCGCGACGGGTCGCCCGCCGACGTTCGCCTCTCGGCCCGAGCTGCGTCCTCTGAGAAAGGATCCGGGGTCGGCGCCGTCGCGGGAGCGCGCCCGTCGCGTGTTCATCGCGCGTACGGCGTCGTCCACGCGTTCGCGACGCGAGGCCAGCATGATCTCAGTGCCGGTGCCGGACTCCTCGATCACAGCCGCGCGGGACTCGCGGATCCGGTCTGCGGCGCCGACGCCGAACCCGCGCACGAAACCGCTGCGTGCACGCCGTCGCACGGTGTCGTCGAACCAGGGGTAGCGGTCGCGTTCGGCGGTCCACCAGTGCCGCATCGCGACCATCGACTGCACCTGCAGGCTGGCGATCAGGATCCGCGCCTGCGACACGTCCGACGCGCAGCCGACGAGGTAGAGCGCACAGTCTCCGCCGGACGCGCCGAAGAGCGGGCGCACGGTGCCGAGGGCGACGGCGACTCCCGCGCCGAGCTCGCGGATGTCTCGGGCGTAGGAACCGCTGAACAGCATGAGTTCGCGCACGATCTCCTCGTGCGCGCCTCCGTGGAGGGCTCGTCGAGCGTCGAGGCGCGCTCTCTCTATGCCGTACTTCAGCATCAGACGCTCGGCGTGCTCGGTGAGCGCCTCCGCCTCCTGGGGTGTGGTGCTCTCGGCCTTCGCCAGCAGCTTCATGATCAGGTCGAGCTTGCGGTCGCTCATGTCATCTCCTCCGTATCGGATGTCGGCATCCTCCGCGGGACCTCCCCCAGTGCGACGGCGACCGCACGCAACCTGTGCCGAACGAGCTCCGCACAGGGACGGCGCGGATCGTGTGGATCCGGCGCATCCCTACGACAACCGCCTGAACCGCGCCCTGCACATCCGCGGCTAGCACGCCGGAAGCGCGGTGACAAGCCAGCAGACGCCGGCGTTCTGCCGGCCTAGCGTGTGCCGTGTACCTGGAGCCCGTCCGTCACCCGACGGCGGTTCAGACCGAGACTCCCCGATGTGAAGGAGCGCGCCATGACGAACAACCCGCAGATGCCGCTGGTCCCGGAGGATCCGGAGGATGAGCTCTCCGACCCGCCTCTCGTGGAGGATTCGGACGGCCACGAGAAGCTCGACCCGGATCGGAACGACGAACAGATCGACAGCGCCGAAGCCGACCGCATCGCGGCCGAGACCGACGCCGACCCCCAGGAGAACTGACCCGAGCCGTACCACCCGTCGGCACGGATGTGATCCGCGCGCCCGCGCTGGCAGCTGGCGGCTGGCAGCTGTGGGCCGCTACAGGAGCGTCTGGTGCGCTGAATGGATCCACGAACGAACGCACGGGATGCCCGGAGATCCGGATCCGTGGATCGCTGCGGGGCGTGCACGACGGCCGGCGATCTCGCGCCCGACCGGATCCTCTCGTGTCAGAGCTTGAGCGTGGCCTCGTCGGGGAGCAGGATCCCGCCGGAGGTGTTGGCCGAGTTCGCGTAAGCCTGCACGCGTCGCGGGTCGATCTCGGGGGGCGTCGGATCCGTGAACTCGAACCGCAGCGGGATGGAGGGGTGCAGCCAGATCGTGGAGCGCCCGAGGGGCTGGGTGCCGTCGTGGCGCCAGGAAAGCGTGAAGCTCTCGTTGCGGCGCAGCTTCGTCGCGATCACGATCTTCAGGTGGGCGAGGGCGACGTCTTCGATCTCGATCGGATGCTCGGATCCGCCGTAATAGAGGGTTGCCATGCTCCGGACGCTACGCCTTTCGATCGGATCCTGGGGGCTGACGCGCAAGATCGCGGTGATGATCCGGCGCCCGTTGACCGGCGAGGACCCGGGCCGGTGGCTATCCGGCCCGGGTCCTCGGGGTTCCGCGGCTTGGCGGGAGTCCTGAAGCCTTGGGGATCCCGCATGCGCCCGGAACTTCCCTCCTGTGTCCATCTCCCGGTGACGAGCACGACGCTAGCCGTGATCCATCGGGTCGCGAAGGGGGTTGACCGGGCGCGGCGTTCAGGCTACGGAGCGCTACTGCACCGACCATCCGCCGTCGGAGGCGAGAACCGCCCCGTTGATGTTCACGGCGTCGTCCGAGAGCAGGAAGGTGATCGACGCGGCGAGGTGCTCGGCCGTCGCGACCGTCGGGATGGCCTGCTGGAACGGGGCGAGTCGGCCGGATCCGTATTCGGACATGTGCGGAGGCATCGGGATGCCGGTCGCGACGCCGCCGGGGGCGACGGAGTTCACCCGGATGCCCTTCGGCCCGTACATGAACGCCGCCGACTTCGTGACGCCGATGATGCCGTGCTTGCTGGCGGTGTAGGCGTTGCCCGAGGCGTTGCCGCGCAGTCCGGCCTCGCTCGAGACGTTGAGGATGGATCCGCGTCCCGCCGCTTCCATGATCGGGAGGACCGCGCGCATGAGCTTGAACGGCGCGGTCAGGTTGATCGCGATCACGCGGTCCCACACGGCATCGGGCGTCTCGCCGGCGGGGGAGAAGTCGTCGTTGATGCCGGCGACGTTCGCCAGGCCGTCGATGCGGTCGCCGGCGGCGGCGACGACACGGTCGATCGCGTCCTGCTGAGTGAGGTCGCCGGCGACCGTCACGATGCCGGGGAGATCGGCGGCCAGTGCGTCGAGCTTGTCGGCCGCGATGTCGCACGCGATGACGCGGCCGCCCTCGCGGGAGATGCGCGACGCCGTGGCCCTGCCGATTCCCGACGCGGCGCCCGTGACGATCACGGTCTTGCCGGCGAAGCGGCCGGGGGTCGTCTGCTCGGTCCAACCGGTCGGAGTGGTGTCTTCGGGGATCACTCCGCCGTTCGCGGCGCGCACGATGTCGTCGACCACGGACTGCGGCATCGCGCCCTGGCTCATCACGACGAGCTGCTGCAGGGGCAGGCCGAGCACGGGGGTGAGCGAGTCGGCGCTCGCCCCGGACTGCGCCAGCAGCCCGCGGATCAGCTCACCGCCGGTCGGGTCGGCCAGCCAGTCGCCGATGGAGGAATTCGCGGTCAGGGCCATGGGTGTCTCCTTCGTGAGCGTGTGGATCCGGTTCGTCACGTCGCGGTCCTCTGGATCGCGATCAGGTTTCGCAACGGTGCGTCCACTTATTGAGGAGCGTACACCTCGCTACTCTCGGAGGGTGCCCCGTCCCCGCAGTGAGAACGCCCGCCAGGCGGTGCTGGCGGCGATGCGCGCCGCGCTCGCCGCGGACGGCTATGCCGCGGTGACCATCGAGGGCCTCGCCGCCGAGGCGGGCGTCTCGAAGCAGACGATCTACCGATGGTGGCCTTCGAAGGCGGCGATCCTCGGCGAGGCGCTGCTGGAGGGCGCGCTGCCGGGCGCTGAGGCTGACCTGCCGTTCTCTTCGGATCTCGCCGCGGACCTGCGGTCGTGGTTCGCGACCGCAGGGGAGCACCTATCCCGTGCCGAGAACGTCGAGCTGGCCCGCGCGCTCATCGCGGTGACCGCCACGGATCCGGAGCTGGGTGAGGCCCTGAACCACCGGTTCGCGGATCCGATCGTGTCGTGGATCGTCGCCCGGGTCACCAGCGCGCAGGAGGCGGGAACGGTGCGTGCCGACGTGGATCCGTCTGCCGTCGCCGACCAGTTCGTCGCGGCGACCTCGTACGCGGCGCTACTCGGGCGGCCCCTCACAGCGGAACGCGTCGACGGGCTCGTGGACCTGGTGATGCGCGGGGTCGCGGCGCGCTGACGCCGTCCGCTGCGGTCGTTGAGCGAGCGCAGCGAGACGAAACGCGGCGCTGGGCCTGGCTCCCTTGGGGTCGTTGAGCGAGCGCAGCGAGACGAAACGCGGCGCTGGGCTCCCCCGGGGTCGTTGAGCGAGCGAAGCGAGACGAAACGCGGCACCCTTCCGTGGTTGCGCCTGTGGATAACTCCCCCGGCGACGCCCCCGATCCGGTTACGGTGTGGGAGTGAACCCTCGACGCAGCGCTCTCATGACCACGGCCGGCCGTGCCGGTCGCCTCGTGGAGCCGCTTCGAGCGGGCATCGCCGTAGTGCTCGTCGCCGCCGCGGTCGGTCTCGCCGGCTGCACGCCTGGCCCTGCGCCGAAGCCCACGCCCACTCCGCTGTTTACGAGCGAGGCGGAAGCGTTCAAGGCCGCGGAACAGGCTTTTGGGCGATTCGTGGACGCGAAGAACCAGATGCAGAACGGCGGAGATGGCGTGGACCCGCAAGAGTTCCTCGCGGGCTCTGCCTTGGAGGATGACATCCAATCTGCAAGGGACGAGGACGCGGGTGGCACACACATTGAGGGGGTTTCGACGGTGGTCAGGTTTACGCCCAAGGCGTTCGACCCAGAGTCTCGTGCAGTCGACAGCGTGGCGTGCCTCGACATCTCCAAGAGCAGGGTAGTTGACGCACAAGGCAAGGACGTGACTCCTCCAACTCGGCAGCCAGTGGTTGCGCTCAGCATCAAGACGATGCCATCGCGATCCTCGATGAGGATCTTTGAGATTTCCGGGAGCGCGGAGCCTTGTGGCTGATGGCCCGCGAAACCCCTCGATGGGCGCTGGCAGTCATCCTCGCCACATGTGTGATGCTTCTGGCGTTGTCTTGCCCCGATCTGGCAATGGCGGCGCGTGCGGCGTCCACGGCAGGGTGCGATTGGAAGATGGTGCAGACGGGCAACTGCCCAGTAGATGGCGACGTGGTCGAAATCGGGGACACCGTGACGGATGGCGGCGACGGCACAGGAGGTTCAGACGGCAGTAGCCCCGAGGCGCCGGGTACCCCAGGTGACGGCGGCACCGCAGAACCGTCCCCATATGAAATCTGCGCCGCGACCCCCGGGCTGCCCAGTGCCTTCTGCCGCTCTCTCGCACCCCTGGGTGTGGCAAACGGGCAACCGTCTCCCGCCGTCCCCGGCTGGAGCGTCACGGTCTCAGACTTGGCGCGCTTCGTCCCGTCCACAGCGACCGTCGCAGGCGAGCCGGACAACGTCGCCGTTGTCGGACTCCCGGCGAACTTCCTCAGCAGTGCCAAGACCGAGACGGTCCCGGGCACGATCCTCGGTCGGGCGCTCACCATCCGCTTCACGCCCGTGAGCTACGCGTTCGACTACGGCGACGGTGAGCAGCGCACGAGCACGACGCCGGGCACAGCCTGGGACGCGAGCGGCCAGGCCCAGTTCACGCCCACCGACACGAGTCACGTCTACAAGCAGCCCGGCACCTACACAGTCACCGTCACGGTCACCTACGCCGCGGACGTCGACCTCGGCACCGGTTGGATCCCGATCAACGGCACGCTGAACGGCCCGCCCGCAAGCCAGCAGATCCGCGTCGTCAAGGCGCACACGGCCCTTGTTCAGGGCACCTGCCTTGAGCGGCCCAGCGCCCCCGGCTGCTGACTCGAAACAGAGCCGCCGCCGATACCGCCCGCGTCAGACCCGTTCGCTGCGCCGTTCCCGGATCCGCGGGCCTTCGGAGGACGCGGCCTGGACGGAGAGGTTCCCGTGCGCGGGCATCCGGAAGTTCAGCGGCACCGGGCTGCGGAACTCCGAGGCGAACCGTCCCGTACCGTGCAGGTCGGCACCGAGTTCGCGCACCGTCGTGACGAGCTGCGTGAGCTGGTGCGACGAGGGTCCGGCGGGCCCACCCGTTTGCGCATCGAGGAGCGCCTTCTGGATGGTGCGGACGGACGCGATTCGCGTCGGCTGCGCCTTCGCCGTCTCGTCGAAGCCCCCGGTCCACACGCGTGCGTCCGGGTGCGAGTAGAACACGCAGGTCTGCAGGTAGGGCGCGGATCCGTGTCGTGCAGACAGGTGCTGATAGAAGCGGCGAGCCTGGCGTCGCACCTGGGAGGCGGGGGAGTCAGCCCCGAGCAATGTGCGCACGTCAAGGCGTTCGCCGCCATCCCGCGACACCGCGATCGCGAACGATGTCGGCAGCGTGCTCTCATCGAACAGCACCCCGAGAGCTCCCGCGAGTGAGGACGGCTTCTTGCCGTCGAGGATGAGGCCCTTCCAGTTCTTACTGTCGACCAGCACGACCGCCTTCTCGGTGACCACCAGGTGATCGAGCTGTGCGCAGTACGGCGCGATGGATCCCTCGTCGCTCGGCGAGAACACGATGTTCGTCGCGACGATCGCATCGAGCCCCGCTGCCTCGCATGCGTCGACGAGCACCTCGCGCGACGCGAGCTCCCAGCGCAGTCCGCGCCCGGCGAGCAGACGGGATCCTTCCTCGTTCGCGATCGCGGCATCGCGCTCGGCGGTGAGCGTGCGCACCTGTTCCTCGTGCGCCTCCAGGCGCTGCGTCATCTCGGCGTCATGCCGCGTGGTCAGCGTGGCGAGCGTCTCGTTGTGGGTGCTCTGCAGTTCGCGTGTGGCACTGGCCTGACGCTCGACGAGCGAGGTCTCCTCGTCGGCGTAGCGACGCTGCAGCTCGTCCCTCGTGCGGCGGTTGCGCCTGATCAGAACCCACGCCGTGAGCGCGAACGCGACCAGCAGCACGGCGACGATGACGAGCAGGACCAGCGTGGAGATCTCCATCCATCCAGCCAACCAGCGGCCGCCGACTTTCCCGGCGCGTCGCCCGCGCGTGGCGCAGATGGCCCGACTCCTCGAAGAGGTCGAGAGATGGGGATCCCTCACGCAGATAGCTCGGTGCTTCAAGCCTGCAGATCGTTAGTCCAGCCAGAGAGCTACATCTCTTCTCATAAAGACAAGCTATCTGGATGTTTGGCCGAGCAGTCTGATCTCCAATTTGGCCAGGATCCCGCCGTGGGCGGATACTCGACCCGTCCCGGACGTCGATCCCGACCGGGTCCAACAATGAACTCGACCTCCTCTTCTCCCGCCGCGGCTTCCGACCGCAGCATCGCCATCGTCGGTACCGGACGCCTCGGCGGCGTGCTCGCGCGAGCCCTGGCAGAGGCCGGGTTAGCGGTGCACGGACCTTTCCACCGCGACGACTCCGTCCCGGCCGTCGACATCGCGATCCTGTGCGTGCCCGACGCGGCGATCCACGCCGCAGCGGAGGCCGCGCGCCCGCACGCAGCGCTCGTCGGCCACGTCTCCGGGGCGACGGGGCTCGACGACGTCGACTTCAGCATCCACCCGCTTCAGACCTTCACGGGATCCGAGCAGCCCAGCGTCTTTCACGGCATCGGCGCCGCGATCGACGGGCGTACGCCGGAGGCGCTCGCGACGGCGGAGAGCGTTGCTCGCACGCTCGGTGCGCAGCCGTTCCGGGTCGACGATGCGCACCGTGCCGGGTATCACGCGTCCGCCTCGATCGCCTCGAACCTGCTTCTCGCCGTGCTCGACGCAGCCGAGCGGGTCGCCGGGTCTGCGGGGATCCCCTCGGGTGAGGCACGCGCGATCCTCGCACCACTCGTCCGGCAGGCCGTCGAGAACTGGGCCGATCGCGGCGCCGCGGAAGCGCTCACCGGGCCGATCGCCCGCGGGGATGAGGCCACCGTCGTACGGCAGCGGGCGGCCATCGCGGAAGGCAACCCGGAGCTTCTGGAGGTCGTCGATGCGCTGATTGCGCAGACCCGTGTGCTCGCCGATCCCGAAGGTGACCGCGTTTCGTCTCGCTCCGCTCGCTCAACGACCACGGGCACGGACCGTGGTGACGGCGTTTCGTCTCGCTTCGCTCGCTCAACGACCCCGGGCGGGACGAACTCATCGACCGAGGGGACCCGCGCATGAGGATCATCCGCACCATCGCTGAGGTCCGCGCGGCGGTGGGTGAGGCCAAGCGCGGCGGCAAGACCGTCGGACTCGTCCCGACCATGGGCGCCTTCCACGCCGGTCACCTGTCGCTGATGCGAGAGGCCCGGAAGAACAACGACCTCGTCGTCGTGTCGCTGTTCGTCAACCCGACGCAGTTCGGCCCGAACGAAGACCTCAGCCGCTACCCGCGTGACGAGGCCCGGGATGCCGCGATGGCGGACGAGCAGGGCGCGGACATCCTGTTCGCACCCGAGCCTGCGGAGATCTACCCCGACGGCTTCGCCACGACGATCCACATCGCCGGCATCACCGACGTGCTCGACGGCGCGAGCCGAGGCGCGCATCACTTCGACGGCGTCGCCGCGGTCGTCGCCAAGCTGTTCGGCATCGTCGCCCCCGATGTCGCCTACTTCGGGCAGAAGGACGCGCAGCAGGTGCTCGTCGTCCGCCGGCTCGTGCGCGATCTGAACCTCGACGTGCGGATCGAGGCCTGCCCCATCGTGCGCGAGGCCGACGGGCTGGCCATGAGCTCGCGCAACGTCTACCTCGACCCCGAGGCGCGGCGGCGGGCGACCGCGCTGAACCGCGCGCTCGATGCGGCGCAGGCCCTCGCGGACACGGGAGAGCGCGACACCGGCGCCCTCACCGCTGCCGCCGGTGCGATCCTCGCCGATGCCGGGATCACTCCCGAATACCTCGAGCTCCGCGACACCGAGACCCTTCGCCCCGTCGTACGCCTCGATGGCGAGGCGCTGCTCGCGGTCGCCGCGAACGTGGGCGCCGCGCGACTGATCGACAACCACATCCTCCGTTCTGCCGACAGGAGAGGCGACGCCTGATGCGACGCACCATGCTGAAGTCGAAGATCCACCGCGCGACGATCACCGGATCCGACCTGCACTACGTCGGCTCCATCACGATCGATCCCGATCTGCTGGAGGCGGCCGACATCCTCCCGCACGAGCAGGTGCACGTCGTCGACGTCGACAACGGATCCCGCTTCGAGACGTACACGATCGCGGGAGAGCGCGGATCCGGAGTGATCCAGGTCAACGGCGCCGCCGCTCGACTCGTGCACACGGGCGACACCGTGATCGTCATCTCGTACGCCGACTACTCCGCCGAAGACCTCTCCACCTACGCGCCGACCGTGGTGCATGTCGACCGGGCGAACGCGATCATCCAGGTCGACTCCGCCGTGGACCAACTGCTGACGGGAGTCGCACGATGAGCGCGCATGCCGCACCCAGCCGCCGGCTCACGCTGAGCGACCTCGCCGCGAAGAAGGCCGCGGGTGAGCCGATCGTCATGGTCACCGCGTACGACCACCCCGGCGCGCAGATCGTCGAGGCGGCCGGCGTCGACATCGTGCTCGTGGGCGACTCCGCCGCGATGACGGTGCTCGGCTACGACAGCACGGTGCCCGTCTCGGTCGACGAGATGATCATGCTCACCAAGGCGGTTCGACGCGGCCTCACGAAGCCGCTGCTCGTGGCGGATCTGCCGTTCGGCTCGTACGAGACCTCCGACGCGCAGGCCCTCGCCACGGCCCAGCGCTTCGTGAAGGAGGCCGGCTGCGACCTCGTCAAGATCGAGCGCGGCGGCACCTCGGTGCAGCGCGCGCGGGCGCTGGTGGAGGCCGGGATCCCCGTCGTCGGCCACGTCGGACTCACGCCGCAGACGGCGACGTCGCTCGGCGGCTACCGCGCGCAGGGTCGCACGGCGGATGCGGCGCTGTCGCTCATCGACGACGCCCTCGCCCTGCAGGACGCGGGCTGCGCGCTGCTCGTGGTCGAGGCTGTACCGGGCGAGGTCACCGCTGCGCTCATGCCGCTCCTCGACATCCCGGTGATCGGGATCGGAGCCGGATCCGACACCGACGGGCAGGTGCTCGTGTTCCACGACCTGCTGGGGATCTACGACGGCGGGGCTGCGAAATTCGTCAAGCGGTACGCGAACCTGCGCACCGCGGCGATCGACGGTGTGACCGCCTACGCCGACGAGGTGCGCGACCGCGTGTACCCCGCGCCCGAGCACACCTACTCGATGCCGGCCGAGGAGGCCGCCCGGCTGCGCGAGCTGCTCGCGGCGCGGTGACGAAGCCGGGCTGACCCGTGCAGTCCGCCGAGCTGATGGTCGTGCGCCAGGCTCGGAGATGTGCACGATCTTCGGAGGAACGTGCCCGATCCGTCCGAAGATCGTGCACAAATCCGAGGCGCCCGTGCACCTGTGGGCGGCGCGCTAACGGGTGGCGAGCGCGCCGATGCCCTCGGCGAGCACCACGGCCCCGAGACCGATCACCACGATCGAGGCCGCGATCCCGATGATCCGGGTGGCGCGCGGTCCGATCAGGTGGCCGAACGCGGCGCCCGCGCCGGCGAGCATGAGCTGCCATGCGAACGACGCGATCCCCGCAGCGGCCACGAAGACCACCGGCCCCGCCGCCGAGGTGCTGCGCGCCGTGACCGCGCCGCCGAGCGCGATGAAGTAGATCAGCGTCATCGGGTTGATCGCGGTGAGCCCGAAGAATCGGACGAAGGCACGCAGTGCGGAGATCCTGCCGACATCGGGCGCATCGGATCCTGGATCTCGCCGGATCCGCAGCAGTTGCAGGATCCCGATCCCGACGACGAGGACCCCGGAGGCGATCAGGAACGGGCCGCGGAAGCCCTCGATCGCGGAGGCGAGGAGAGCCCCTGTCGCGGTGGCGACGGCACAGTAGAGCAGGTCGACGGTCGCCACACCCGCGGCCGCGGCGGCGCCGACGCGGAAGCCGTTCACGATGCCCTCGCGCAGCAGCAGAGCGCCGATCGCGCCGAGCGGCATCGCCACGCCGAGCCCGGCCAACGCGCCGGCCACCGCGGGCACCCACAATGCGTCCATGGAGTCCAGTGTGGCGGGAGCGTCGTGACTGAACAGCGCATCTCTCTGTCCTGCGACTATTCTGATCAGCATGGACGTGCTTGACGAACAGATCATCGGTCTACTTCAAGAGAATGCACGCCGATCGTTCAGTGACCTCGGGCGCACGATCGGGCTCAGCACCAACGCCACCGCGGCGCGCGTGCGACGCCTCGAGGAGAGCGGCATCATCCTCGGCTACACGATCCGCACCGGCAGCGATGCCCCCGATCCGCGGGGCGGGCTGGAGGTGTTCATCGACGTGCGCCTGGACGAGGTGACCGATTTCGACGTGTTCGCGGAGCGCGTCGGGTCGATCGCCGAGATCGTCGACGCCGTGCACATGACCGGCCCCTACGACGGGATGGTGCGCGCGTTCACCCGCGACACCGCGTCGCTCGATCGCCTGCTCCGGCGGCTGAAGAAGGAGTGCGGCGCCGCGCAGACGCAGACCCGCGTGGCTCTGCGCTCGCGCTGAATCTCGCGCTGAGACGGCGAGTCGGTCAGGAGGAGGCCGGCGCCGCGGCCTCAGATCAGCCGGCGCAGCGCTTCTTCGAGCGTCACGCCCTGTGCGTCGGCGCGGTCGCGAAGGCGGGCGTGCTCCTCGGCGCTGAGCGTCACCCGCAGCTCGATCGGGGTCGCGTCGGTGGGGAGGTCGAGCCCGTCGAGCAGGTCCGACGCCTCGGCCCAGAGCGCGGGCGCCGGAGCGGCGGAAGAGGCGACGACAGGGAGAGAGAAGGACCCGGCGGTAGGAGTCGCGTCGCGAGCCTCCGGAGCAGAGGTCATGGCAGGCGTCGGCGCCGGCGTCACGGCGACCGTAGCGCCGCCGGTGAACCCCGGACCGCGGTCCGGATCCTGCTTGCGCTGATACGCGGTCGCGGCGGCGTTCGCGCGCTGATCCGCGGCCTCGTTGAGGGGGTGTCCGGCGTGACCCTTGACCCAGGTGAACGAGACGTCGCGCCCGCGCAGCGCCTCGTCGATGCCCTCGAGCAGGTCACGGTTGAGCACCGGCCCGCCGTCGGACTTGCGCCAGCCCTTGCGCTTCCAGCCCGGCATCCACTTGGTCACGGAGTCGATCACGTACCGGCTGTCGCACTCGATCACGAGCTTCTCGCCGGCCGCGCCCACGGTCGCCTGCAGCAGCTCGAGCACGGCCCGCAGCTCGCCCTGGTTGTTCGTGCCGTGCGGGGATCCGCCGGCGGCCCAGTTGTCGTCGTCGATGTACCAGGCCCAGCCGTTGGGGCCGGGGTTTCCCAGGGCGGATCCGTCTGCCGCGGCGGTGATCGTCATCCCTCAACCGTAGGGCGTGGCGGGTGGTGGGCCGGGCGTGGCGGGCGGTCTGGGCGGGTGCGGCTCGTGCCCGTCGGACCTCACTGGAGGGCGCCGCCTGGCGGACTCGTCCAACTTGCGTTCTCAATTCAGGACGAATTCTCGAGTTCGGCGTGTTTTGGTGCTTCCGTGGGACCTCCGGACGAATTCCTCCTGAATTGAGCGCATCGGAATCGTCGCTGCCCTGCGCGCTACTCAGGCTGGAGCTTCGGAAATCGCCGGATCGGGCCCCTTTCACCGCGTCGCAGCGAGATCCAGCCTGAGTTGTGCGCGGCAGGCGGCGGGGTCTCTGTGAAGCAGCTTCGGATCCGGATCCAGTCTTCCCTTCCGATACATAACGACATATCGTTGACTATCGCTCGACAGGACTCGGACCTGAGGAGGTCGTCATGGACAACAGCTATGCATCGCACGGTTTCGGCGGAATGGGGTTCGGCTCCAGCGGAGGGCGAGGCTTCGGCGGACGCCCTGGTATGAACCCGACCGCGGGGCTCTGGGAGGCGATGGAGCACCTGCGCTCCGCCTTCGACCAGCGGCCGTCCACCCCGCGCATGGCTCGCGGAGATGTGCGCGCCGCCGTGCTCGCACTGCTCGCCGAGCAGCCCATGCACGGATACCAGATCATCCAGGAGATCGAGGAGCGCAGCGGCGGCTCGTGGAAGCCGAGTGCCGGATCCGTCTATCCCACGCTGCAGCTGCTCGCGGACGAAGGGCTCATCGAAGCGGCCGAGCAGGGTGGGCGCAAGACCTACTCGCTCACCGAGGCCGGCCGTGCGGTCGCGGACGAGGCCGGCACGCCGCCGTGGGAGAGCTCCGGCGCCCGCGCGGGTTCGGCATCGTTCGGAGCACTGCCCAAGGCGGGCGTCGACCTCGCGGGCGCCGCGGCCCAGGTCGCACGCACGGGCACTCCGGAACAGGTGCAGCAGGCCATCGAGGTGCTCGACGAGGCCCGACGCAAGCTGTACGCGATCCTCGCCGACTGATGGCGGCCGGCGACACCGACGACTGGTTCCTGAGTCAGAGCCCGGACCAGGCGCCCGCCGCGACGGCTTCCGCGCCTGCAGCGGAGGCCGCGCGACCGGACGCGTCCGCGGCGCGCCCGGATTCGGTGCCCACGTCTGCCGGGCCGGCCGCGCCCGTGCGGGCGACGCCTGCATCCCCCGGGCGACCGACCCCGGACACGGTGCAGGCTTCCGATGTGAGCGCGTCCCCGCGCACCGCGGTCGAGGCCGGTCCTCCGCTGCGCGCCAGGTACCGGCGGATCCTCGGGTTCGCCGCGCGCGTGCTCGTGCAGACGTGGTGGTTCGAACTCGCGTTGCCGCGGATCGGCTTCGCGCGCGTGGCGGAGCGGTCACGCGAGCGCCGGATGCGGGTGCTCGCTCAGCGCTTCCATGCGCTCGCGGTCGAACTGGGCGGGCTGATGATCAAGGTCGGCCAGTTCATGTCCTCGCGCCTGGACGTGCTGCCGCCCGAGATCACGAAGGAGCTCGAGGGCCTGCAGGATGAGGTCCCGCCCGTCCCGATCGGCGAGATCCGCGCGCTCGCCGAGGCCGAGCTCGGTGTGCCGCTCGCCCGAGCCTTCGCCTCGTTCGATGACACTCCGCTCGCCGCTGCTTCGCTCGGACAGGCGCATCGTGCCCGGCTGTCCGACCTGGACGCCGCCGACGCCGGGTTCGCCGACGTCGTGGTCAAGGTGCAACGCCCCGGCATCGACCAGGTGGTCGCGACGGACCTCGCCGCACTGCGCCGCGTCGCAGGCTGGCTGCGACGCATCAGGTTCATCGCCGACCGGGTCGACGCGCCCGCGCTCGTCGAGGAGTTCGCGCAGACCAGCCTCGAGGAGATCGACTACCTCCACGAGGCCTCGGCCGCGGAGCGGTTCGCCGAGAACTTCGCCCACGACCCGCGGGTCGATGCGCCGCTCGTGGCCTGGGAGCGCACCACGCGTCGCGTGCTCACGCTCTCCGATGTCACCGCGATCAAGATCAACGACGTCGACGCCCTGCGCGCGGCCGGCATCGACCCCGCCGACGTCGCCCGCGTGTTCGCCGAGGTCATGTTCGACCAGCTCTTCACGCACGGGTTCGTGCACGCGGATCCGCATCCGGGCAACATCTTCGTCACCCCGCACCGGGCGGGCGGCCTGGGGATGCCCGGCGCTTCGACGGGCTCAGCGACCGGCCCGGCTCCGGCGACCGGCGCCGCGTACCCGGCCTGGCGGCTCACGTTCATCGACTTCGGCATGATGGCGGAGGTGCCCGAGGGGATCCGGCACGGGCTGCGCACGCTGTTCATCGCCGCCGCCTCCCGCGACGGAAAGGGCATGGTCGCCGCCGCGCAGGAGATCGGCGTGCTCATGCCCTCCGCCGAGAACCGCGAGCTGGAGCGGGCCCTCACCGCCCTCTTCGCCCGCTTCGGCGGCATGGGCTTCGCCGAACTGCGTGACGTGGATCCGCGGGAGTTCCAGGGCTTCGCCGAGGAGTTCGGCGACACCATGCGCTCGCTGCCGGTGCAGCTGCCGGAGGGGCTCCTCCTGCTCATCCGCGCTGTCTCGCTCACCTCGGGCATGTGCAGCGGACTTGATCCGCAGTTCAACATCTGGGAGTCGATCGAACCCTACGCCACCCGACTGCTGGCGGACGAGAGCGGCAACCTCGTGCGGGACGTCGCGCAGCAGGCCGTCGTGAACGCCGCCACCCTCTGGCGGCTGCCGAAGCGGATCGATGACATCATCACCCGGGTCGACGAGGGATCCGTCACATTCGACACGTCGCGCATCGAGCGCCGGCTCGACCGCATCGACGGGCTGATCCGCCGCGGCATCTCGGGGCTGCTCTTCGCCGCGCTGCTCATCGGCGGGGCACTCGTGCTCGCCGTGAACCCGGTGCTCGGAATCGTGCTGATGAGCGTCTCGGCGCTGCCCCTGCTGCACGCGCTGTTCGCCGGTCTGTTCCGGCGCGGACCGCGGTAGCTCGGCCCGCACGGACGACGAAGGGGCGCACGACCGGATCTTCGGTCCTGCGCCCCTCGTCGTGCTGCGGTCAGTTCTGGTCGAGCCCGGTGCGACGTCGTGCGAGCAGCAGCACGCCGACGGCGATCACGAGGGCGCCTGCGACGCCGAGCGCGATGGGCGCGTCGGATCCGGTGGTCGCGAGGCCGCTCGAACCAGCCGAACCGGATCCCGCCGAACCTGCATCGGCGTCGGATCCGCCCGACCCCGCACCGGATCCGGTTCCGCCGCCGGATCCGGCATCGCCGCCGCCGGCCGCCGCGACCGTGAACGACGCGGATGCGACGGTCGTGCCGTTGAACGACACGGTCACGGTGTGCGCCCCCGAGGGCAGCGACGTGGGCAGCGCGGCCTGCAGCGTGAACGCGCCGGCCCCGTCGGTCGAGCCGGTGCCGAGGGTGACGGGGTCGGAGTGCACCACGACCACGAAGCCTGCCGCGTCGGCGGCGAGGTCGGACGCGGTGACGGTGACGGATCCGCCCGGACGCAGATCGCCGGCGATCGCGACCGCACCCTGCACGGCAGCGGGGTCGGCGACCGTCACGGGCGTCTCGGCGGAGGCGGTGGATCCGATCGCGTTGTGCGCGGTGACCGTCAGGGCGTACGAGCCCGGAGCGACGTCATCGAACGTGAACGACGTGGCGCGCGCGTCGACCTCGGCGGTCCGGCCAGCACCGAGGGTGACGGTGTAGCCGGTGAGAGCGGATCCGCCGTCGGCCGGCGCCGACCAGGAGACCTCGACGTGGGAGCCTGCGGGCGAGGCGCCGCCGACGACCGCTGCCGGAGCGGCCGGCGCGGCGGGCGCGGTCGGAACCGGGGTCACGTGCCGCAGGCGGTACTCGGTCATGTACGCGAGCTTGCCGGGCTTGGCATCGGCGTAGGGCTTGGCGAGCTTGGCCCACTCGCCCTTGCCTTCGGCCTTGCCGTCGTTCCAGGCGCTCAGCACGCTGAGGTCGCCCGCGGTGTAGCCGGACTGCGGGTCGACGACGGTGCCGGCGCCGAGTGCGACCTGCGCCTGGGTGAGCTGCTTCACGAGCGCCAGGGATCCGGTCCAGTCGTCCTGGTTCCAGCCCGCCACCGGGATGTCGGCGCGGGTGCGCAGCCAGGTGCCCCAGTAGAACTCCTGGAACGGCACCGCGCCGTCGGCGGAGTAGCCGATGTCGCGTGCGAAGTAGAGGATGCTGCGGAGGCGGTCGTCCTCGAAGTTCGAGAGCCCCACATTCGCCGGCAGCTGAGCGGGCGTGATCGCGTCGCCGGTCACGTCGCGCAGCCAGGTCCACTTGTTCGCCTGCATCGCGGCCCAGAAGTCCGCGTCGGACAGGCCGGACAGGTTGCCGAGCACGCGCAGCCGCACGTGCACGTCGGGACCGCTGTTCTCCTGGAACGAGGTGAGGGTGTGGTGTCCATCGGTGAGGTACAATACGCCGCCGGGTCCGATGACGACCGTCTTCATGGGCTCGATCGTGTCGGCGGTCTCGCTGCCGACCGGCACCGTGCACGTGAAGGTGGACGGATCCGTCAGCGTCGCGTTCGGCTGTGCGCTCGCGACGTCCTGCTGGCCGTTCGCCTCGCACCAGTCGGTGAACTTCTTGTTGAT
Source organism: Microbacterium sp. 2MCAF23 (assembly GCF_052115565.1). NCBI lineage: Bacteria > Bacillati > Actinomycetota > Actinomycetes > Micrococcales > Microbacteriaceae > Microbacterium > Microbacterium sp. 2MCAF23. Next base: position 264,018 of record NZ_JBFRGY010000011.1, on the reverse strand, counting down.
CGCGTCCTTCGAGAGCTCCGCGTCGTAGCGGCCGAGCTTGTAGTAGACCTCGTCGTAGCCCAGCGAGGGCTGGGTCGGGTGCACGTCGCCGATGCGGACGTCGAGCAGCTCACCCACCGGTGCGCACAGATCACGGGTGTCGCCGACGGCGCAGGACGCGTCCTTGACGTCGGTCGGCGCGTCTGCGGCGGAGGCGGGCGTCGCGGCGAGGACGGATCCGCCGAGGGCGAGGAACGAGGCGAGCGCGACGGCGAGCGTGCGACGCGAGCGGAGCAGGGGCACGAGGATCTCCAGGGATGCGTGGTCGGGTGCGGATCCGCGATCCGGACGTCAGCCATCCACGTGCGGGATCCGATTCGACCCTGGCCAGCCCAGGCGGACGCGGGGTTGCGGAGGGATGAACAGTCGGTGACACCGGCCCCGCCGCGCGTCACCGTCCTCCCGCGGATCGTCGCCTGCCGTCGGTCAGGCGGACCGGCGGACGCGCAGCACGAGCGCGATCAGCGACAGCACGATGACGAAGACGCCATACCCGAGGCACACCGTGCCGAGTCCGAGCGGGGCGACCAGCACCCCCGCGATGACCGCGGGCACGCCGAAGGCGAGGTAGGCGAGCAGATACAGCACGGCGAACGCGTCGGCGCGCTGGGTCGCCGGAATCTTCGGGGCGAGGGATCCGACGACGCCGAAGAACGCGGTGCCGAAGCCCATGCCCGTCACCGCGGCGGCCACGAGGTAGGCCGCGAGCGAGCCGATCCCGAGTGCCAGCAGCGAGAGGGCGGTGCCCGCGGCCAGCGCGGCGGTGCCGAAGATCACGATGGTGCGCGCGCTGCGGCGCCGGATCGCGAAGGCTGTGATGGCGCCCACCCCCGCCAGGAGGGCGACGGCGAGGCCCTGCCAGAGGTGCGCGGTGCCGCCGAGCTCGCCGTGGACGATCGTCGCCCCCAGCGACAGGAACAGGCCACCGGTCGCCCAACCGGCGATCACCGCCGGTGCTGCCCGCCAGAACTCTGCGCGGATCTCCGCCGGAACCGAGAGCCGGAACCGCAGTGATGCCCAGGCGCCGGGCAGCTGCGCCGCGGTCTCCGGCGCGACGAGAACGAGCCCCGCGATCACGATGTAGATCGCCGCGAGTGGAGTGAAGACGTCGAGCATCGCATCCGGGGTGGTGTCCAGTGCGAGGGCCGCGATCAGCGCGCCCGAGGCCAGTCCGATGCCGGGGCTGAGGGCGTTCCAGAGCGCGGCGGTGCCGGGGCGCGCGGGAGGAGCGAGGTCGAGGACGGTCGCCGAGAGGGACGAGATCAGCAGCCCGCTCGCGATGCCCTGCAGGATCCGAGCGAGGACGAGCAGCGTCACGGATCCTGCGTTGCCGAACAGCACCATGCTGGCGGCGAGCAGGACGAGGCCCGCGATGATCACCGGGCGCCGCCCGACGTGATCCGAGAGCGACCCCGCCGAGAGCAGCGTGAGGAGCAGGGCGAGCGCATACACGGCGAACACAGCCGTGATCACGATCGCGTCGAAACCGAGGTGCTGCGCGAGTACGGGATAGAACGGCGACGGTGCGCTGGCTCCTGCCATCATCAGGATCTGCGCGACGATGCCGAGCGCGAACCCGAAGCGCGTGCGTGCGGAGCGCGGCGTCAGGGCGACCGACTCCGAGGCCCGAGACGTGGCGATCGGCTGGGTGGTCATGGCGGCTCCTCATCCGTTCGACAATTGTCGAACATTGAGCAGACTACTCGCCCCGCCGTGAAGGTTCAAGTATTATCGAACTATGCCTGGTGCCGTCGACCTCCCGCATCCGGAACGCTCCCAGATCGAGCTGACCGCGGTGCTCTTCGCGCTGAGCGACCCGGAGCGACTGTCCATCGCGCGCCAGCTCGTCGACGGACCGCTCGACATGGCGGCGTGCCATGCGACGGATCCCGACCTGCCGAAGTCGACCAAGTCGCATTTCATGAAGGTGCTGCGCGAGGCGGGCGTGATCCGCAACGAGCCCAACGGGCGCCGGCGCATCCTCACCCTGCGCCGTGACGACCTCGACGCGAAGTTCCCCGGCCTGCTCGATGCCGTGCTGGGGTCGACCGAGAGCTGAGCCGGGGCGGGATCCGTATCGCGCTGTTCCCAGCGGTCGATCGCAACGGCGTATCCGGACGCTGAGCCCGTCGAAGGGCCCGGATCCAAGGGCCGGACGCTTCGCTCCCCACGCCCCACTCCAGCCAGCGCTCCGCGCTGCCCGGAGCCTCCGGGGCGCGTGGGCCCAGCTCAGCGGCTGGCGTTCAGCCCCGGGCGATCTCCTGCACGGTCGTGCGCGTGGATCCGGTCGCGTCGGTGGTCTCGTACAGCACCGGCATCCCCGGATGGGCGAGCGCGAACCAGAACACGGCGACGACGCCGTCGTCGTCGTTCACGTCGTACCTCAGGCACTCGAGCTGGCCGAGTGGGTGCTCGATCGTCTCGGTGACCACTGTGGTGCGGTTGGCGGGGAAGGCGGCGTGCTCCTGCAGGTCCCGCCAGCTCACGCGTTTCGAGACGGCCGCCTCGACGTCATCGAGAGGGTGGGTCGTCAGCAGGGCTCCGACGTCATCACCGTCGGCGAAGCGGTTGATCCGCTCGGACCGGGCGCCGCCGGCCTCCTCGTCGAGGATCCGGATCGTGGCCCCGCCTCGCAGTGCCTCGCGGATCTCGTCGGCCGTGAACGGCGTCGGCAGCAGACCCTCGGCGATGACGTGCGGATCCGGTTCGCTCATGCGGTCAGGATAGGCCCGGTCGCTGGCAGGATGTCGGCATGACGACGCTCCGCGACATCGCGCGCTGGCGGCTCCGCTCCCAGCTGCTCGACGCTCCCGCGGGCGCCGCCGAGGACGTCGTACGGACGATGCTCGCGGTGCAGGCGGAGAACCCCGCTCAATCCGCCTGGGCGGTCGCCGCACGCACGGCCTCTCCTCGCGTCGGCGACCTCGCCGGGGCGCTGTCCGATGCCAGGGTCGTGCGCACGCACGTGCTGCGCCCGACATGGCACTACGTGCATGCGGACGACGTGCGCTGGTTGATCGAGCTCACCGCGCCCCGCGTGCTGCCGGTGTTCGATCAGCAGCTGCGACCCTCTGCGGACCGCATGGTCGCACTCACCGACGCGATCGCGCATGCGGTCGCCGGGGGAACCGGCCTCACGCGCCCCGAGATCGCGATCGCGCTCGCCGAGGCCGGGCTCGACCTGCCCTCCTCTCAGCTCACGCTGCTGCTGGGCCGGCTCGAGCTGCAGCTGCTGCTCACCAGCGGCGTTCCCCGCGACGGCCAGCACACCTACGCCCTCCTCGCTGAGCGCGTGCATTCGGCCGAGACCGTCGATCGAGACGAGGCGCTCGCCAACCTGGCACTCCGCTATCTCGGCGCCCACGGCCCAGCCACGGACCGCGACCTCGCGTACTGGGCGACGCTCACCCTGACCGATGCCCGGCGGGGGATTGCAGCGGTCGCCGACCGGCTGGAGTCGTTCGATCACGACGATCGCACCTACTGGCACCACGCGGGCGGGTATGGCGCCGAGACCACGAGTTCGCGAGGTCGCGGTGCCGCGCACCTCCTGCAGATCCTCGACGAGATGTACCGGGGCTATCAGGACTCGCGCTGGGCGCTCGACTCCGAGGGCATCGTGCCCCGCGACCGCGAGGCCTCGATGGGCATGGTGCTGTGCGACGGGCAACTCGTCGCCGGCATGCGGCGGAGCGTCGACACGCGTCGTGCGCTCTTCGCCATCGCGCCGCATCGCCCGCTCACCGTGCGGGAGCGCGCCGAGATCCAGAAGGCCGCCGCACGCTGCGCCGCCTTCCTCGGAGTGGAGCCGCAGGTCGAGTTCGCGTCCGCGTGATCTCTGAGCCGACTCCGGTGGACCGGACCTAAGACGCACGGCGGTCCTGCTCCGCTGCACGCCCCCACGAACTCAGGGCGTGGGTGCCGGCGTCTTCCACGGGCTGTCGTAGTGTCCGTTGCGGTCGTCGTAGCCGGGCGGGGCATCGAAGCGGGTCGCGGTGAGATCGCGCGGCAGCAGGCTGAATCCCTGCCAGTGCAGCTCCATCGGGGACTGGTCCTCATCGCGCGGCACGTGGTGGAACCCGACGGCGACCCACGACACCACATCGGAGAGGGCCCGGGTGGTGTTGCGTTCGACGAAGTCGCGCACGCCGCCGCCGCAGTCCGCGGAGTTCTTCGTGGCATACCTCTGGCACGCGTCGAAGTCGGTGAACGCGACGTCATAGCCCGCCGTGGCGCCGTGTCGATGGTCGTCGGAGAAGACGAACTCGTCAGTTCGCGCGAGCTCGATCTGGTAGGAGATCGGATGCCCGTCGCGGTTCGTCACCGCAGGGTTGAGCACCTGCCACCAACGGCGGTCCTGCCACTGCGCGAGTGCCGGGTGCGGGATCGGCGTAAGAGTGCCCGCCAGCACGGGGGCCTTCGCGCCGTCTGCGCCGGTGGGGGTGGCATCGTACTGCTGGACGGCGAGCCCGCCCGTGCCGTCGAGCGCCCAGTGCACGCGCCACACTGCGTTGTGGGAGTGACTCGCCGCATACTCGTGGTCGCCGACGTCGGATCCGTGATCCGCGTCGGTGAAGTCGTTGGGGGAGAGGTCGCCGGTGGCCCCGAGCTGGACCGCGATGGATCCGTCCGCACCGAAGGTGTACTGGGTGACGTACTCGTACCACCCGACTCGGGAGAGGGTGGACAGCCGCCAGTCCGTGCGCCGGGCGTCGGCCTTCGGCTGCGTCGCCCACGCGCTGGAGTGAAATGCGAGGCCGGCGTCGACCTGCTCCGAGCACAGCACCTCGCGCGTGCGCGTCTTCCCGTAGGCGCCGTCGTCGATGTCGGGGATCGCCGTGGCCAACTTGTCACCGGGGCAGGAGGTGGCGTCCAGGGCCAGCATCTTCGTGCCGCCGAAACCGGCCTCGGTGATGTCGTGCGTCGTGCTGTCGCCGGTGTCGTAGGGCACCTCGAGCTGCGACAGGGAGAGGGACGAGATGATCCGGATGGGCTTCTCGCCAGGCGGGGTGAGGCGGATGTCCGACAGCATCAGTCCGCGCTTCGGGTCCACGTTCCAGCAGAGATCCCAGACCGCGCCACTGGACAGCGTGCGGGTCAGGCGTTCGGCCGGGCCGGTCTTCCCTCCGGTGCCGATCTCCGCCGCAGGCGTGGTGCAGGGAGCGGAGGTCGCCGACCGGGTCGTGCTGGTGTGGGGCGGTGCGCCGGTGCACGCCGCGAGAAGCAGCAGCACGCAGATGATGCCCGCACTGACGAAGTGACCGCGCTGAGCGCTGCTCGTCGTCCGCGCAGCTGTGCGCATCATCGGCCCCCCGGCTCCTCCATCGATGCCGTCAGCATATCGGCACCGGAATATCGGTCTGAGACAGCGGAGGGCGGCGGCCCGATCGGACCGCCGCCCCGTGTCACGCAGTGCGGATCAGTGCTCTCGCACATCCGCCCGGCGCCGGCGCACGAGCACCAGAGCCGCACCGGCGATCAGCAGCAGCAGAGCCGCCGCCGCGAACGGGCCGGCGTCACCACCCGTCTGCGGTAGCGTCCCGGTGCCGGATCCAGTGCCGGTGCCGGATCCGGTGCGGGCCACGGTGAAGGTGCCGTTGCCCGTGTTGCCGGCCTCATCGGTCACGGTCACCGTGTGGCCACCGGGCTGGGCGCCCTTGTCAACCGTCATGGTGAACGTGAAGCCGCAGCCGGGGCCGACGGTCACGATGACCGACTGGCCGAGCGCGGCGCCCGAGGCGTCGGTGATCGTCACCGTGGCGGCGGTTCCGGCCGCGAAGCCGGATCCGGTCACCTGGATCGTGTCACCGGGTCGGACCGAGGAGGGCTGGACCTTGACGACCGGGTTGATCGTGCAGGTCTGTGTGCCCGCCGACACCGTCAACGGCGCGGAGATCGCGGCGCCGGCCGTGTCGGTGCCCACCACCGTGTACGCGCCCGGAGCGGCATTCGCGCGGACCGGCAGAACCGTGCCCGCGGGGATGCCGCCGTTCGCGTCGGTGGTCACCGTGACCGGTGCGCCGATCGGGGCCCCGGCGGGGTCGGTCAGCTGCAGCGTCACCGCCGTGTTCGGCTGCCAGCCGCCACCCGTCACCGTGGTCTGCGTGCCCGGCGCTGCCGGGCCACTGGCCGCCAGCGTCGGGTGGTAGACCGCGAGATCCGCCGTATCGGTGTCGTCCGATGCCGCATCGGTCGCGTCGACGGTGTACGCCCCCGCTACGGCGTCAGCGGGGACGGGCACGACTGTGTTGGCGGGCAGCGTGCCGTCATCTGCGATGGTCGCCGCCACCGGTGCGCCCACGGGCTGACCCGACGGAGCCATCAGCCGCAGGGCGACGGAGTGACCCGCCGTCCAGCCACCGCCGGTGACCGTCGTGCGCCCGCCGGCCGGAACCGGACCGGTCGCGTCGATGCCGGGTGCGACCGCCGCGGTGACCTCGACCGGAGCCGATGCCGTCGCGCCGTTCGCATCCGTGCCCGTCGCCGTGTAGGCGCCGGGGGCCGTCGCCGAGGGTACCGCGAGCGCGGTCCCCGTCGGCAGCGCACCGTTCGCGTCCGTGGTGACCTGCACCGCGGATCCGATCGGGGTACCGGCCGCGTCGGCGAGCTGCAGCGTCACGGCTGCGTTCGCCAGCCAGCCGGATCCGCCGATCGCGGACTCGCCGCCTGCCGGGATCGGGCTCATCGCCGTGATCGCCGGGCTGTAGACGTCGACGGCCGCCGTCGCAGTGTCGCCCGAGGCGGCATCCGTTCCGACGACGCTGTACGCGCCTGCCGCGGCGTCAGCCGGAACCGGGATCGTGACGCCGGCCGGCACAGTGCCGTCCGTCGTCGCGGTCGCGGACACCGGAGCGCCGACGGCCGCACCCGACGGATCCGTCAGCTGCAGGGACAGGCTCGCGCCCGAGGCCCAGCCGCCTCCGGTGACCGTCGTCGCGGCGCCGGCCGGAACCGGACCGGACGCGCTCAGCACGGGCGCCGTCGCCGCGATCACCGAGACCGAAGCCTCGGCGGTGCCGCCGCGCGAATCCGTTCCGACGACCGAGTAGTCGCCGGGTGCGGCGCTCGCCGGGATCAGCACGGTCGTGCCTGCCGGGAGCGCGCCGTCTGCGCCGGTGACAGCCATGGCCGGTGCACCGACCGGGGCTCCGGACGGATCGGTCAGCTGCAACGCGATGGTGTCCGCGGGCTTCCACCCGCTGCCGGTGACCGTGGTCGTCCCGCCGGCCGGAACCGGTGAGGTCGCCGAGATCGCCGGGACGTAGACCACGACGGGAGCCGAGGCCTTCGCGCCGTTCGCGTCGGTGCCCACCGCGCTGAACGCGGTGCCTGCGCGGGAACCGGCGGGCGTGGTCAGCACGGTCCCCGCGGGGATCGCGCCGTCTGCGCCCGTCACCACCGAGACCGGAGCGCCCACGGGGGCGCCAGTGGCGTCCTCCAGCTGCAGGGTCACCTCGGAGTTCGGCAGCCAGCCGCCGCTGGTCACATCGGTCGTGCCGCCGGCCGGAACCGGAGACGTCGTGGACAGTGTGGGCGCGTAGATCGAGACCGGGATCTCGACCGTCGCTCCGCTGCCGTCCGTGCCGATCACGGTGGCGTCACCGGGTGCGGTGCCCGCAGGGATCTGCACGCAGGTGCCGACGGGAAGGGCGCCCGAGGCGTCCGTCGTCACCGTCACCGGCGCTCCCAGCGGGGCACCCGAGGCGTCCGTCAGCTGCAGCGTCACGGTGGTGTTCGGCTGCCATCCGGCACCGGACACCGCGTAGCACGTGCCGACCGGGACGACCGGTCCACCGGTCAGCGACGGCGCGTACACCGTCACATCGGCAGACACCGTCGCGCCCACCTCATCGCTGCCCTTCACCGTGAGCACGTCGCCCGCCGGAATCGTGGCCGGGATGGCGAGGGCGGTACCTGCGGGGATCGCGCCGTTCGCATCGGTGGTGACCGTCATCGGGGTGCCCACGGGGGCTCCTGCGGCGTCGGTCAGCTGCAGGGTGACCTGCGTGTTCGGCAACCAGCCCGTGCTCGTGACGACCGTCGTCCCGCCAGCCGGCGCCGGGCTCGTGGCCTGGATCGCGGGCTGGTAGACGGTGATCGTGTCGGTCGCGGTGGCGCCGGACGGGTTCGTGCCGGTGACCGTGTAGTCGCCGGCAGGGCTGCCGGAGGGAACGATCAGCACGGTCCCGTTCGGAACGGTCCCGTCAGCGCCGGTGGTCGCCGTCGCGGGCGCACCCACGGGGCCTCCGGACGGGTCGCTCAGCTGGAACGTGATCGGCGTGTTCGGCGCCCACCCTCCGCTGGTGACCGTGGTGAAGCCGCCGGACGGCACCGGGGACGACGCGGTCAGCACGGGCGCGGTCGCCGCGACGACGGTCACCGGGGCGGTGACGGTCGCACCGTTGGCGTCGGTGCCTGTGATCGTGTCGTCGCCCGGGGTCGTTCCGGCGGGCACCTGCAGGCAGGTGCCCGCCGGGATCACGCCGCTGGCGTCCGTAGTGACCGAGAGCGCCGTGCCGATCGCGGTTCCGGCGGCGTCGGCGAGCTGGAAGCTCACCGTGCTGTTAGGAGCCCACCCGGTCGAGGTCAGCGTCGAGCACTGACCGGCCTCCACCGGGGAGGACGCGGTCAGCGTCGGTGCGTACACGGCGGCGTCAGCCGTCGCCGTGTCGCCCGATGCCGGGTCGGTACCCACGATCGTGTACGCGCCGGGAGCGGCGTCGGCCGGGACCGGAACCGTGGTGCCGGACGGCAGATCACCGTTCGCGTCCGTCGTAGCAGTGACCGGGGAACCCACCGGCGCACCGGACGGATCGGTCAGCTGCAGCGTGATCGGCGTGTTCGGGTTCCAGGATCCGCCCGTCACCGTGCTCTCGCCACCGGCCGGAACCGGGGACTGCGCGCTCAGCGTCGGGGCGCCGGTCGAGCTGCCGACCGTGATCGGGGCGGTGCGCTCGGCGCCGTTCGGATCCGTACCGGTGACCGTGTAGTCGCCGGGTGCGGTGCCGGCCGGGATCGGCACACAGGTGCCGGTCGGGACCGCGCCGTTCGCGTCGGCCGTCGCCGTGACGGGCGAGCCCACCGCGGCGCCCGCTGCGTCGGTGAGCTGGAACGTCACCGTCGTGCCGGGGATCCACCCCGTCGAGGTCAGGACCGAGCAGTCACCCGGGACGACCGGGGTCTGCGCCGTGAGAGCGGGGTCGTACACCTTCACGGTGCCCGTTCCGGTGGTGCCGGACGGATCCGTGCCGACGACCGTGTAGTCGCCGGGTGCCGTGCCGGCCGGAACCGGGAGGCAGGTGCCCGCCGGAACCGCGCCCGCGGCGTCGGTCGTGACAGTGAGCGGAGAGCCCACCGCTGCACCCGAGGCGTCGGTCAGCTGGAAGGCGACCGGCGTGTTCGGGGCCCAGCCCGTCGAGGTCAGCGTCGTGCAGGCACCCGCCGGGGTCGGCGAGGACGCGGAGACGACCGGAGCCGCCGCCAGGCCGCACGCGTCGACGCGGGCTCCGGCATTGCCGATGCCGAGTCGCGCGGTGCCGCCGCCGACGCCGAAGCTCAGCGCGGACACCTCGACACCGGTGGTCTTGGTGCTGCCGTCGGGAGCCTGACAGGTCGTGATGTTCTGGTGGTTCAGCTGGATCGAGAACAGATTCCCCGCGATCGCCTGGAGGAGCGGTTCCACCGCGGCCCGGATGGGCGCCGTGACCAGATCCGTCTTGATCGTGGTGAAGGCCGCGAAGATCGGGCTGCCACCGTCGGAGAGGATCAGGTTGATCGGCGACATCGCCAGCTGAACGGCCGAGATCACCGGAGCGAGAAGCGCGCACGCGGTTCCCGTGCAGGGCTCCACGACCTGGCCGGCGAGGTTGACGCCGAACGCCCCGGACATCGAGGGAAGGAACGGCGGAGCGACCGTCGCGTCGACGTGCACCGTGATGCCCTGCATCGACTTCAGCGCCGCGTCGGAGGCGACCGAGAGCACCGTCTCGATGGCCTCGTGGATGTCACCGGCGATGAACGGGTAGGTGTCGCTGTCGATGAGCTCGGTGTTCGGGGCCTGGTTGTTGAGGCCGACCGGACGGTTCGGGATCACCCCGTTCGGGTGGTTCGGACTCGGGTCGTTGCTGCCGAGCCGTCCGAGGTCGATCGTGATCGTCCCCTGGCCGAGGTCGATCTCCGCGTACCCGTCCGCAGTCCGGATCGGCGCCAGCATCACGGCGTCGAGCACATCCTGCTTGACTGTGCTCGTGACGCTGGTGGTGAGCGTCGTGCCGGGGACCAGGGAGGCGAGCTGCGTGAGGTTCAGCCCCTGATTGATGGTGTCGACAGCAGAGCTCTCCAGCGTGCCGGCGGCATCACTGAGCCCGGCCGCCGCCTGCTCGATGATCGGCGAGTGCAGCACGAGCTTCGCCGACCCGGCGCGGTACTGTCCGTAACCGGTGACGCCTCCATCGGGATCCTGAAGGGCCCCGTCGATGGCCTTCACCCATGCCCCGCCCAGGGCGAAGCTCAGATCGGCCTTGTCGACGGCGGGCGCGGCGGCGGAAGCGCCGGGGATCGAGAGCAGATTGATCTGCGCCTCGCCGAAATCGCTGTCCGCGCCGTCCAAGGTCAGACCGCCGTCGGCTCCGACGATTCCCGAGATGGCCTCGGCGTTCTTGCCGTCCGTCGCCGTCGACTGGCTCTGCAGCACGCCGAGCTGCCCGAACGAGATGAACTGATCCAACGGGATCTGGTAGCCCGCACCGAAGTCGACGATCTCCGTGCCACCGAGCGTGCCGCTGAAGGCTTCCGTGTTGGGCCCGGGGCTCTGCGTCGAACCGGCGTGCGACTGCGCGAGCCCGAACAGGTCGGTTCCCGCCAAGCTCATGTCGAGGATGCTGGCTTCCGCCTCGGCCTTGTCACCCGGGTACGTGTCGAGGCCGGCCGCGGAAGCCGCGCTGGTCGCGAACAGCACTCCGACGACGCCCAATGCGGTGCCGGTCAGGACGAGACCAGATCCGCGGCGACGGCCGGGTGGCCTCCTCCGCGCGGTCTCCTCGCGGTTCGTCAAAAACATGAACTACCCCCTCCGTGGAAGAACTCCTTGGACACAGGGGGACGTCATGTAACGACGCGGCCAATGCGTCGTCACTCCCCCTGGAAGACTTCCTAGCGGTATATCGCCAAGATGTACAGCCCTTTCAAAGGTTCGCATTCCCGACGAAATCGCTGAATCCCCGCGGATCATCGCGATATTTGATCTGGATCCATATGTATAACAATTGGGTAACGCGCAACCGCTTGCCGTTCATGCCCGATCGGTGAGCGGTCTTGAACGCGACATGCGAGGGCTCGGACCACGCGGGCGCGATGGCCGTAAGGGCGGGCGCAGAGAAACATTCCCGTGGCGGCATATTCGCGAATGAACTTTTCGGCGGCCGCGGGCCGCGGCGTTCACGGGATCGTATTTCACACATGCGCCCGCATATGTAAGGGGGGTAGATTGCTGGGAACTCTTGGGGCTACCCCCTCCGGAGTTCCTCGCCGGTCGGTTGGCCAATAGCGGATCGGCAGCGGCCCCTGTCGTCTCCGCCCGGTCTCCGAAGCGGTGCGTCAGGGGCCGCGGGCGTTTCCCGGGCCAGACCAGGGAAGCGCCCGCGGTCCAGGTCGTTCCGGCCTTGGGGCGTCATGATTCCGGTCACGAAGATCCCCAGCATGTCATCGACGCTCGCGTCGATGGCGCCGTCGGCCCGGCTTTGCCGCAGCAGGTCCGCCATCACCGTGATCCAGGCCAGGTAGGGATGCACGGGGCTGTCGTCGAACGCGAGCTACATGGTGAGCCGGATCCCGCCGCGCACCAGGGTGTCGTCGATGATCTGTCGAGCCAGCCCGTGGCACATCATCACGAGCTGCTCGATCGGTCCGGCGCCCGTCGCGGCGGCGGCCTCGGTCAGGCGGGACGAGGCGCGGTGCTGCTCGTCGAACACGGCGGCCGCGTCGAGGAGGAGCTGTTCCCGCTTCTCGATCGCGCGCGACTGCACGACGCTTCCGCCGCGCCCTTCGGCCCGCAGGTTCGACTCCGCCGCCACTGTGAAACCCCGTCCGCTTCGCGTCCCAGGGCACTGGGCTCTCACTGGTTGGGACTGTGTGCGCAGCCGGTGGGAGCCTGGCTCGAATCAAGCTGAACAGCCCGGTTCTGGTTAGGATCGGTCCGCGGATCCGCATCGATCGCGGGAGGGGCCGATGGTGACGATGGTGAAGAAGGCGACCGCCGCACTGCTGGCCGGTGTGCTCGTGGTGCTGCTCGGCGGCTGCGCCGGGTTCGGGCCGTCCGATGCCCAGCTCGCAGAGAAGTACAAGGACGCCGTCGCGTCCTTGCCTCATGTGGAGAGTGTGGACAGCGGCTACAAGACGGTCGTCGGCATGGGGCGGACGGGGTTCGTTCACATCAACGCGGACACCAGCGACGACGAGGAGCTGCTCGCTCTGCTGAAGCAGGCCTTCCCGGCGGTCGTGCGCGCGGCGGAGAACGATCCCGAGATCGGTCTCGAGATCCTGGTCGTCGCGTCCGACGGCAGCGGCGGCTATGGGCCGGAAGCCCTTGGATACTCCGGCGTCGGCACGCTCACGAGCTACCGCGATTTCCTGAAATCTCATCCGGACCTGTGAGTGGAGAAATCCTGCACTTTGCCGCGAACGACCAGCAGGGAGGCTGAGGACCGTGACCCCCGACGACTCCGACCGTGATCGACGGGACCAGCGCACCCGCGATGAGCACAGCGCAGCTCGTGTCCGTGGCGAACGCAGATATCTCAGCCGCACGGTTGGGGGCGAGCTCTACAGCTATGCCGCTGACGAGTTCGGCGTGGTCGGCGGCCCCATGGGTGGGAACATCCAGGTCAGGACACTGCCCGGGTTCGTCGTTGTGATGTCGCTGGGGTGGCTCTTCGTGCTGGGCACCCTCTTCGAGACCTTCGTGTACGCGCCGTTCGTGCAGCCCGGGGATGGCCGCCCAGCGTGGCCCGTTCTCATCGCCACCGGCGTGGCCGGCCTCGTCGCCTGGGCCGGCACCCACTACGTCGCAACGGAACTCCGCGCCCGCAGAGTGCGCCGAGCACGCGGGATCCCGGAGCCTCGCGCCGGCAGCACGAGCTCATGACTGCTCGCTGATTTCGGGAACCTCTTGACACCCGGGCCCGGCCGGCATAATCTACAACCAAATGGTTGTACGAGATGAACTGAGCGATGAACAGATCGACCGAGTGTTCCAGGCCCTGGCGGCGAGCACGCGGCGCGACATCCTGCGCCGCACGATCGCCCAGGAGCAATCCGTCTCCGAGCTCGCCCGCGACTACGACATGTCGTTCGCGGCGGTGCAGAAGCACGTCGCCGTACTCGAGGCGGCCGAACTCATCATCAAGCGCGCCGAAGGACGCGAGCGGCTGGTCCGCGCGAATCCCGAGATGATCGCGCGCGCCCGGGCTCTGCTTGCCCGTTACGAGGACCTGTGGAGGAGCCGCATCGCCCGCCTGGACGACCTCCTCGCCGAGGACTCCGGCTCCGACTCCGACAGCGATACCGATCCTGGATCCGCGCCGCGCGGATCCCGCACCACCTGACCGACACAGAAGGAGAGTGACATGCCTGTCACCGACGTGATCACCGACCCGGAGAACCTGACGCTGACGATCCTCGCCGACTTCGCCGCTCCGGTGGAGCGGGTGTGGGCGGCATACTCCGACCCGCGCCAGCTCGAGCGCTTCTGGGGCCCGCCCGGATGGCCGGCGACCTTCACCGAGTTCGACCACACGGTCGGCGGGTTCGCGCGGTACCACCTCGATGGTCCGCGCGGAGAGAAGTCGTCGGGGCGATGGGAGTTCACCCGCATCGAGGCGCCGGCGCTGTTCGAGGTGCTCGACTCATTCGTCGACGAGTCCGGGCAGCCGATCGACGGGTTCCCGGCGATGCGGATGACGCTGGAGTTCTCTGCGACCGCCGACGGCACCCGCATGACCGGCACCAGCCACTTCGACTCGGCGGAGGCGCTCGAGCAGGTCCTCGCGATGGGCGTGATCGAGGGCACCAAGGCCGCGATGGGTCAGCTCGACACGGTGCTGCAGGACCTGCGCGACTACGCGCAGGGCAAGGGCACGCGGGTGGAGCTGCTCGACGACACCCACGTGCGGATCACGCGGCTCGTCGAAGGGCCGCAGGATCTGGTCTGGCGCGCGCACAACGAGCCCGAGCTCATGAAGCAGTGGCTGCTGGGACCGGACGGGTGGGAGATGACCGAGTGCGTGATCGCCACGGAGTCGGGTCAGGCGTACCGCTACTCCTGGGCTCCCGTCGGCGACCCTTCGACAGGCTCAGGGCAGGCACGCCAGGCGTTCGGCTTCGAGGGGGAGGCGCTGCTCGTCGACGCCACGCGCCGCGCCGTGACCACGGAGAAGATGCAGGGCACCGACGGGCCCGTGACGCTGAACGACCTCAGCTTCTACGAGGAGGACGGCGCCACGCTGATCACCCTCCTCGTCGAGTACCCCGACGTCGAGACCCGCGACATGATCCTGGCCACCGGCATGGTCGACGGCATGGAGGCCTCGTACGCCCGCATGGAGGACCTGGTCCTGGTCTGACGCGCGTTCGCACCGCGAGAGATCCCGGTCGTCCCTCCCGCCTGGGAGCGGATCCGACCGGGATCTCTTGCGCGCCGGCTTGCCGCGAGGCGGAGGCGGGCTTCGACGGCTCCCGCGACACGGTACCGTCGAGGGATGTCCGCCTTCGTGGTGAAGATCCTCCTCGTGCTGGCCGTCCTGATCCTGGTGGCGGCCGCCGTGTCGAGGATGCGAGGGCGTCGATCCGTGGGGCCCGTGCGGCAGCGCATGCCCAAGCTCGTCCTGGTCGTGGGCGCGCTGTTCGTCGCGGTCGGCGGGTTGATGGCGCTGGCCTCCTTCACGGAGAAGAACACCGACGGCATGCTGTGGCCCATGCGCATCGCGTCGCTCGTGATCGGCCTCGGCGGCGTGGCGTTCCTAGTGATGTACCGCAACTTCTACGTCGAACCGCGCGTCGACGAGGTCGCGTTCCGCACGATCTGGGGGCGCGAGGCCGTCATCGCCTATTCCGACATCGTCGACTACTACGTGCGCGCCTCCGGCGGGCAGCTGCAGCTCACCGTGCGTGCGGCGTCCGGCCCGCGGCTGCGCCTGAATCCGCGCATCTACGATCTCTCGCCGCTGCTGCGCGCGAACGAGTTCCGGCAGCACAACGGGCGCTGGCCGCTGCGCGGCGAGCTGCACGGCGGAACCGGCACCGTCTCGCGCTGACGCGGCCTGTCGCCATCCGGATCCTGACACTTCCTGACCGCGAGACTGCATCTCGGCGACGAGACTGCAGTCCATGCGTGCAGTCTCGTCGCGCAGATGCAGTCTCGCGGTTCGGCGCGAGGACGACGTCGGCGGGGCGTGGTTCGATGGCGGCATGGACACCTCGCTCGGGCTGCGCAACGAGACGCGCACGGTGTGGGCGACGGCGCTGTGCTTCGCCCTCGGCACGATCGCGGGGCTCGTGGTGCTGCAGGGACCGCCGCGGCCGCTGACCGGCCCCGGATCGTTGAGCCAGCCCGTCGCGGTGATCGCCGGCGTCGTCGCGGCAGCCGCATTCGTCGTGAGCACGGTGCAGCATCGCCGCGGTGAGACGGATCCGATGCCGCCATGGCAGACGACGGCGTCGCACGTCTCCGCCGTCGCACTGACCGTGGCCTTCGCGGCGGTGACCGCGTTCGGGGTGCTGCTGGGCGGCGTCGTTTTCGGGGCCGGGCTGCACGACTTCACGGCCCCGTCTCTGGGCGGCGCCCTCGTCGCGGGCGTCGCGGCGGCGATCGGCGGGCGGTTCTCCTACACCGCCGGCGTCGGGATCCGCACCCGGGATCTGGCGACGCTGCTGTTCGGGTTCCTCACGATCGGCACGCTGTTCGCGATGGCGACCGCATCGGATCCGCTGTGGTGGCAGCAGAACTTCTCGCAGCTCGGGCTAGGCGTCCGCGGCTGGGCGTTCAACGGCACTCTGGTCGTGGCGGGGCTGCTGTTCGCCACGGTCGGCGCCTACATCGGCCGCGACCTGCACCGGCTGCGCGGCGACAGCGCGCTGCGCGGGATCGCCGCGGTCGTCGCGCTCTGGGGTGCCACCGGGGCCGCGCTGGCGGTCGTGGGGTTCGTGCCGATCGAACTGAACCGCGTGGTGCACTGGATCGCGGCCATCGGCACACTCGTGCTGTTCGGGGTCGCCGCGCTGCTCTCGACGCGGGTGCTGTCCGGTCCGCCGCGCGCGCTCCTGATCGCGACCGTGGGCCTCGGCGTGCTCATGGTGGCGGCGGTGCTGCTGCACTGGCCGATGGGGCTGTACTCCTCCGCGGGGCTCGAGGCGATCGCGGTGGGGCTGGGCCTGGTCTGGATGACCACCTTCGTGCGCGTGCTCGCCGTGCTGGTGCCGGACGTACCGCGGGTCTCCGCCCGGTCGTCGCTTCTGCGCGGCTGAGGCGGCGAGGCACCGGCCGGCGCGGGCCGTCGAGAGTGCTCACAGGGTAGAGCGGCGGATCCGCTCCCGCGCCGGCGGGCGCACAATGGACGCATGGGCATGTTCACGCAGAAGCCGGAAGAGCCGAGCGAGTGGGCGGCGCTGCCCGGGGAGCTGTTCGACCGCGATGAGGCGGATCTGCTCCCCGCGCAGCCGACGGCGGATCCGTTCGGGCTCGGCCTCGGCACGCCGACGTCCGCGGCGAGCGTGGCGATCCCGCTGCCGCCCGCGGAGCCGAGCGCAGCCGGCGGCGAGTCCGGGGCTGAGCCCACGCGCTGAGCGACGTCGTCCGTGCTCAGGCGGCGTCGCCCGCCTCGGGAAGGTGCACGCGGGCGCCGGTGCGATCGAACAGGCTGAGGATCTCCGCGGGTCCGTCGCCCGTGGCGCCGAACCAGTGCGGCGTGCGGGTGTCGAAGTCGGCGACCTCGCCCGGTCCGAGAACGAGGTCCCGTTGGCCTACGATGAGGCGGATGCGCCCGCTGAGGACGTAGATCCACTCGGATCCGTCATGCGTGCGCCGTTCGCCGGGGTCCGTCTCGAGGGGCATCACGATCTTCCACGCCTGCACGCCGCCGGGGTTGCGGCTCAGCGGGATCACGATGCGCCCGTTCCTGCGCCGCGGCCGCAACTGCACGCGCGGATCCCCGAACTCGGGGGCGCCGACGAGGTCGTCCAGGCTCATCCCGTACACCCGGGCGAGGGGGAAGAGCAGCTCGAGGCTGGGGCGCCGCAAGCCGCTCTCGAGCCGCGACACGGTGCTGGCCGAGGTGCCGGCGAGCTCCGCCACCTCTGCGAGGGTGAGGCCTCGGTTCGTCCGGATGCGCTGCAGGCGCGGTCCGATCCCGTCCAGCGCGGCGGCGAGGTCTGCGTTCGTGTCCACAGAGACAAGAACACCAGGGGTTTGCGGTTTCTGCAAGAAGGATTGCCAGATCGCACAATCCGACGCGAACCTTTACGTATGACCCCAGAACAGTTCGACACCGCGATCGTCGGAGGCGGAGCCGCCGGGCTGAGCGCCGCGCTCGTCCTCGCCCGCTCCCGCCGCTCCGTCGTGCTCCTCGACGGCGGCGCACCCCGCAACGCGCCCGCGGCGCACATGCATGGCTTCCTCTCGCGCGACGGCTTCCCGCCGTCGCAGCTGCTGGAGATCGGACGCGAGGAGATCGCGTCCTACGGTGCACGCCTGGTCCGGCATCCCGTGGTGTCGGCGCGCGGCGATGTCGAGGACGGATTCGTCCTCACGACCGACGACGGAGCCGAGTTCGCCGCTCGCAGCATCATCCTGGCGACGGGCCTCGAGGACGTGCTTCCTGACATCCCGGGAGCCCGCCAAGCCTGGGGGCGGTTCCTGCTGCACTGCCCCTACTGCCACGGCTACGAGGTCGGGGATCGCTCCCTGGCCGTCTACGGCGGCGTTCCGGGCGCCGTCGCGCAGGCGCTGCTCATCCGGCAGTGGTCGGCCGATCTCACCTACTTCACGAACGGCAGCGCGCTCACGGACGACGATGCGCAGCTGCTCCATATCCGGGGCATCCGCGTGCAGCACGGTCGGATCGCGGAGCTCGTCCTCGACGGCGGGCGGTTCGGCGGCGTGAGGCTCGACAGCGGTGACATTGTCCCGGTCGACGCGGTGTTCCTCCGGCCGGAGTCCCGCCCCCGCACCGACCTCGTCGTGGCTCTCGGCGGTTCCGTCGACGGCGCGGGCTTCGCGCATGTCGATGCGTCGGGGCGCACCTCCGTACCCGGAGTCCGGGTCACCGGCAACCTGGTGGATCCGCGCGCGCAGGTGATCACCGCCGCGGGGCACGCCAACGCGGTCGCGATGGACGTCAACGCCGATCTCGTCGACGACGACATCCGCGCCGAACGACGGATGCCCCCACTGCGCAGAGAGATGAGCAACGCATGACGCACACGTCCGCCCCCACTGCCCCTGCGACGCCGCGGCCGCCGAGCCAGCACACGCTCGCGCTCATGATCTGGATCGCCGTGACGCCGACCCTGCTGGCGATCAACCTGCTGCTCGGCCCGCTGATGGCCGGGATCCCCGTGGTCCCGCGCACGATCATCACCGTGACGATCGCCGTCCCCATCGTGATCTACGGGCTCATGCCCTTGCTGCACCGGATCCGCCGTCGCTGGGCGATGTCCCGCAGGTCCTAGGGGCGGCTGTCCGGGAGACGGCGCGCTCGACGTGAGCAACCGCCCTTCCCCGGGCACCCGCGATCCTTCAGGCGGCAGCGGGAATCGACGATCAGGCGCCGGTCGCGCCGGCGTCCGCCTCCCTTACGGCGTCGACGAGGGCGCGCCAAGGACCCTGCAGATGCTCCTCGGGGATCACCTGCTCGTGGCGCTCCCGGCGGATCCGCACCTCGATCCGCCAGACGAAACGGTCGGCGCCGGTGCCGGCGGGGGGTTTCTGGTCCCACGGACAGCGTTCGACGAGAAGCATCCAGTGCTCGCTCTCGCTGCCGGACGGCTGGACGCTCCATCGCCGGGTCATCCCGGCGATCCCGCCGCTGCGGGCGACGCGGATCGCGACGTCGTCGTCGCCGGCGGCATCGGAGTCGGCGGGAACGCCGACGGGCGGATCAGCCGGAGGTTCGTTCATCGCCTGTCGCCGATCCCGTTGCGCTGCCGACCCCGGCCTTGATCACGCCGACCGAGGTCCATGCCATGCGCGCAGCGTCGCCGGTCGCTGCGCTCACCGCGTCCGCCTCTCTGATCGTCGCGTTCGCGAACTGCGCGAACGTCGCCGACGACGACAGCCTCCCGGTGAGCGCGCGGTACCAGACCGATCCGGCGGTCTCCCACGCGTGACCCCCGAGCTCCACGGCGAACAACGCGAACGCCCGGTTCGGGATGCCCGAATTCATGTGCACCCCGCCGTTGTCGTCGGTGGTCTTGACGTAGCCGCTCATGTCGGCCGGCTGCGGATCCTTGCCGAGCTCTGGGTCGTCGTAGGCCGTGCCCGGATGCAGCATCGATCGCAGCGCCTTGCCGTGCACGGCAGGGGTGAAGATGCCCGCACCGATGAGCCAGGTCGCCTGATCCGCAGTCTGGCCCTGCAGGTGCTGCTCGGTGAGGGCGCCGAACACGTCGGCGATCGACTCGTTGAGCGCCCCGGGCTGACCCTGGTACTCCAGGGCGGCGGTGTACTGCACCACGCCGTGCCCGAGCTCGTGTCCGATCACGCTGGTCGCGCCGGTGAAGCCTTGGAACACTTGGCCATCGCCGTCGCCGAACACCATGCGCTCACCGTTCCAGAACGCGTTGTCGTAACCGGATCCGTAGTGCACCGTCGCATCCAGCGGCAGGCCTTGGCCGTCGACCGAGTTGCGCTGGAAGGCGTCGAGCAGCATCTGGAACGTCGCGCCGAGCCCGTCGAACGCCTGGTTCACGGCGACGTCGGCGACGGTCGGCTCGTCCTCCGTGCGTACCACCGTGCCGGGCAGGGTCTCCGCGCCGTGCGCGTCGCTGATGGTGCGATTCGGTGCGGCCTCGACCGTGGCCACGAGCGCGCCGTTCTCATCGATGGACAGCTGCAGTTGAGCACGGCGCTGCGCGGGCGCCAGTGCGATCAGCGTCTGCCGGGCCGCCTCGGCGGCCTGTGTGTATCGCTCCGATTCGGCGAGCTTCGCCAGCAGATAGGACGGGATGATGCCCTGGTGGATCGGGCCTCGCCGGCCTGTCGTCTGCGGCCCCCCGCGACCTTCGTGAATCGTCATGACGTCCTCCGTTCCGCTCCGTGAGTTCGACGATACGCCGGGTCGCCGACACCGGCGCGGAGAGCGCGGAGAACCGCGGAGAGGTTGACGGAGCGGCGCCGCCGGGCTAGAGCCGAGTCAGCCCGGACACGACGACGACGGCCTCGCCGGCCTCATCGGAAGCGTCGAGATCCACCATCGCGGAGATCCGCCAGTCGTGGTCGCCGGCAGGATCGTCGAGGATCTGCTGCACCGCCCAGGCGCGCGCCGGCCGCTCGTGGTCGGGCCCGCCGGTCTCGTCGATGATGAGCATGCCCGCACTGCGGGCATCGGCGCCGGTGCGGATCTCGTCGTGCTCGGCGAAGTAGGCGTCGAGGGCGGCATCCCAGCCGTCGGCGCCGAACTCCGGATCCAGTGCGGCGAGGGCGTCCAGATCCTCTCGCGCGGCGAGCTGCACGCGGCGGAACAGCTCGTTGCGCACCAGGATCCGGAAGGCCCGGACATTCGTCGTGAGCCGTTTCGGCGCCGGTGGCACGACGGGCTCGTCGGTGTGCGAGACGGGATGGCCCGAGATGAGCTCCTCCCACTCGTCCAGCAGCGAGGAGTCGACCTGGCGGACCAGCTCGCCGAGCCACTCGATGAGGTCGCGCAGCTCCTCGGTCTTCAGGTGCTCGGGGATGGTCTGCGACGCCGCGCGGTAGGCGTCGGAGAGATAGCGCAGCACGACGCCCTCGGAGCGTGCGACCTTGTAGAGCGCAACGTATTCCCCGAACGACATAGCTCGCTCGTACATGTCGCGGACCACGGACTTCGGGTGCAGCTCGAAGTCGCGGATCCAGGGCTGGGCTGCGCCGAAGGTCTCGAACGCCGCCGACAACAGCTCCTCGAGCGGCTTCGGATAGGTGATCTCCTCAAGCGCTTCCATGCGCTCCTCGTACTCCATGCCCTCGCGCTTCATCGCCGCCACGGCTTCGCCGCGGGCGACGAACTCCTGCTGGCTGAGGATGGCCCGGGGGTCGTCGAGCGTGGCCTCCACGATCGAGAGCATGTCGAGCGCGAAGGTCGAGGAATGCGGAGCCGCGGGAGCGGATCCTTCGGTCCCTGAGCCCGTCGAAGGGTCGAGCAGCTCGAAGGCCGCCAGCGCGAACGGCGACAGCGGTTGGTTCAGCGCGAAGTTCGGCTGCAGGTCGACCGTGAGCCGGACGGTGCCGTCGGGGGCGCGCTCGACGATCCCCGACTCCCGAAGGGTCCGATAGATTCCGAGCGCGCGGATCGCCAGGATCCGCTGCTTCTGCCGCGGCTCATGGTTGCCATATACCAGCGCGCGCATATTCGCGAAGACATCGCCACCGCGGCCGATCACATTCAGCATCATGGCGCTCGTGATCTGCATGTGCGACGTCAGCGTCTCGGGCTCGGCGGCGATGAGCTTCTGGAACGACGGCTCACCCCACGACACGAAGCCGTCGGGTGCCTTCTTGCGGATGATCTTGCGCTTCTTCTTCGGATCGTCTCCGGCCTTGCGGATCGCGGCGAGGTTCTCCGACTCGTGCTCGGGCGCCTGCGCGACCACCGTGCCGGCGGTGTCGAAGCCGGCGCGGCCCGCGCGACCCGCGATCTGGTGGAACTCGCGGGCGTTGAGCTGGCGCATCCGGGTGCCGTCGAACTTCGTGAGCGCCGTGAACAGGACCGTGCGGATGGGCACGTTGATGCCGACGCCGAGGGTGTCCGTGCCGCAGATGACGCGCAGGAGCCCGCGCTGCGCCAGCTGCTCGACGAGGCGCCGGTACTTCGGCAGCATGCCGGCGTGGTGCACGCCGATGCCGAGACGGAGGAGTCGTGCCAGGGTCTTGCCGAACGACGTGGTGAAGCGGAATCCGCCGATGAGCTCGGCGATCTCGTCGCGCTGCTCGCGGGTGGCGACCTTCGCGCTCGCGAGGGCCTGGGCGCGCTCCATGGCGGCGGCCTGGGAGAAGTGCACGACGTAGACCGGTGCGCGATCGGTGTGCAGCAGATCCTCGATCGTCTCGTGGATCGGGGTGGTCTCGTAGAAGAAGTGCAGGGGCACGGGCCGCTCCACACCCGTGACGACCGCGGTCTCGCGGTCGGTGCGGCGGGTGAGGTCCGCGGCGAGCTCGGTCACGTCGCCGAGCGTGGCCGACATCAGGATGAACTGCGCCTGAGGCAGCGCGAGCAGCGGCACCTGCCAGGCCCAGCCGCGGTCGGGGTCGCCGTAGAAGTGGAACTCGTCCATGACGACCTGGCCGACCTCGGCGTCGGGCCCCTGACGCAGAGCGAGGTTGGCGAGGATCTCTGCCGTGCAGCAGACGATCGGGGCGTCCGCGTTCACGGCGGAGTCGCCGGTGACCATGCCGACGTTCTCGGCGCCGAACACCTCGACCAGGCTGAAGAACTTCTCGCTGACCAGCGCCTTGATGGGGGCGGTGTAGTAGCTGCGGCGCCCGTCGGCCAGGGCCGCGAAGTGCGCGGCGACCGCGACGAGCGACTTGCCGGTGCCGGTCGGGGTGCTGAGGATCAGGTTCTGCCCCGAGACGATCTCGATGACGGCCTCGTCCTGCGCCGGGTAGAGCGAGATCCCGCTCTCCTCGACCCATTCGACGAACGCGAGGTAGACGGCGTCGGGATCCGGATCCCCCGCAGCCGGGCGGACGACGGACGGATCGAGGCGCGCAGACATGATGTGTCGATCATCCCACCCGGGGGCGGCCGATGCGGGCCGTACCGTGCTCAGGATGGAATGCTCCGCATCGGCGGAAGGAGGCCGAGATCACGGGGATTCACGGAATCCCTCCTGAGTTCGGAACCGCGGCCGGCGCGCACCGGTGCAACGGCGGGCGGTCAGGCCTTCTTCACGAGGCTCGACTTCAGCAGCATGGCGCCGAAGCCGTGTTCCGGCGGGAGGGGGCGCTGTTCTTCGGTGCGGCCGAGCGCACGCTCGAGCGGGTCGCGGGGTTGCGCGACGTGGAGGTCGTGATCCTGCGGATGTCGCAGCTGCAGCTGCTCGACGCGACTGGCGCGCAGGTGGTGACCGAGCTCATCGCCTCCCTCGAGCGCCGCGGCATCGCCGTACTGGTGAAGGGGATCCGCCCCGTGCACCGCGACATCGCCGAGCGCGTCGGCGTGGTCTCTTCGCTGCGGCACCAGAACCATCTCTTCGACGATCTCGGATCCGCCGTCGCACATGCGCGCAGCCACGTCGTGCGCGGCCCCGGCGTGGGCTGACCCGCGCGGCGGCAGGCGGCAGCGGCTCAGCCCGCGGTGGCCGCTTCCAGGGCGATGCGCACCATGTCGCCGAAGCTCTGCTCGCGCTCCAGGGCGGTGGTCTCCTCGTGCGTGACGAGGTGGTCGGACACGGTGCAGATGCTGAGCGCGCGGCGGCCGTAGTACGCGGCGAGCGTGTAGAGCGCGCTGGTCTCCATCTCGACGGCGAGCGCGCCGTGTTGCACGAACGGCTCGGTGAGCTCGGGGCGGGTGCTGTAGAACTGGTCGCTCGAGAACAGCAGGCCGACGTGCACGGCGTGCTCGAGATCCATCCGCTCGCTCGCCTCGACGGCGCGGCGCAGCAGGGAGAAGTCGGCGACGGGCGCGTAGTCCTGGCCGTGGAAGCGGATCCGGTTGATCCCGGAATCGGTGCAGGCGCCGTTCGCGATGATGATGTCGCGCATGCCGACCTTCTCGGTGAGCGCGCCGCAGGAGCCGACCCGCACGACGGCCTGCACGTCGTAGTCCTGGAACAGCTCGTTCGCGTAGATCGACATCGACGGCTGGCCCATGCCGGATCCTTGCACCGAGACGCGGTGTCCCTGCCAGGTGCCGGTGAAGCCGAGCATGCCACGGACCTCGCTGTAGAGCTCTGCGCCCTCGAGGAAGTTCTCGGCGATCCACTTCGCTCGCAGCGGGTCGCCGGGGAAGAGGACGACGGGTGCGATCTGACCGGGCGCGGCGGCGATGTGCGTGCTCATGACGTCAGGGTATGCGGGGCGGATCCGTTCCCTGGTCGCGGATTGCGGCCTTCATGCCCGCATCACCGCAATCTGCGACCGGTGAACGGGCCCCGATCGGCCTCGTGCGGATCCTGTCATACCGGGCTCTTCCTGGCGAGCGAGCACGCCCCGCTCAGCCCTGGCGGCGCACCATCTCTGCGATCCAGAGCGGGGCGAACGGCGAGGTGCAGTTCGGAGGCGTGGGATAGTCGGCGAGCACCTGCAGGCGCTCGCCGATCGCGATCGCACGGTCGCGCAGGGCGGCGTGGTGGATGCCGATCGTGGCGAGGGTCTCGTTCATCGCCCACTGCTCGCGGGCGGGGGCGGCGGCCAGTTCGCGCTCGATCCGATCCAGGAGCGCGTCGAGGTCGAGGCCGTCCGGAGTCTTCGCGACCCGGGCGCTCGTGAGCGACCAGGCCGCGGCGCGGGCATCGGGCCCGGCATCGTCCAGCCAGCGCAGGCGCAGCTCTTCCGCGTGCGGTGACTTCTTCACGAGGTAGGCGACGAGCCAGTCGTGCGCCTTGGCGCTCTGGGTGGCGCGCACCATGCGGTCGAGCTCGCCGGCCGCGAGAGCGCGGGGCTTCGCGACCAGGATCCCGAGGAGCTGTCCGGCCACATCGCCGCAGTCGTACAGCTCGCGGGAGAGCCCGGGATCCGTGCCGATCCGCTTCGCGAGCGCGCGCATCCGCGACAGGTTCACGCCGTGCGCGTCGCCGTGCCGCTCGTTGACGGCGCGAGCCTTCGGATCCTCCAGCGCGGCCAGTTCGGCGAGAGCCTCGGGCAGGGTGGTCGACATGCCGCCAGCCTATGTCGCGCGAAACTCAGTCGACTCGGGCGGTAGGGCGTCCAGCGTTGCGTATTCGCCCTGAATCGACTGAGTTTCGCACCGAACCCCGCTCGCAGGCGCGCCTCAGAGGTGCGGTGAGCAAGAATGGTGACGCAAACATCGTGCCGCACCCCCGAGGAGAGCCATGACCGAGTCCCCGCGCGCCGCGCTCACCTACGAGGACGGCGCGCTGCTGCGCCAGGGGAAGCCGTTCCGGATGCTCTCCGGCGCCGTGCACTACTTCCGCATCCACCCGGACCAGTGGGAGGACCGGTTGCGCCGCCTCGCCGCGATGGGCGCGAACACGGTCGACACCTACATTCCGTGGAACTTCCACGAGCGGGTCGAGGGCGCGGTCGACTTCACCGGCTGGCGCGACGCGGAGCGGTTCATCCGGCTCGCCGGCGAGATCGGGCTCGACGTCTTCGTGCGTCCGAGCCCCTACATCTGCGCGGAATGGTCGAACGGGGGGATCCCGTTCTGGCTGAGCGGGCGCACGCGCGCCCTGCGCACGAGCGATCCCGTCTTCCTCGCCGCGGTCGATGGCTGGTACGACGCGCTGATCCCGCGGCTCGCCGCGCTGCAGGCCGCACACGGCGGGCCGATCACCGCCGTGCAGATCGAGAACGAGTACGGATCCTTCGGCAGCGACCACGACTACCTCGTGCACCTGCGCGACGGGTTGCGTGCGAGGGGCATGGTCGAGCTGCTCACCACGGCCGACGGCACGACGGCGGACATGGTTCGCAACGGCAGCGTCGAGGGCGCGATGGGCTCGTTCACCTTCGGCACCGGCGTCGCGGAGGCGGAGCGCCTGCGCGTGCCGGACCAGGCGCTGCTCTGCGCCGAGCTGTGGGGCGGCTGGTTCGACCACTGGGGTGAGCAGCACCACGTGCGCTCTGCGGCGAGCATGATCGGCACCGTGGAGGAGCTGCTGGCCGAGGGCGGATCCGTCAGCCTCTACATGGCGCACGGCGGCACGAACTTCGGCCTCTGGGCGGGGGCCAACCACGACGGCGTGCTGCAGCCAACCGTCACGAGCTACGACTCGGACGCGCCGATCGGCGAGGACGGATCGCTGAACGACAAGTTCCATGCGCTGCGGGCGGCGTTCGCCCCGTTCCACGACGGCGACCTGCCGCCGATCCCGGATCCGCTCCGGCGGCAGGCGGCGGCATCCGCCCCGCTGGTGCCGGTCGCCTCGCTGCTCGACGTCGTGCGTGCGGTTCCTGCGGGCGTCACCGCTCCGATGCCGCTCACGTTCGAGGAGCTCGGCGCCGAGGACGGGCTGGTCGCCTACCAGGCCGAGATCTCCTACGTTCCGGGGGCGGCGCTGACCGTCGACGTGCTGCATGACCGGGCTGTCGTCTTCCTGGACGGCGTGCGCCTCGGCGCGCTCGCGCGTGACGGAGAGCAAACTCTGGACCTGCCCGGGACTGGCGGACCCGGCCTGCTCACGCTCGTCGTGGAGAGCCGGGGACGCGTCAACTACGGCCCGCACACCGGCGAGGGCAAGGGCATCATGGCGGGCGTGCGGGTCGGGCGCCGCTTCGCGCACGGCTGGACCCACCGGGTCCTCCCGCAGGACGAGCCTGCCGATCCGGAGGGCGCCGTGGCATCCGGAGTCGACGCGGCCGACGGTCTCGCCGTCGCCGTGTTCGACGTCGCCGATCCCGCTGACGCCTGGCTCGCCTTCCCGGGCGGCGAGAACGGCATGGTGTGGCTGAACGGTTTCCTGCTCGGCCGGTATCGTGCGGCCGGCCCGCAGGTCACGCTGTACGCCCCCGGACCGCTGTGGCGGGCGGGACGCAACGAGATCCGCGTGCTGGACACCGACGGGATCGGATCCGCCGTCGAGATCCGCGAGGAGCCCGACTTCGGCCCGGTGGAGGAGTTCATCGGAGCCTGAGCAGATACGACCCCGGCGCGGGGCTCGCGGATCAGGCCTCGTCGCGCAGGCCGGCGCGGATGCGGCGCAGATCCTCGGTGAGGGATCCGATCAGCACCCAATTGCGCGACGAGGGCGGACGAATGTCCAGCGGCGAGGTGAGCGCCGGGATGGCGGAGGTCAGCGCCTCGGGCTCCGGAACCACCTCCGCGAGCTGGACGGCGAGGCGCACGTCGTGGGCCGCGCGGTGCATCTGATCGGCGATCGCGGCGACCGAGGGCTCCGCGGGGAGCGTGTCGTTGTACTGGTCGACGAAGGCGCGGGTCATCCCGATCACCTGCGTCACGATCGGGCCGAGGCGCTCCAGCAGCGCGCGCATCGCGGCGAGCTCCGGGCGATGGCGTGACCCGAGCGGGTTCAGCGTGAGCGACTCCTCCCCGGCGGTGAGCGAGGCGTCGGCGGCGTCCTTCATCGGGCGCAGCAGTCGCGCCTCGAGCATGAGCTCTTGCAGGCGCGCGGGGGTCTGCTCTGCGGTGATCGCATCGGCCAGGCGGTCGAGGGTGGCGGCGAGCTCTCCGCCGAGCAGAGCCAGATCGCGGCGCACCGGGGCGACCAGTACCGGCGGCACCACGACGACGTTCACCACGAAGCCGATCGCCGCGCCGATCAGGGTCTCCAGGATCCGGTCCACGGCGTAGTCGGGGCTCGCCGAACCGAGCGCCAGCACGAGCATCGCCGAGATCGCCACCTGATTCGCGGTGCCTGGGGTCGCCTTGAACGACCACGCCACCACCATCGCCACGACCACGGCCAGCAGCACGACCCAGCTGAGCCCGCCGAGCGCGAGGCTCAGCAGCACTGCGATCACGACGCCCGCGATCACGCCGATGCTGCGCTCCACGGCCTTCGCGAACGACTGGTTCACGCTCGGCTGCACCACGAGCAGGGCGGCGATCGCTGCGAACACGGGCAGGTGCCCCGGCACGAGCCAGCCCGCGATCAGCCAGGCCGCGATGGTCGCCGCTGCCGACTTCGCCACCTGCAGCAGCGGCGCGCGTCGGGCGGCGCGGAGGGCGGCGAGCGGACGCATGGTTCCACGGTAGTCCGCGAGCCTGTGCGCGGCGGGAGGCCGCCCCTCCTTGCCGGTCGCCAGGCATGGCGGTGCGACTCGGATCCGGATCTGAGGTACCCGCGTCGGAAGTTAGGGCATCTGCCCGATGGGGTGAGGGGGCCTTAGCGACGAGCGTATGAGTACCGGAGAAGGAGACATCATGGAACTGAACTACGCGATGAGCTACCGCATCACCACGCTGGAGATCGAGCAGGCCGCGATCCGTGCCGAGCGTGCTCGGATGGCCGCCGAGAACGCGGACATGATCGTGCATCGCGACGGCATCCTGCGCCGGGCGCTGCGTCGCCTGCAGGCCCGCCGCGCCGAGGTCGCGCCGGCCTCCGCAGCCGAGGCGTCTGCGGTCGCCCCCGCCACGCAGGCGGTCGCCCCCGCCCGGGTCGCTGAGCTCGCGCCGGCATCGGACGAGACCCGCGACCGCGAGCTCGTCGGCTGCGTCTCGCACGCCGCATGAGTGCAGTGGCGCCCGAGCCGGCGTCCACCGCCAGGGCATCCGCCCTGTCATCGACAGCGGACGCCCCCGAACGCAAGAGCCTCCCGACGACGGATCCGGCACAGGGTCCGCGGTCGTCGGGAGGCTCTTCGCCGTCTGCCGAGGCCACCGCCGGTTCTGCCGAGAGCGGCGCCCCGCGCGCAGCGGCGCCCGATGTCCGTGGCTGGTGGCACGATGAAGACATGTCCCTCGCCACCACGTCGGCCGCCATGGTCGGACGCGATGCCGAACTCGCGCTCCTCGACGACGCCCTGCGCCGTGCGGGTGCCGGCGAGTCCGCGTCCGTGCTCGTGGGCGGCGAGGCGGGCATCGGCAAGTCCCGGTTGACGGCCGAGTTCCGCCGCCGCGTGGCGGACGAGGCCACGGTGCTGACGGGCTGGTGCCTGGACTACGGCTCCACGCCCGCGCCGTTCGGACCGCTCCCGGCGATCCTCCGTGGCGTGCTCGAGGAGCTGGGGGATCGTGCCGACGAGGCCGCCGGTCCGGGCCGGGACGCGCTGCAACTGCTGCTGCCGGAGCGCGCCACGGGGCCGGTCGACCGCTCAGCGATCCGGCCCGAGGGGCTGCGCGAGACCATCGCGAACCTGCTCGAGGCGGCCGCCGCCATCCGCCCGGTGGTGGTCGTGATCGAAGACCTGCACTGGGCTGACGCCGCCACCCTGTCGATGCTGTCCTTCCTGCTCCGTGCGCTCGCGGGTCGCCCCGTGCTGTTCCTGCTCACCTGCCGCATCGACGAGGTGCGCCGCGGTGGTGAGGTGCGCACATTCCTGGCCGAGGCCGAACGCGCCCGCCTCCTCGATCGGGTCACCCTCGATCGCCTGGACGCGAACGCCGTGCGCGACCTCGTGCAACGTCTGCGCGGGCCGGTGGGCGACGTCGGCTTGGCCAAGCTCATGGAACGCAGCGAGGGCGTGCCGTTCTTCGTCGAGGAGCTGCTCTGCAACGTGCAGGGCCCCATGCCCGACACCCTGCGGGACGTGCTCCTGGCGCGATTCGATGCCCTCGGTGACGACGCCAAGCGCGTGGTGCGGGTCGCGTCGGGATCCGATGGAGCGATCGCGCACGACCTGCTCGCCACGCTCGCCGGCTTCGGTGATGAGCGGCTCGACGAGGCCGTCCGCGAGGCGATGGGTGCGGGCATCATCGGCGTCGCCGACCGGGAGAGCTACGGCTTCCGGCATGCGCTGCTGCGCGAGGCCGTGCACGACGATCTGCTGCCGGGCGAGCGCGCCCGCCTGCACTGGGCCTACGCCGACGCTCTGGAGGCGGCCGGCGCGGCGCCGTCGACTCTCGCGTTCCACTGGCATCGCGCGCACGACTCTCCGCGCGCGCTCGCCGCAGCGGTGACCGCGATGCAGGAGGCGAAGAACAGCTATGCCTTTTCGACCGCGGCGCGGTTCGGGGAACTCGCCCTGGAGCTGTGGGAGCAGGTGCCGGACGCGGCGGAGGTCGCCGGCATCGAACGGATACCGCTGCTCGCCCAGGTCGGATCCATCCTGCGCAACGGCGGCGACGGGGAACGGGCACTCGCCGTCGTCTCGCTCGCACTCGCCGAGATCGACCCTGCGCATGTCGACCGCTCCGTGCACGCGCGGCTGCTGCGAGACAAGGCGCTCTACCTGCAGAATCTCGGCCGCGGCGGATCCGTCGATCTGTTCCTGGAGGCGCTCGCGATCATCGAGTCCGAGCCGGGACAGGAGCGGCTGAGAGCTGCCCTGCTGGGCTATCTCGCGGGGCGCTACCTCATCGGAGCCCGGCTGGAGGAGGCAGTCGCGACCGCCGACGAGGCGTTCCGGATGGCGGAGTCGATCGGCTTCGACAACGTGATGTCCGTCGCCGCGAACCTGCGCGGCTGCAGCCGGATCCACCTCGGTCAGGTCGAGGCCGGCCTCGCCGACTTCCGTCTCTCCTGGGAGCATGCGGCCGATCACGACGCGCAGCTGCGCTACCGGGTCAACTACGCCGACAGTCTGAACATGCTCGGCCGTTTCCGCGAGGCCGTCGAGGTCGCCGAGGCCGGTGTGGCGCACTCCCGGACGCTCGGGGTCGAGCGGTCGACCGGCGCCATCCTCTCGCACAACATGGTCGAGCCCCTGCTCGAGCTCGGCGAGATCGACCGGGTGGAGGAGATCTCCGCACGAGAGCTCGCCGTGCGCACGCTGCAGGTCTTCCGAATGTATTCGACGATGTCGCGCATCAGGGCCCTGGTCTGGCGCGGCGAGATGGACGAGGCCGTCCGCGTGCTCGGCGAATGGCGCTCGATCGCCGAGGGCGTCGCCGCCGTCGAACGGCAGGTCTGGTACTCGCTGCACGATGTCGAGATCCTCATCGCCCTCGGACTCGGCGACTCGGTGCGCGCCGCCGCAGAACTGCGCACGGTCATCGAGGATCCGGGTCAGCGGCTCGCCCTGATGGGGCGGATCCTGCTCGAGGGCGGCCGGGTCGTCGCCGACCTCCGCGCGGACGGACACACCGCGCTCGCCGCATCGACGGCCGAGCTGGTGCGCGCACGCTGGCTGTCCCTGCCCGTCGAACTGCAGCACCCGCATTGGGCCGCCGTGCTCACCGCGCTGCTGGACGCGGATCCGGAACGGCTCGAAGCAGCGTTCCCCGTGGTCGACGGCGAGGACGTACCCGCTGTCTTCCGTCCGCTCGTCCGGCTGGAACGCGCCAGGGCGCTCGTGGCGGAGGGCGACAGAGCAGCCGCGGTCGACGTGGTGACCGAAGCCGCTGCGATCGCGGAGAGCCTGGGGCACGATCGGCTGCGCCGGCGCACCGCGGAGTTCATGGATGCGGCGGGGCTCAACCGCACCGCGGCGCGCGGCGTGCCGTCGGTGGAGAGCATCGAGCTCACGGCACGCGAGCAGCAGGTGCTCGACCTGATCGCCGAGGGGCTCAGCAACCGGCAGATCGGCGAGCGGCTGTTCATCAGCGGAAAGACCGCGAGCGTGCACGTCTCCGCGATCCTGCGCAAGCTCGGCGTCTCCAGCCGCACCGAGGCCGCCGTCGCCCAGCGCGTCCGCTGAAGTCCGGCGTCCCGGCCGAGGGTCGGAAACGCCGACGCGGGGCCGCAGAACAGCGCACCGGTCGTAACCTGGGCGCGAAGGACGGATGATCGTCCAGCGATGGCATGAGCCCGCGAGGAAGGACCCGCATGGCCGAGAACGACGCTTCGAACGTGGACGAGGGCGGACGCACCGCCGCCGCGGAGGAGGTCTACGCGCGGCTGTTCGGGCCGCGAGACACGACCGCGCCGGGTGACGATCCGGAGCTGATGGGGATCCTGCGGGGGTTCATCTTCGGGGACGTGTTCGGCACCGGCGTCATCGACGACCGCGCTCGCGAGCTGATCACGGTCACCGTCCTGGCCTGTCTCCAGGCGCTGCCGCAGCTGAGGGCGCACGTGGGCGCGGCGTTGAACGTCGGAGTGGATCCGGTTCAGGTGCGGGAGGCGATCTATCAGCTGGCCCCGTTCATCGGCTTCCCGTACACGCTCAACGCCGTCGCCGTGGCGAACGACGTGTTCCGCGAGCGCGGGATACCGCTGCCGCTTCCGGATCAGGGGACGGTGGCCGACACCGACCGGACCGCGAAGGGCCGGGAGATCCAGGCACCGCTGTACGGCACGGAGATCGCTGACGACCTCGCCGATCTTCCTGCCCCGTTCGCGGAGGCGCTGCCGCGATTCCTGACCGAGTTCTGCTTCGGCGACTTCTACACGCGTGGCGGCCTGACGCTCGCGCAGCGGGAGTTGCTGGTGCTGTGCGCGCTGACGACGATCGGCGACACGGCCGCGCAACTCGGCCCGCACGCGCGCGTCTGCCTCGAGGTCGGCAACTCCAAGGCCGAGGTCGTCGCCGTGCTCGTGCAGTGCTTCCCCTACATCGGCTTCCCTCGCACGGTCGCCGCCATTCGTGCGGTGAAGAGCCTCTGAGGAGGAGCGGTGGCGATGAGAACGAAGGTCGCACTGGTCACGGGAGCCTCCTCGGGGATCGGCGAGTCCGCCGCGCGTCACCTGAAGGAGGCGGGCTTCACCGTCTACGCCGCCGCGCGGCGCGTGGAGCGGATGGCAGGGCTGCAGGACGCGGGCGTGCACACCATCGCCCTGGACGTCACCGATGACAGGTCTGCGCAGGCCGCGATCGCGCAGATCCTCGCCGAGCAGGGGCACATCGACGTGCTCGTGAACAACGCCGGTTACGGCTCCTACGGTGCGCTCGAGGACGTGCCGCTCACCGAGGCGCAGGCCCAGCTCGACGTGAACGTGCTGGGCTTGGCACGCATGGCGCAGCTGGTGCTGCCGCCGATGCGCGCGCAGCGCAGCGGGACGATCATCAACATCGCCTCGATGGGCGGGAACTTCACGACCCCCCTGGGTGCGTGGTACCACGCCAGCAAGTACGCGGTCGAGGCGCTCAGCGATGCGATGCGTATGGAGCTGGCCCCCTTCGGCATCGACGTCGTCGTCATCGAGCCCGGATCCATCCGCACGGAGTGGGGTGGCATCGCCGCCGCGAAGGTGCTCGAGACGTCCGGCCGAGGTGCGTACCGGAAGCAGGCGGAGCAGGTGGCGGCAGTCCTCGGCCGCACCTCCGTGCCCGGTGCCAGGATGACGTCGTCTCCGAAAGTCGTCGCGCGGGCGAT
Source organism: Microbacterium sp. 2MCAF23 (assembly GCF_052115565.1). Taxonomy (NCBI): domain Bacteria; kingdom Bacillati; phylum Actinomycetota; class Actinomycetes; order Micrococcales; family Microbacteriaceae; genus Microbacterium; species Microbacterium sp. 2MCAF23. Next base: position 230,731 of record NZ_JBFRGY010000011.1, on the reverse strand, counting down.
CACGGCGGCGGCGACTTCTCGCGGTCCTCGTGCCCGCTACCGCATCGGCTTCGGCGCGAAGCCTCTCGTGCTGGCGCACCGGATCCTGCCTGCCCGCGTGTTCGACCGGCTCATCCAGCGCGGCATGGGCATCGGCGGCTGAGCGGGCGACAGCACCTCGGTGGTGCCGCGATCTGCTTCTGCTGCGAACGCGCAGGGCATCACGCCAGGCGGGCGATCGCCTCCTCGAACCGTGCGCGGTCCAGGTCGAGCGTCCAGACTGCGACATCGCCCACGAAACGGGAGAACGCCTCTCCGGCGAACGGGCCACGATCGTTCACGTAGCAGCCGAAGGCGTCGATCGCCATGAAGATCCGGATGCAGGAGGCCTCGGCATCGGCGGTCGCGAACTGCCCGGCGGCGACGCCGCTCTCGATCAGCGCCGTGAGCCGGGCCCGGTCGAGCGCCTCTTGCTCCTCGATCGAGTCGAGCAGGTCCTCGCTGAACCTCGACAGATGCCGCGCGTTCAGCCACAGCCGCGCGAGGTCGTCGGCCCGACGGCTCTCGATCCGGTGCACGAGATGCGCGATCTGCTCCAGGGGCGAGCCATCGCCCGGGAACATCGCCTCGCGTTCCCCCTTGATTGCGAGTTCGAACGCGGCGATCACCAGATCCTGGACTGCGGGGAAGTAGTGCCCGATCAGGCCGGGGCGCACGCCGAGCTGCTCAGCCACTCCTCGCAGCGTGACGCGCTCGAGCCCTTCCGTCAGGGCGATCCGCGCTGCCTCGGCGAGGATCTCGGCGCGTCGTTCGCCGGGCGGCTTGCGCACCTGCCGGGCAGGGCCGGAAGAGACTCTTGACACCATGCAAGACAACCTATTGGATTGGTGACCAATAGCACTATTGGTCCTATGCCCAATAGATGAATCCCGATCCATGTTCGAAGGGGAACAGCATGCACACCGACCTCTGCCGTGACGGCGGGACCGTCCGATGAGTGAGACAACGCCCGGAGCGCATCTGCAGAAGAGCCTCGGGCTTCCCTCGGTCGTCGCGTTCGGCCTGGGCTACATGGCCCCGAGCCTGGTGATGGTGATCTTCGGCGTGATCGCGGTCGCCAGCGCCGGCACTTCGGCGACGGTGTTCGGCGTCGCCACCCTTGCGATGCTGCTGACCGCGCTCAGCTACGCGAAGCTGTCGCACCACTATCCGGTGTCCGGATCCGCCTACTTCTACGCGCGGCGCCTGATCGGCTCTCCGATCGGGTTCCTGGTCGGTTGGAGCGTGCTGCTCGACTATCTGTTCCTGCCGATGGTCGCGTGGCTCGTGCAGTCGGTCTATCTGAACGCCCAGTTTCCCGACATCCCGATCTGGATCTGGATGCTGGTCAACGCCGGCCTCACGACCCTGATCAACATCGTGGGCGTGGTGCTCAGCGACCGCGTGAACATGGTGCTCACGGGGGCTGCCGTGTTCCTGGTGCTGCTGTTCGTCGCGTACTGCCTGGTCTTCCTGGTGCACGACCACCCGTCGGACTATGTCGCGCCGATCTGGAACCCGCTCACCACGGTCGGCGGGGTCACTGCAGCCACCGCCATCGCGGCCTACTCCTACCTCGGCTTCGACGCTGTCACGACGCTCTCGGAAGAGACGAAGGACGCGGGCAGGACGATTCCCCGGGCGGTCATCCTGGTCATCCTCATCGGCGGAGTGCTGTTCACCGCGGTCGCCTACGTCATGCAGCTCGTGCACCCGGGCTTCGACTTCGGCAAGCCCGGCGACGAACAGGTGGGCGGCTACATCCTCTCCATCCAGGTCGGCGGGCAGGCCTTCGCCGACTGGACGAATCTGGCGGGGATCGTCGCCGGCTTCGCCTCGGGCCTCGCCGTGCAGCTGAGTTCGAGCCGACTGCTGTACTTCATGGGCCGCGACGGCGTCTTGTCGAAGCGGGTCTTCGGGTGGGTCAGCCCGCGCACCAAGACGCCGATCTGGGCGATCCTGTTCACCGGGCTGATGTGCTTCGTGGGGATGGGGCTGACCACCGACGTCGCCTACTCGTTCATCAACTTCGGAGCCTTCACCGGATTCACCGTCGTGAACATCTGCGTCATCGCGTTCTTCGTGCGCAAGCGGAAGACGCGCAGGCTCAGCGTTCTGGGGTACGTGGTGCTCCCGGCGCTCGGAGCGTCCGTGACCGTCTACCTGCTCACGCAGCTCAGCCCGACCGCGCTCATCATCGGCGGCAGCTGGCTCGCCGCCGGGTTGCTCTGGCTGCTCTGGCTCACCCGAGGGTTCCGCCGGCCGACACCGTCCATGAGCGCCACCGAGTACGGGGAGATCCCCGAAGGCGCTTCGACTCGGCCCGTGAGTGTGGCCGACCTCGCAGAGATCGACGAATAGGAGAGCCCTCGTGCACGCCGACCCTACCCCGAGCCGCGCGACGACCCTTGTCGACACTGGACCGCACCCGGCGCGATACCCCGGCGCGCCGGTGGGCGAGCCGACGATCGACAGCTGGCAGGAGGCCCCGCACAACCGCTGGGTCTTCGCCCACATGAACGAGCTCATGCCGGTCGCGACCGTGTCGCGGCGCGCCGAGAACCCGGGGGCGACCGTGCGCCTCGGGCCCCTGACCGAGCAGCTGCCGGATCTCGTCGCGCGGCTTGAGCAGACCTACACCGACGCGTTCCTCGTGCTCCACGGTGACGAGGTGCTCGCGGAGTACTATCGCGAGGGATTCGCCCCCGACCAGCTGCATCTGTTGATGAGCGTTTCGAAGTCGCTGTGCAGCACGGTGTTCGGGGCGCTGGTGGATGCTGGCGGGATCGACCCGGCCGGCCGGATCACCGCGTATGTGCCCGAGCTGGCAGGCTCCGTCTACGACGGCCCGACCGTGCAGCAGCTGCTCGACATGGAGATCGCGATCGACTACGACGAGGACTACGTCGATCCCGCCTCCGAGGTGCAGGCGCACGACCGCGCCGCGGGCTGGCGCACGCGGCTGCCCGGCGACGCGGCGAGCGACTACGAGTTCCTCACCACCTTGCGAGGCAGCGGATCCGTCGGCGAGTTCCAGTACTGCTCGGCGAACACCGATGTGCTGGCCTGGATCATCGAGAGGGTCAGCGGGCTGCGCTACGCAGACGCGCTGTCCCGGTTCCTCTGGGCCAAGCTGGACGCCGATCACGACGCGACCATCACCGTCGACGCGACCGGTTTCGGCTATGCCAACGGTGGTGTCTCCGCGACTGCTCGAGACCTCGCCCGCGTCGGACGGGTGATGCTCGACGGAGGGGTCGCCCCGCGCGATCGGGTGGTGTCGCAGGACTGGGTCCGCAGCGTGTTCGCCGGCGGCTCCCGCGAGGCGATGACGTACGAGGGTTTCACGAAGACGTTCCCGAACGGGAGCTACACCCGGCAGTGGTGGTGCACCGGCAACGAGCGCGGGAACGTGAGCGGGATCGGGATCCACGGCCAGAGCCTCTGGCTGGACCCGCTCACCGACTCGGTGATCGTCAAGCTCTCCGCGTGGCCGGATCCGGACACCGAGGAGTGGAATGCACTGCAGAGCGAGTTACTTCTCGACGTCAGCCGCGCCCTCGACACGGTTCCGTAGCGGCGGCTCGGGTGGTGGAGTGCGTTCGGGCCGAGTCCTCCGGCTCAGGCCGCCTCGGCCCGCCCCCGGCGCCAGTAGCCCATGAACGCGACCGAGCGGCGGTCGATGCCGAGGCCGCGCACCAGATGACGGCGCAGGGCCGTGATCGTCGACGCCTCCCCGGCCAGCCACGCGTAGCAGGATCCGACGGTGTCCTCCGGAACCTCCCAGAGCACGTCGTCCTCGCTCGGGTCCGCCAGCTCCGCTCCTGCGGCGTTCTCGGGTCCCGCGGGCTGCGGGGCGTGGACCGGGTCCGCGACGTCGGCGGTCGGTGTGCCCCCGGCGACCCGCGATTCGCCCCAGGCGTGCACGGCCGCGCTCAGACGCAGCCCGTGCGCCGCACTGCCGCGGGCCAGCCACCGGACCGCGACGCCGTCCGGGGCGGTGAGCGGCAACGCGTCCGCCTCGGTGGGCACCTCGATGTAGACGGATCCGGTCACGTGCGTGGGCAGTGACTCGACGATCGAACAGATCGCGGGCACCGCGGTCTCATCGCCCGCGATGAGGACGGAGTCGGCGTCACCCGGGTTCCACTCCCGCCCGCCGGTCTCGTCGGCGCGCGCATCAGGGCCGATCACGACCAGCGGTTCCCCTGGGGCGGCGGCCGAGGCCCAGGCGGAAGCGGGGCCCTCCGTGCCGTGCAGCACGAAATCGATGTCGATCTCACGGGATTCCGGTCGCACCGCGCGGATCGTGTAAGTGCGGATCGGATTGCGCTGCTCATCGGGGAGTTCTCGCCATCGGCGATACCACTCCATCATGCCCACCGACTCGTCGAACTGGCCGACGTCGGTGAAGGATCCATCGGGCAGTGGCAGCACGAGCTTGATGCGCTGATCGAGCCCTGCCGTGCCGAAGTGCACGAGATCGGGGCCCGTCAGCGTCATCCGCAGGAAGCTCGGCGACAGCTGCTCGCGGCGGGCGACGGTGGTGCGATAGGTCCGGTACGGGTGGTGTGACACGTTCATCAGGATAGGTTAGGCTCCCCTAACATGACGAATCGGAACTCCTCCGACGCCCTCCCGCAGGCCGGCCTCGAGGCAGAAGGCCTCGCGCTGCACTACGGCCGGACACCTGTCGTGCACGACGTCGCGCTGACGCTCCGACCCGGATCCGTCACGGCGCTCATCGGGCCGAACGGCAGCGGCAAGTCCACGGCGCTGCGGGCCATCGCGCGACTGCATCGGATCCAGGCCGGGTCAGTGCGCATCGACGCCGACGGCGCTCGCCGCGACGCCGCGGCGATGGACGCGAAGGAGTTCGCGCGCACCGTGGCGATGCTGTCGCAGTCGCGGCCGCACCCCTCCGGACTGGAGGTGCGCGATGTCGTTGCCTTCGGGCGGCATCCGCATCGCGGGCGCTTCTCGGGCCTGCGCGACGAGGATCGCACCGCCATCGACCGGGCGCTGGCGCTCACGGGCCTCGACGCGATGGGCGCCCGTCCTGTCGACGAACTCTCTGGAGGGGAGCTGCAGCGCGTCTGGCTGGCCACCGCGCTTGCGCAGACCACGCCGATCCTGCTGCTCGACGAGCCGACCAACCATCTCGACCTGCGCTACCAGATCGAGACGCTCGACCTCATCCGTGACCTCGCCGACGCCGGCACCGCGCTGGGCGTCGTGCTGCACGACCTCGACCACGCCGCCGCGGTCGCCGACCGTGTGGTGCTGCTGCACAACGGCCGCGTGCGCGCCGATGGCACCCCCGCTGAGGTGCTCACCGCCGAGAACCTGTCGGCGGCCTACGGGCTGCGCATCGACACCGCGCTCGACGACGACGGCCGGGTGCGCGTGATCCCGCGCGGCCGGCACGACGCGCGGCGCTCCGCACGCGAGCCGCAGCTGGTCTGACCGCGAGCGGACGCGCCGACGCGCCCCGTCCCGTCGACGCGCCGCGAGCGTCCGTCCACGCCCGACCGCGGCCTGCCGCGACCGGATCCGCCGACCTGACCTCTGCCTTCGAGTACCCGACCGTCCGACCACCCCGAACCACCGACCCTGGAGAACCATGCGCAAGCCCCTCGCCGTCCTCTCACTGCTCGCCGCCAGCACCCTCGCCCTCGCCGGCTGCGGAACGACCTCCGTCGCGGCGCCCACCAGCAGCGCCGCACCCGCCGCGAGCGCCGAGTGCGCCAAGGACTCCACGACCACCGCCACGGGGCCGGTCACTGTGACCGACGCTCTCGGCCGCACCGTGAAGCTCGACAAGCCCGCCGCGCGCGTCGCGGTGCTGGAGTGGCAGCAGGTCGAGGATGCGCTCACCCTGTGCGTGACGCCCGTGGCCGTGGCTGATGCGGCCGGCTACCGGCAGTGGGACAAGGCTGAGACGCTGCCCGAGGGCGTGAAGGACGTGGGAACCCGGCAGGAGCCGAACCTCGATGCGTTGTTCCAGGCCAAGCCGGACCTCGTCATCGTCGAGGCGCAGACCCGCGACGACGCGATCATCGGCCAGCTCGAGAAGTACGGCGTGCCCGTGCTCGTCACGATCGGCGCCGACGCGAAGGATCCGGTGAAGCAGCTGCTCGCGACCTTCGGCCTCATCGCGCAGGCCACCGGCCGCACCGAACGGGCCGAGGCCGTCACGACGGAGATGAAGAACCACCTCGCGGAGGCGAAGAAGACCCTGGCCGCGGCGAAGCCCTCCAGCACCGAGTTCGTGTACTTCGATGGCTGGGTCGACGGCGGCACCGTGTCGCTGCGCCCCTTCGGCACCGGCTCGCTGATCGGCGCGATCGGCGCCGAGCTGGGGCTCACGAACGTGTGGAAGGGCGAGACCGACCCCGCGTACGGGCTCGGCAGCACCGACATCGAGGGCATGACGACGGTCGGATCCGCGACGCTGCTGCACACCGGGACCGATGACCCCGACAACGGCAGCTTCATCACGGCGGCCCAGAAGAACCCGGCCTGGGCCTCGATCCCGGCGGTGAAGGAGAAGCGCATCCACGCGTTCCCGAGCGGCATCTGGACGTTCGGCGGACCGCGCTCGGCCGAGAAGATCGCCGACGCGTACGTCGCCGCGTTCGGCAAGTGAGCCGACGGCGGTGAGCTCGATGCGGGTGGACGAGCAGGATCCTGCGAGGCCGGTTGCGCGCGGGGCGGCGGAACCGACGGCCGAGGCGGGCACGGATGTGCGGGCGATGACCGGAGAAGCGGGCGCGAGCCCCGCGTCCGCCGTCTGCGCCCGCCTCGGCGCCGTCGGCGTGCTGGTCCTGCTCGCCCTCGCCCTCGTCGCCGCCGCGGGCTGGCACCTCACCCAGGGCACGAGCGGGGCCGTCTGGGCGAACCCCGACATCCTGCTCGGTGCGCGCCTGCCGCGGCTCGCCGCGGGCGTCGCCGTCGGCGTCGCGCTCGGCATGGCCGGCCTGCTCATGCAGTCGCTGGCGCGCAACGCCCTGGCCTCGCCCGACACGCTCGGCGTGACGGCGGGTTCGTATCTCGCCGTCACCGCGGTCGCCGCGTTCGGGATCTCGGTCCCGTTCTGGGCATCGGGGATCGTCGCGTTCGCCGGCGGACTCGTCGCGGCCGTGATCGTGCTGGGACTCGCGGGGGGCGCCGGATCCTCGACGACCCGGCTCGTGCTGGCCGGATCCGCGCTGGCCCTCGCGTTCCAGGCCGCGACCTCGGCGCTGCTGATCCTGTTCAGCGAGCAGACCAAGGGGCTGCTGGCTTGGGGGAGCGGCAGCCTCTCGCAGCTCGGGCTCGAGGCCTTCCTGCGCGCGGCGCCGGTCGTCGTGGTCGCCGGCCTGTTGGCGCTGCTCCTCGCCCGCCGCCTCGACGTGCTCGCCCTCGGCGACGATCTGGCCGCGTCCCTCGGCGTGCGGATCCGCTCCACGCGCCTCGTGGGGATCCTGCTCTCGGTGCTGCTGACCGCGACCGCCGTCACCCTTGCCGGTCCGCTCGGCTTCGTCGGACTGTGCGCGCCCGTGCTCGCACGCCTGCTCGTGCGGATCGTGCCGGGTCTCGGCCGTCATGCCCTGCTGCTGCCCGCCTCCGGTCTCATCGGCGCGCTCGTGGTGATCCTCGCCGACGCCTTGCTGCGGCTGATCATCGGCGCCGAGGGTGCGATCGCGGTGCCCACGGGCGTGGCGACCACCGTGCTCGGATCCGTCGTGCTCGTGGTGATGGCGCGGCGGCTGCGCGACTCCGGACCCACGCGGCGGCCGCCGTCGATCCGGTTCGGCGTGCGAGGGCCGCTGCGCTTCCGACTCGTGCTCGCGATCGCGGCCGTGCTGGTGGTCGCGGTCGTGATCGCCGGCCTGCTGCTGGGCGCGACGCCGCTGCTCACCGGCGACCTGCTGCTCTGGCTGCAGGGGCAGGCGCCGCCGCAGATCGCGTTCGCGCTGGACGAGCGTGCGCCTCGGGTGATCGCCGCGGTCACGGCGGGCGCGGCCCTCGCGCTCGCCGGGTGCCTCACCCAGGCGGTGAGCCGCAACCCGCTCGCCGATCCGGGGCTGCTCGGCATCACCGGAGGCGCCGGGCTCGGAGCCGTGCTCGTGGTGACCAGCGCAGCGGCCTCGACGTTCGGCATGCTCGTGGCCGCGGTGGTCGGCGCGATCACGGCGTTCGCCCTCGTCTACCTGTTGTCGTGGCGCGGCGGGCTCAGCGCGGACCGGTTCATCCTCATCGGGATCGGCGTCTCTTCGGCCGCGGTCGCGCTCACCTCGTTCGTGCTGCTGCGCGCAAGCCCCTTCGACACCCCGAAGATCTACACCTGGCTGAGCGGCACGACCTATGGCCGGATCTGGGAGCAGGTCGTGCCGCTGGCCGTGGTGCTGCTGATCGCGCTGCCCGTGGTGCTGCTGCGCGGCCGGGAGCTGGATCTGCTCGCCCTCGACGAGGACACCCCGCGCGTACTGGGCGTGAAGCTCGAGCGGTCGCGCCTGCTGATTCTCGCGGTGGCCGCGCTGCTCGCGGCGTTCAGCGTGGTGGCGGTCGGCGTGATCGGCTTCGTCGGCCTCGTCGCCCCGCATGCCGCCCGCGCCCTGGTCGGTGCGCGGCATGCGCGTGTGGTGCCGGTTGCGGTGCTGCTCGGGGCGGTGCTGGTGGGCCTCGCCGATGCCGTGGGGCGCACGGTCATCGCGCCCGCGCAGCTGCCCGCGGGGCTCGTGGTCGCCGTGCTCGGCGCGCCGTACTTCGTCTGGCTGCTCTGGCGCTCCCGCGACGTGTGAGCCCGGCGATCGTCGGGTGCGCGCTCGGCGGTGCCGGTGCTCACTCAGGAACCGGGGGGAGGCTCGCGTCCGCTCAGGACCCGGGGGAGGCTCCCCGCCGCTCAGGACCCGGGGGGAGGTTCACCTCCGCTCAGGTCGCAGAAACTGCTCCGATGGAGGCCCCTTCACAGCAGATAGTGCGACCTGAGCGCCGGGAGTGCGACCTGAGCGCCGGGAGTGCGACCTGAGCGGCGGGCGGCACGACCTGACCGGGCGACACGACCTGAGCGGGCGGCACGACGCTGCGACTCAGCCCGCGGCGTCGGCCTCGAGCAGCGCCATCGCGGCGTTGTGCCCGCCGACGCCCGAGACCGCGCCGCCGCGGACCGCACCGGATCCGCACAACAGCACGTCCGTGAAGCGAGTCGCCACGCCCCAGCGCTGGGCGGGGGTGCCGAGCTCGGCGCCGTCCTCGGCCCAGGGCCAGGACAGCGGCCCGTGGAAGATGTTGCCCCCCGGCATCGCGAGCGCCTCCTCCAGGTCGCGCGTCGTCTTGACCTCGATGCACGGCGCCCCCGCCGCATCGACGGCGATGACGTCCTCGATCGGCTCGGCCAGGACCGAGTTCAGCGAGGCGAGCACGGCGGTGCGGATCCGCTCCCGCAGCTCGTCGTTGCCGATCCGGTCGACGAGGCGGTCCGGCACGTGCAGGCCGAACAGGGTGAGCGTCTGCGCGGGGGTGTCGCGGAGCGACTCGCCCAGGATCGTCCGGTCGCTCAGCGTGTGGCAGTAGATCTCGCAGGGCATCGGATCCGGCAGTTCGCCCGCCTTCGCGCGGTCGAAGGCGGCCTGCAGCTGCACGCCGAGCTCGTTGATGTGGAAGGTGCCCGCGAACGCCGCCTCGGGCGCGACGGTCTCGTCGCGCAGCTTCGGCAGGCGGGTGAGGAACAGGTTCACCTTCGCCTGCGCGCCCTCGGGACGGGCCACGGCCGTAGGGTCCCCGGCGTCGCCGAGCAGCCGCTCGAGCACCGCGGGCGCGACGTTCGACAGGATCGTCCGCGCGGTGACCGTGCGCAGCTCACCGCCGTGGCGGTACTGCACCGTGGCCACGTCCGTCGCCGCGTCCGTGGCCGTGCCCGCGAAGGCGCCGGCACCGGCCGGGGTCACCGACAGCACCTCGGCCTCGGTGAGCACGGTCGCGCCGGCGACCGAGGCCGCTCGGGCGATCTCGCCCGAGACCGCGCCCATGCCGCCGACCGGCACGTCCCAGTCGCCGGTGCCGCCGCCGATCACGTGGTACAGGAAGCAGCGGTTCGCGTCGAGCGCCGGATCGTCGAGGCTGGTGAACGTCCCGATCAACCCGTCTGTCGCGACGACGCCGCGCACCAGGTCGCTGCGGAACCGCGCGTCGATCGTGTCGCCGAGCGGACGCTCGATGAACGCGTCCCACACCTCGTCCTCGCCGAGACGTGCCTTCGCTTCGGCACGTGTCGGCAGCGGCTCAGTCAGGGTCGGGAACAGCGCCTCCGCGATCCGCCGCGTCTCGTCGTAGAGCTCGTCCCAGGCCGCCACATCCTCGGGACCGACCCCGGCCCGCGCGAAATCGGCGCGGGCGCCCTCGGCATCGGCGGCGCGGTCGACGAGCAGGCCGCGGGTCGGGTCGAGCGGATCCGGAGTGTACGACGAGTACCGGCGGCGGACGAGGCTGATGTCCAGCCCGAGGTCGTCGATGATCCGCTGCGGCAGCAGGCTGACCAGGTACGCGTAGCGGGACAGTCGGGCGTCGACGCCCTCGAACGCCTGGGCGGACACCGCCGCACCGCCGACATGGTCGTCGCGTTCGAGCACGAGCACGCTGCGGCCTGCCTTGGCGAGATATGCCGCGGCGGTCAGTCCGTTGTGGCCCGCTCCGACGATGACGGCGTCGTAGTCGGGGGTCTTCTCGTCAGGCATCCAGATCCTCGTTCGTCGCGCGCTGATTCTCGGATCCGGTTCACTCCGTCGTGGCTGCACCGGGCACGGCGACGACGGGGACCGGCGCATAGCGGATGATCTTGGCCGCACTCGATCCCAGGAACACGCGGGCGATCGGGTGCGTCGATGAGGAGCCGATGGCGAGGATGTCGCCCTCCTCCCAGTCGAGCCGACGGATCGCGCGGGCCCAGTCGGATCCCTCGGCGATGGTGAACACGAGCGTGTCGTCGTCGAAGCCCTGCGAGCGCAGGAACCCCTCCGCCTCGTGCTGCGCGTTGCCCGCCTGCATCCGCCACAGATCGATCACCTGGGTCTCGGCGTGCCCCATCCGCGACGTGACGGGACGGCGGGGCGGAGCGACCACGAAGGTCACGACGCGCAGCCGCGCCCCCGTGCGCCGACAGATCTCCGCGACGCCGGTGAGCAGCGACCAGCTCGCGTCGTCGTCGCGGAACGCCACCGTGACGCGGGTCACGCCGCTGTCGGTGCGGTAGCCCCGGGGCGCGATGGCCACGGGGACCGGCGACGAGTGCACGAGCCGGTCCGTCTTCGAACTGAGCCTGATGCGGCCGGGCTCGGCGTCGCCGCTCGAGCCGACCACGAGCATCCGCGCCTCATGCTCCATCGCCTGCTCGACGAGGGCCTGCGGCACCGAGCGCCCGCTCACCCAGACCGCCGTGCCGTCGACGCCGGGGTGCTGGGCCAGGTCGGCGCGCGCCTCCTCGGCGGTGATCTCGCCCTCGCTCGCCGCCCAGTCCTCGAACTCCCGGTCAGTTCCGCCGGCGAGCGGGGTGCCCCAGCCCTGCGGGACGACGGACACGGCGCGGACCGGCTGGGGCTCGGAGCGGGCGAACTGGCAGGCGAGTTCGATGGCGGAACGGTCGTTGTTGTGGGGGCCGTAGCCGACGAGGTACATCACTTGGCCTGGTCTTCGAGCTCGGGATGGATGGGTTCGGAGATCTCCTCGTCGGACGTGTAGGTGTTCAGCGTCGCCCTGCGACGCCCGTAGGCGACGTAGAACAGGAACACGATCACGAGCCAGCTCACGCAGATGATCCAGGTGATGGGCTGCAGCTGGGTCAGCACGTACATGCACACCAGGACAGTGAGGATCGGCACGACCCACGGGCCGAACGGCACCTTGTACGGCCGCTCGATCTCGGGATGGGTGCGGCGCAGGACCATCAGGGAGATCGCGACGATGCTGAACGCGACCAGCGTGCCGAAGGAGACGCTGTCCCACAGATAGTCGGCCGGCACGAACCCGGCGACGAGGGCGACGATGATCGACACCGTGAGGGTGTTGAAGACGGGGGTTCCGAACCTCGGGCTGACGCGCTCGAACTTCTTCGAGACCATGCCGTCACGCGAGATCGAGAACAGGATGCGGGTCTGCCCGTAGAGGGTGACCAGGGTCACCGAGAACACGGAGATCACCGCACCCGCGGACAGGACGATCGGCCAGACCGGGCTCCCGGTCACATGCAGCAGGATCTTCGCCAAGCCCGCTTCACCGGCCTCCTTCGTCGCGAACCAGCTGGCGGGCTCGGCGGCGAGGCCCGCGACGGAGACCAGGACGTAGATCACGGTGACGATCAGCAGCGCGCCGATGATCGCGCGGGGGATCGCCTTCTGCGGGTTGCGCACCTCCTCAGACGCAGTGGCGACCGCATCGAGTCCGATGTACGAGAAGAAGATCACGCCCGCCGCACCGCTGATCCCGGACGCCTGCCCGAAGAAGTTCGCGAAGTGGTCGGCGTTGAACGCCGTGAACGCGAGCACCACGAACAGCAGCAGCACGCCGAGCTTGACGCACACCATGATCGCGTTCACGGTCGCGGACTCCGACGCGCCGCGGATCAGCAGCAGCATGCACAGACCGATCAGCACCACGGCGGGCAGGTTGATGAACCCGCCGTTCGGGGATCCGTCCGGGTTCGGGATGAACGTCAGCGACAGCGCCGTCGGCAGTTCGAAGTGGAACAGCTGCAGCAGCAGCTCGTTGAAGTACCCGCTCCATCCGACGGCGACGGCCGAGACGGCGAGGCCGTACTCGAGCAGCACCGCACCGCCGACCAGGACCGCCGGCCCCTCGCCCAGCGCGTGATACGTGTACGAGTAGCTCGACCCGCTGACAGGGATCGCCGACGCGAGCTCGGCGTAGCACAGCGCCGACAGCCCCGCGGCGACCGCCGCGAGCAGGAAGGAGAGGATGACCGCCGGTCCCGCCAGGGGGACCGCGCTGCTGAGGACGAAGAAGACACCGGTGCCGACGGTGGCGCCGACGCCGAACATCATCAGCTGGAACGTCCCCAGATTGCGGGACAGCTCCTCGCCCTGATGGTGCCGGCGCTGAAAGATGATCGGCTTGCGACGCACGAGCTGTCGGCCGAAAGACGTCGGGGTGTGATTGCTGGACATATGGCTCCCAAAGGCCGGTGGCGGGCGTCTTCGACCGCCGTTGCCTCATGTTGGCACTCGGCGAGAGCGATACCAACAACCTTTCGAAGGCGGCTGTCTGGGATCTCAGACTGAGGTCTCGCTCGTTCGTCAGAGCGGGGGTTCAGGCCGGGTCCAGCACCAGGCGGTAGCCCATGCCCTGTTCGGTGAGCAGGTGCTCCGGCGCGCTCGGAGTGCGCTCGAGCTTCTTGCGCAGCTGCGACAGGTACAGCCGCAGATAGCCGGTGTCGGTGATCTGCTCGGTGCCCCAGATCTCGCGCAGCAGCTCTTGCCGCGTCACGAGCGCGCCGGGGTGGCGGGCCAGATGCTCCAGGATCTGCCACTCCGTGGGAGTGAGGTGCACGCGGGATCCGCCGCGCGTCACGGCCTTGGCTGCCAGATCCACCTCCACCTCGCCGAAGGCGACCGACGACTCGGCCGGTGCTCCGCCGCGGCGGCGGGCGAGGGCGCGCAGCCGCGCGAGCAGCTCGTCGATCTGGAACGGCTTGGTGACGTAGTCGTCGGCGCCCGCATCGAGGGCCTCGACCTTGTCGGCGGATCCGGTCCGGCCCGACACGACCAGGATCGGCACGTCGCTCCAGCCGCGCAGCGCCTCGATCACGGCGATCCCGTCGAGCTTCGGCATGCCGAGGTCGAGCAGCACGATGTCGGGGTGGGCCTGCGCGGCCATCGCGATCGCGGCGGCGCCGTCGGGGGCGGCGATCACGTCGTAGCCGTGCGCGGCGAGCGTGATCCGCAGGGCGCGCACGAGCTGCGGGTCGTCGTCGGCGACGAGCAGTTTCATCGAGGATCTCCGTCCGTCGTGGGGCTCTCGCCGTTCGAAGCGCGCAAATGGTCGTATTCCGTGCCCGGATACGGCAAAGTGCGCGCTTCGAAACCAGCATCCGCGAGCGGCAGCGACACCACCATCGTGAGGCCGCCGCCGGGGGTGTCCTCGGCCGTCAGCGTACCGCCCATGCCCTCGGCGAAACCGCGGGACAGGGCGAGGCCGAGGCCGAGCCCCGTCGTGTTGTCGGTGTCGCCGTGGCGCTGGAACGGCAGGAACGCGCTCTCGCGCTGGTCCTCGGGGATGCCCTCGCCCCGGTCGGCCACGCGGATCTCCGCGCGCTCGCCGAGGCGGCTCGTCGACACGATCACGCGGACGCCGTCGGGCGAATGCCGGACGGCATTGGTGAGCAGGTTCACGAGCACGCGCTGCAGCAGCACCGGATCCGCGCGCAGCGCCGGCAGCACCGGATCCAGGGCGAGCTCGACATCGGCGGGGCCGAGCGACAGCTCGTCCAGCGCCGAGACCACGCCGCTCGCAGCATCCACCCGGCCCAGCGACACCGCCAGCACACCGGCCTGCACGCGGCTGACATCGAGCAGGTCGGTGACCAGGCGTGACAGCGTGGCGAGGCTCTCGTCGGCGGTCTCGACGAGCTCGGCGCGGTCCTCCGCCGAGAGGCGGTGCGCACTGCGCAGTCCGCCGACCGCGGCGACGGCGGCGGCGAGCGGGCGGCGCAGGTCGTGGCTCAGGGCCGAGAGCAAGGCGCTGCGCACCTGATCGGTCTCGGCGAGCACCGCGGCCTGGCTCGCGGTCTCGCGCAGGTCGGTGTGCTCGATCGCGGCGGCGAGCTGCGCCACGATCGCGTCGAGCAGCCGGCGTCCCGCCACGTCGAGGTCGGCCCCGTGCAGCTCGAGGATCGCGCGCGGCTGTCCATCCGCTCCGATGCCGACCGGCACGGTCTCGACGCGCCCGGCGGCGGTCGATGCCGACGCCGATCCTGCTGCGGCGGATTCTCCGGCCGGGGATTCGCTCGGATCCTCGTCGCTCCGGGCGAGCGGCTCCCCGTCGGCGGCGATCACCGCGCCGTCGGGGGAGAGCAGCCGGATGCCGCTCAGTCCGAACGCCTCGCGTGCTCGTGCGACCAGGGCGGTGGGGGCGCTGTCGCCGCGCAGCACGTTGCCCGCCACCGCGGCGAGGAGCTCGGCCTCCCCGGCCGCGCGCTGGGCGGCGCGGGCGCGGCGGGCCGCCTGGTCCACGACGATGCTCACGAGCACCGCGATCACGACGTAGAGCGCGAGGGCGAGGGCGTGCAGCGGATCCGCGATCGTGACGGTGAACAGCGGATCGACGAAGAGGAAGTCCAGCGTGAACCCGCTCAGCACGGCGGCGAAGAGGGCCGGCCGCAGGCCGCCGATGAGCGCCACCACGACGACCAGCAGCTGGTAGCTGAGCACGTCGGTGGTGATGGATCCGGGTGCCTTGAGCGCGAACAGCAGCCAGGACAGCAGCGGCCCGCCGACCAGGGCCACGGCGAGGCCGATGAGCTGGCGCCGCCACCCGAGGGCTCCGCCGCTGATCGAGGGGAGCGGTCCGCGCCCGCCTGCGGCGGCGTGGGTGACGATGTGCACGTCGATGTCCCCGGAGCGGCGGATGATCTCCGCGCCGATGCCCGGGCCCGTGAGCGCCGCGGAGAGCCGGGAGCGCCGGCTCACCCCGATCACGAGCTGGCTGGCGTCGACGGACTGCGCGAACTCGACCAGCGCGCCCGGCACGTCGTCGCCCACGAGCTGGTGGTAGCTGCCGCCCAGGGATTCCACGAGGCCGCGCTGGGCGCTGAGTGCGCCAGGGCGGTCACCACGCAGGCCGTCCTGCGTGGTGACGTGCACGGCGAGCAGCTCACCGCCCGCCGAACGCGCCGCGATCCTGGCGCCACGGCGCAGCAGCGTCTCGCCCTCCGGTCCACCGGTGAGGGCGACGACCACGCGCTCCCTGGCCTGCCAGGCGCTGTCGATGCCGTGCTGGGTGCGGTAGCTGCGCAGCGCGCTGTCCACCTCGTCCGCCAGCCACAGCAGCGCCAGTTCTCGCAGCGCCGTGAGGTTGCCGAGGCGGAAGTAGTTCGACAGCGCCGCGTCGATGCGCTCGGCCGGATACACCTGGCCCGCGGACAGCCGGTCGCGCAGGGTCTGCGGGGCGAGATCCACGACCTCCACCTCGTCCGCGTCGCGGATGACCTCGTCCGGGACGGTCTCCTGCTGCACGACGCCGGTGATCTTCTCGACCACGGCGTTGAGCGACTCGATGTGCTGCACGTTCACCGTGGTGATCACGTCGATGCCCGCGTCCAGCAGCTCCTGCACGTCCTGCCAGCGCTTGGCGTTGCGGGATCCGGGCGCGTTGGTGTGCGCCATCTCGTCGATGAGCGCGAGCGCGGGCCGACGGGCGAGCACCGCGTCGAGGTCGAGCTCCTCGAGCTGCACCCCGCGGTGCGACACGACCCGACGCGGCACCTGCTCGATGCCCCGGGTCTGGGCGAGCGTCGCGTCGCGGCCGTGCGTCTCCACGATCCCGATGACCACGTCACGCCCGGCCTCGGCGAGACGTCGGCCCTCGCCGAGCATCTCGTAGGTCTTGCCCACACCCGGCGCCGCACCCAGCAGCACGCGCAGGCGTCCGCGGGATCCGGATCCCCCCTCGCGCCTCGCGCCCATCATCGCCTCGCTCACTGCAGGTGCTCTCTCGTCGCCGGTTCTCACCGCTGCAGGGCGTCGAGGGCCTGATTCAGCGCGAACACGTTCACCCGCTCCTCGCCGAGGAAGCCCGCATCGCGCGTTTGAATCCTAGACTCCACCAGCGAGCGGACGGCGGAGGCGTCCAGGCCGCGCGCCTCGGCGACCCGGTTCACCTGCAGCAGGGCGTACGCCGGGCTGATCTGCGGATCGAGACCCGACGCCGAGGCGGTGACAGCGTCCGCAGGGACCGCGGATGCGGCGACGTGCTCACGTGCCGCGATCGCCGCACGGCGCTCGGCGATCGCCTTGACGAGGTCGGGGTTGTTGGGGCCGAGGTTGCTGCCGCCCGAGGCCGTGGGGTCATAGCCGTTCTTGCCGGCCGCTGAGGGGCGGGGCTGGAAGTACTGCGGCAGCGCCTCGCCCTTGGCGTCGGTGAAGGACTGCCCGATCAGCGCGCTGCCGATCGGCGCGTCACCGCCGGCCCAGCCGCCGACGGGTCGCCCCTTCGCGTCGACGAGGGATCCGTTCGACTGCCAGGGCAGCGCGAGCTGGCCGATGCCGGTGATCGCGAGGGTGTACCCGACGCCGAAGAGGAGGGTGAGCACGAGCATCGCGCGGACGGCGACGCCGGTGAGGCGGACGGTGCCGCGGAGGTTCGACATGGTGTGCGTTCCTTTGGAGTCAGTGGCCGGCGTCAGAAGCCGGGGATCAGGGCGACGACGAGGTCGATGAGCTTGATGCCGACGAACGGGAGGATCACGCCGCCGATCCCGTAGATCAGCAGGTTGCGCTGCAGGATCTGCGACGCGCTCGCCGGCTTGTAGGTCACCCCGCGCAGGGCGAGCGGGATGAGGAAGACGATCACGACCGCGTTGAAGATGATCGCGCTCGTCACGGCGGAGGCCGGCGAGTGCAACTGCATGATGTTGAGCGCCGCGAGCCCGGGGAAAGCACCCATGAACATCGCCGGGATGATCGCGAAGTACTTGGCGATGTCGTTGGCGAGCGAGAACGTGGTGAGCGCGCCACGGGTGATGAGCAGCTGCTTGCCGATCCGCACGATGTCGATGAGCTTGGTCGGATCCGAGTCCAGATCGACCATGTTCCCGGCCTCCTTAGCGGCCGAAGTGCCCGTGTTCATCGCGACGCCGACGTCGGCCTGCGCGAGGGCGGGGGCGTCGTTGGTGCCGTCGCCCGTCATCGCGACGAGGCGGCCGCCCTCCTGCTCGCGACGGATCAGGGCCAGCTTGTCCTCCGGGGTGGCCTCGGCGAGGTAGTCGTCGAGGCCGGCCTCGGCCGCGATCGCCTTCGCCGTGAGCGGGTTGTCACCCGTGATCATCACGGTGCGGATGCCCATGCTGCGCAGTTCGCCGAACCGCTCAGCCAGGCCCTCCTTGACGACGTCCTTGAGGTGCACGACGCCGAGGATGCGGGTGCCCGCCTCGCTCAACGACCCCGAGGAGACCACGGCCACCATGAGCGGAGTGCCGCCCGACGCGGCGATCTCGTCGGCGAAGCGCGCGGCCTCGGCGGCGGCCGCCGCGTCGCCGGAGCCCTCCGACTCGATCCAGGCGCGGATCGCGGATCCCGCCCCCTTGCGGATCTGCGTCCCGTCGATCAGGTCGACGCCGCTCATGCGGGTCTGCGCGGTGAACGGCACGGTCTCGGCACCCTCGGGAGCGGCGACCACGATGCCGCGGCCCGCGGCGAGCTCGACGATCGACGCGCCCTCCGGCGTGGGGTCGGCGAGGGAGGACAGCGCCGCGGCGTGCAGCAACTCCTCCGCGGAGACCCCGGCGACCGGTCGGACGTCGGTGGCACGGCGGTTGCCGTACGTGATCGTGCCGGTCTTGTCGAGGAGCAGCGTGGTGACGTCGCCCGCGGCCTCGACCGCGCGGCCCGACATCGCCAGCACGTTGCGCTGCACGAGACGGTCCATCCCGGCGATGCCGATCGCGCTCAGCAGCGCGCCGATCGTGGTCGGGATCAGGCAGACGAGCAGGGCGATCAGTACCGGGATGCTCACCGGCGACGCCGAGTACGACGCGATCGGGTTGAGGGCCAGCACCACCACCAGGAACACGATCGACAGGCTCGCGAGCAGGATGTTGAGCGCGATCTCGTTAGGGGTGCGCTGGCGGTCCGCGCCTTCGACGAGCGCGATCATGCGGTCGACGAAGGTCTCGCCGGGCTGGGACGTGATCCGCACCACGATCCGGTCCGACAGCACCCGGGTGCCGCCGGTGACGGCGCTGCGGTCGCCGCCGGACTCGCGCACCACCGGGGCGCTCTCGCCGGTGATCGCCGACTCATCGACGGTCGCGATGCCGGCGACGATATCGCCGTCTCCGGGGATGGGCTCGCCCGCGACCACGATCACCACGTCGTCCCGGCGCAGGTCGGCGGAGGAGACCTCCTCGGTCGCCGCGCGCTCCGCCGTGGGATCGGTCGCGTCGTCGTAGCGGACCACGCGCCGGGACATCGTGCTCGTGCGCGTCTTGCGCAGAGTGGCCGCCTGCGCCTTGCCGCGCCCCTCGGCGACCGACTCCGCGAGGTTCGCGAACAGCACCGTGAGCCAGAGCCACACCGCGATCGACCAGGTGAAGCCGTTCGGGACGGGAGTGCCGCCCGAGGCCGCCGCGGCTGAACCGAGGAACGGCTCGGCGACCGCCAGCACGGTGGTGATCGCGGCGCCGGCCCACACGAGAAGGATGACGGGGTTGCGCAGCAGAGTGGCGGGATTCAGCCGGCGCAGCGCACCGGGTAGAGCCTGCGTGAGCTGGCTCCAGCCGAAGGCGCGCTGCGGGCGCTTCGGGGATCCGGATCCGTCGCCCGATGCGGGTTCGGGAGCGGGGTGGGTGAGAGCCTCGGGGCCACGGGGCCCCGGCTCAGGGACCGAGGGGGTCATGACGGTCATCGGACGAGTCCTTCTGCGAGCGGCCCGAGCGTGAGCACGGGGAAGTAGGTGAGGGCGGTGACCACGACGGACACTGCGATGAGGAGCCCGACGAACTGCGGGCGGTGCGTGGGCAGCGTTCCGGCCGTCTCCGGCACGTGCTGCTGCCGGGCCAGGGATCCGGCGAGAGCCAGCACGAACACGATCGGGACGAACCGTCCGAGCAGCATCGCGACGCCGAGCGCGGTGTTCAGCCAGGGGGTGTTCGCGGTGAGGCCGGCGAAGGCGGATCCGTTGTTGTTCGCCGCCGAGGTGAAGGCGTAGAGCACCTCGCTGAGCCCATGCGGCCCGGGGTTGAGGATCGAGGTCTTCTCCACATCGGCGCGGATCGGCGGGATCGCGAAGCTCAGGGCGGTGCCGGCCAGCACCAGGGTCGGCGTCACCAGGATGTAGAGGCTGGCGAGCTTGATCTCACGCGGACCGAGACGCTTGCCCAGGTACTCCGGGGTGCGGCCGACGAGCAGCCCGCCCACGAACACCGCGATCACGGCGAGCATGAGCATGCCGTACAGCCCGGACCCGACGCCGCCGGGCGCGACCTCGCCGAGCATCATGTTGATCATCGGCATCATGCCGCCGAGCGGGGTGAACGAGTCGTGCATCGCATTGACCGCACCGGTAGAGGTGAGCGTGGACGCGGTGCCGAAGAGCGTGGATCCGAGGATCCCGAACCGCTGCTCCTTGCCCTCCATAGCGGATCCGGCGAGCTGCGTGGCCGTACCGCCGCCACTGAGTTCGAAGGCGCTCAGTGCGATCAAGGAGACCAGGAAGATCGTGCCCATCACGGCCGCGATCGCGTAGCCCTGGCGGTGGTCGCCGACGATCCGGCCGAACGTGCGCGGCAGCGCGAACGGGATCGCGAGGATCAGGATGATCTCGAGCAGGTTCGTCCACGGCGTCGGGTTCTCGAACGGGTGCGCGGAGTTGGCGTTGTAGAAGCCGCCGCCGTTGGTGCCGAGGAGCTTGATGGCCTCCTGCGAGGCGACCGGTCCTCCGGGGATCGCCTGCGCGGTGCCGGCGAGCGTGTGCACCTCGGTGAAGCCGGACAGGTTCTGCACCACGCCGCCGGCGATGAGGGCGAGCGCCGAGAGCACGGCGAGGGGAAGCAGCAGGCGGATCAGTCCGCGGATGAGGTCGACCCAGAAGTTGCCGATCGTGGCGCTGCCGCGACGGGCGAAGCCGCGCACGAGAGCGATGGCGATCGCGATGCCGACCGCGGCCGAGGTGAAGTTCTGCACGGCGAGGCCGGCGAGCTGGACGAGGTGGCCCATGGTCTGCTCGGGCGAGTACGACTGCCAGTTGGTGTTGGCGACGAACGAGGCGGCCGTGTTGAACGCGAGGCCCTCCGGCACCGCGGGCAGGCCGAGCGAGAGCGGCAGGACCTGCTGCACGCGCTGCAGCAGGTAGAGCAGCAGCAGGCCGACGACGGAGAACGCGAGCACGCTGCGCGCGTAGGCCCTCCAGGTCTGCTCGGACGACGGATCAACGCCGATGAGGCGGTAGAGGCCGCGCTCCACGCGCAGATCCTTGGCGCCGGTGTAGACGCGGGCCATGTAGTCGCCAAGGGGGCGGTACAGCAGCACGAGGACGACGATGAGCGTGGCGGCCTGGAGCACGCCGAGCCAGAGGCCGGCGCTGTCGAGTGACGCGGCGCCCATCAGAACTTCTCCGGGGCGACGAGGGCGACCACGAGGTAGCCGATCGCGGCGACGGCGAGGACAGCGGCGATGATCTCGATGACGATCACAGCTTCTCCACCCCCTTCGCGATCAGTGCGACCAGGGCGAACAGCGCGAGCGTTCCCGCGACGTAGATGATGTCGAGCACGGATCCGATCGAACCGGTCCTGAGAGCGCCGGATCGGGATCCTCACGACTCCCTCACGCGCCGCTGCGGGATCCATGCACCTTCCGCACGGACCGGTGCCGAGTGCGGGCCCGCCGGAGGCGCGCCAGGGGATGATGGACGCATGACGCGACGTGCGCACCCGCCGGATCCGCTCGATCCGCGCCGCTCCAGCCGTGCGATCGGCTGGCAGGTCGCCGGGGTCTCGGCCGTTCTCGTGCTCGTCGGCGCCGCGCTCGCTATGGGCTACCTGTTCTGGCAGACCAGGCCGGCAGAGGAGGCGGGGGTCGATCCGGGCAGCGTCCGCGTGTTCGTGGAGCCGGCCAACCTCGTGATCGCCGGCCTGGTCGTGGGTGTCGGCGCAGTGCTGTGCGCCGGCGGTGCGGCCTGGCTCATCGCCCGCCGCGCGGTCCGCCCGCTTGCAGAGGCCGCCCGCATCCAGGAGCGGTTCGTCGCCGATGCCAGTCACGAGCTGCGCACCCCGCTCGCCGTGTTGAACGCGCGGGCGCAGCACCTCGCGTTGCTCACGCCCGCGGACGACCCCCGCCACGAGATCGTCGGAGCGCTGCGCGCCGACGCCCGGATCATGTCGGGCGTGGTCGATGACATGCTGGCCGTCGCGACCGGCGCGCCCGCCCGCCGCGGCAGCTGCGTGGTCGCCGACGTGCTGACCGAGGTCGCGGCCGACCTCGCCGTGCTTGCCGCGCAGCGCGAGGTCTCGGTGCGGGTCGAGCTCCCGGCGAGTGCCGTCCCGGGGCCGGTCGTCGCGGCGCTGCCGGAATCGGAACTGCGCCGCTGCCTGGTCGCGCTGCTCGACAACGCGATCGATCACTCCCCGTCGAACGGGACGGTCGTGGTCTCGGCGGCGACCGAGGACGACATGGTGCGCGTCACCGTCCTGGACGGCGGATCCGGCATCGTCGGGATCGCGCCGGAGCGCATCTTCGACCGCTTCGCTCATGGCGCGGCGACGGCGCGGGAATCCGACGACGTCGCACGCACACGGTCCGGCATCGGACTTTCGCTGGTGAAGGAGGTCGTCGAGCGCCACGGCGGAGACGTGCGGGTCGTGCGCACCGGGCCCGAGGGCACCGCGTTCGCGCTGAGGGTGCCGCTCGCGGAGGGTGCGCGATGACGGGGCGGCTGCTGCTGGTCGAGGACGATCCGCGTCTCGGGCCGATCATGGGTGACGTGCTCGGATCCGAATGGCGCGTCGATCTGAAGGGGACCGCCGAGGAGGGGCTGGCGGCGGCGCTCGCCGCGCGCTACGACGTGATCGTCACGGATCGGCGGCTGCCCGGCATGAGCGGCGAGGAGCTGGTGCGCGAGCTGCGCCGGCGCCGGGTGGCGACGCCGATCCTGATGCTCACAGCGCTGGGCGAGGTGCGTGACCGGGTCGATGGCCTCGACGCCGGCGCCAACGACTACCTCGTCAAGCCCTTCGAGTTCGAGGAGCTGAGCGCGCGGCTGCGGGCGCTGACCCGCGACTACGGCGGACCGGAGGAGGGCCTCGCGATCGGCAGCTGGGTCTTCCACCCCGACGATCAGAGCATCGAGTCGCCGTACGCGGGGCGGATCCTGCTCACCGAGGCCGAGAGCGCGTTCCTGCACGTGCTGGCCGCCGAACCGGAGCGGACGTTCTCCCGCGAGTATCTGCTGCAGGCCGTGTTCGCCCGCGGCGAGAGCCTCACCACGGTGGAGACCTACGTGCACTACCTGCGACGCAAGACCGATCGCGACCTCATCCAGACCGTCCGCGGCGCCGGCTACCGCCTCGGCACACCGGCCTGATCGACGGCGACCCAGACGATCCCGGCTCAGGCGCCGAGATCCTTCAGCAGGGTCGCGAGCTCGGCCTGCTGCGCGGCGGGCGCCGCGGCTTTCACCCCCGGATGATCGATCGCGTAGGTCTTGAGGATCGCGTCCATCTGCTGATCCAGGAACGTCCAGGCGGTCTGGTCGGCGGCCTGCAGCGCGTTCGCGTCGGCGTCCCACGCGTCGCGCATCTTCTGAACGGTGGCATGCGATGCGGACGTATCGCCCGCCGCATCCTGCTTCGTCGCGGTCTGCGCGAGCGCGATGTACTTGGCGACCGCCTCCTTCGGCAGATGCGCGGTGACCTGCTGCGGCGAGAGAGAGGCGACCGGACCGGTCGAAGCGCCGTCGTCGGCTGCCGCGGCCGCCTGGTGGGGCGCGAGTGAGGCGACGGTGAGGATCACGGCGGTGGCGACGCCGAGGGCGACGAATCCGATCAGGCCGATCCGTTCGCGCTGCGGGCTGGTGAACACTCGGGAGACGTGGGTCGCGTCGTAGGTCTCCACCACGTCGCGGCGGCTGATCGCGAGGTAGATCACGGTGGCCAGGATCAGCCCGAGGAAGATGATGCTCGTGGCGAAGGTGCCGAGGCCCAGGCCGACCGGCTCGCCCGGGTTCGCGGCCTGCGTCGGGGAGCCGAGGAAGTCGCCGATGTTGGCGCCGAGCGGCCGCGTCAGGATGTAGGCCAGCCAGAACGACAGCACGGGGTTCGCTCCACCACGCCACAGCGCGGTGATCGCGAGGATCAGTCCGAGCGGCAGCAGCACGGCGACCCCGGGGCTCCAGCCGGTCAGCTCCAGCGTCCAGTCCCCGGTCGCGGTGCCGAGTGCGAACGTCACGAGCACGGTGAGCCAGTAGAACGCCTCGCGCGGGCGGGTGTCGATGGAATGGATCGACAGCGTGCGCTCCCGGGCCCACCAGATCCCGAACACGGCCGCCAGCAGCACCGAGAACACGGCGGAGGAGACCCACAGGGGCACGCCCAGCTGGTCGGTCAGGATGTCGGTGTACAGGGTGCCGGTGATCGAGATGACCACGACCGTCAGCCAGTACGGGAACGGCGAATACCGCTTGAGGCTCAGCTGCACCGCGAGGACCACGACGAGCACGCCCGTGAAGATCCACGCAGTGTTGCCCAGGCCGACGCCGAGTGTGAGGTTGATCCAGTCCGCGAAGCTCTCGCCGACCGTGGTGCACAGGATCTTGATGATCCAGAACCAGATCGTGACCTCGGGGACCTTGTTCAGCAGGCGTCCCGCGGTCGCCGCTCTCGCAGTGCTCGTCGTCGTCATGCTTCGACGCTAGGAGCGAGGCACCAAGGACCCGCCAAGGATCCGATGACGCCCCGGGTCAGCGCACGAGCGAGCGCAGTCGTCGCAGGGCGACCGAGAGCACGGCGATCCCCGGCCGGGGGACTGCGGAGGCAGCGGCGAGGGCTGACGCGGCACGCTGCGCCGTGCTGCCGCCGCCCTCGAGCCACCGGGCGTACCGCTCGTCGAGCTCGACGTCGCCCGCGTGGGTCTGCACCGAGGCGGTCAGGTCCACGAGCACGGCGTACAGGTCGTCGCGCAGGGACGCGCGGGCCATCGACTGCCAGCTGTCGTCCTGCGGCAGCCCGGAGACGCTGGTCAGCAGATCGTCGAAGCGGATCTCCCCGGAGAGCAGGAAGTAGGTGCGCGCGACGTCTTCGAGATCCCAGCCTCTGGCCTGGGCGAGCTCGATCACGTCGAGCAGTCGCAGCGCCTCGAGCAGCCTGGCGCCGCGGTGCGCGAGATCCTCGGGCACTCCCGCGGCCGCGAGCGCCGCCTGCCGTGCGGCGAACTGAGCCGCCTCGTCTCCGTGGAAGAACCCGGCGAGCCGTTCGGACAGGATCCGCACCGGCTCGGCGAACCGGGCGATCTCGGCGCCGATGTCGACGCCTTCGGAGCGGTGCTGCACGAACCAGCGCGCGGCGCGGTCGAGCAGGCGGCGGAAGTCGAGGTACAGCCGGGTCTGGGTGGCGGTGTCGACGAGGTTGTCGGTGGCCTCGACCGCGACGACGAAGCCGCGCAGGTCGAAGATCTCCCGCGCCGCGACGTAGGCCCGGGCGATCTGCTCGGCGGTGGCGCCGGTCTCCGCGGCCGCGCGGTCGGCGAACGTGATCCCGCCGCGGTTGACCATCGAGTTCACGACCGTGTTCACGATGATCTCCCGGCGCAGCGGATGCTCGGCCAGGCGCTCGCCGAACCGCTCGCGCAGCGCGCTCGGGAAGTACTCCGCGAGGGTCTCCGCGAACCAGGGGTCGTCGGCGAGGTCGGTCGCGGCCAAGTCGGTCTTGAGGGCGAGCTTCGCGTAGGCGACGAGCACGGCGAACTCCGGTCGGGTCAGCCCCTCGCCGGCCTCCACGCGCTCCTGCACCGTGAGCCGGTCGGGCAGGAACTCGATCTCGCGGTCGAGCTCGTCGCGCGCCTCCAGGGTCTCCATCAGCCTCTCGTGCACGGGCAGCATGATCGCGGCGTTCGCGCGGGAGTTGCCGAGGAGGACGTTCTGCTCGTAGTTGTCGCGGAGCACCTGCACGGCCACTTCGTCCGTCATCGATGCGAGCAGGGCGTTGCGGTCCTCGATGCTCAGCGTTCCCTCGCGCACGAGTGCGCCGAGCAGGATCTTGATGTTCACCTCGCGATCGGAGGTGCCGACACCGGCGGAGTTGTCGATGGCGTCGGTGTTGATCTGCACGCCCGCGTGCGCCGCCTCGATGCGGCCGCGCTGACTGACCCCGAGGTTGCCGCCCTCGCCGACGACGCGCACCCGGAGGCTGCGCCCGTCGACGCGGATCGCGTCGTTGGCGCGATCGCCGATCTCGGCGTGCGACTCGGTCGACGCCTTCACGTAGGTGCCGATGCCGCCGTTCCAGAGCAGGTCGACGGGGGCGAGCAGCACCGCGCGCTTGAGCTCGTTCGGAGTGAGCGCCGTCACCGCGTCGTCGAGTCCGAGCGCCGCCCGCATCTGCGGCGACACCGGGATCGACTTCGCGCTGAGCGGGAAGGCGCCGCCGCCCGCGGAGATCAGCGCCGGGTCGTAATCGCCCCAGGACGAGCCGGGCAGGCGGAACAGCCGCAGTCGCTCCGCGAAGGACACGGCGGGATCCGGATCCGGATCGATGAAGACGTGACGGTGGTCGAACGCGGCGATCAGCCGGATGTGCTCGGACAGCAGCATCCCGTTGCCGAACACGTCGCCGGACATGTCGCCGATGCCGACGACGGTGAAGTCCTCGGTCTGGGTGTCCGTGCCCAGCTCACGGAAGTGCCGCTTGACCGACTCCCACGCGCCGCGCGCCGTGATACCCATCGCCTTGTGGTCGTAGCCGACGGAGCCGCCCGAGGCGAAGGCGTCGTCGAGCCAGAAGCCGTACTCCTGGGAGATTCCGTTCGCGATGTCCGAGAACGTGGCGGTGCCCTTGTCGGCGGCCACGACGAGGTACGGGTCGTCGCCATCACGTCGCACCACGCGATCGGGCGGCAGGATCCCGTCGGCCGTGCGGTTGTCGGTGAGGTCGAGCAGCCCGCGGATGAACGTCCGATAGGCGGCCTTGCCCGCCTCCAGCCACGCACCGCGATCGGCGGCGGAGTCGGGCAGCCGCTTGCCGACGAACCCGCCTTTCGAGCCGGTCGGCACGATCACGGCGTTCTTCACCATCTGCGCCTTGACCAGCCCGAGCACCTCGGTGCGGAAGTCCTCGCGCCGGTCGCTCCAGCGCAGGCCGCCGCGGGCGACCGCGCCGAAGCGCAGATGCACGCCCTCGACCTCGGGGGAGTAGACCCAGATCTCGACCATCGGCCGGGGCGCGGGAAGATCCGGCACCCGCTTGCTGTCCAGCTTCATCGACACCCACGGCTTCGGCTGCCCGTCGGCGCTCTGCTGGTAGAAGTTGGTGCGCAGGGTCGCGTCGATCACGCCCAGGAACGCGCGCAGGATCCGGTCGTGGTCGAGGCTCGCGACGCCGTCCAGCCCCTGGAGCACGCGCTCCCGGATGCGGGCCTGCGCGTCCGGATCCGCTGCGTCCGGGTCGAAGCTCGCCGCGAAGAGGTGCACCAGCGACACCGCGATCGTCGGGTTCGTGATCAGCGCTTGGTCGATGTAGCCCGTCGAGAACGCGGATCTGATCTGCCGCAGATAGCCGCCGATCGCGCGCAGGATGACGATGTCGCGCCAGTCCAGCCCCGCGTGCACGACCAGCGCGTTGAGGTTGTCGTTCTCCGCGGCGCCCGTCCAGATCGCAAGGAACGCCTCCTCGAACTGCGCCGCCCGCGTCTCGTCGCCCCAGAGTGCCGCATCGGACAGCCGCAGGCCGAAGTCGGAGATGTGCCGCCGGGTGCCGTCCGGGAGCGTGACGGTGTGCGGGCGGTCGTCGACGACCTCGACGCCGAGCGCGGTGAGCATGGGCAGCACCTCGGCGAGCGGGCGCGGATCCACGCTCACCACGGTCAGGAAGCGGCGCGTCTCATCGTCGCCCTCGGCGTACAGGTGCACGGCGACGCCTCCGGATTCGTCGAGCCGTTCCAGTCGCTGCACATCGCCGAGGGCCTCCTCGGGCGTCGCGAACTCCTTGTACGACTCCGGGAAGGCCGCGCTGTAGCGGGCGTGCAGGGTTCCGGCGGTCTCCTCGTCGTATGCGCCGTGCAGCGCGTCGACGAACTCCGAGTCCCAGGTGCGCAGGGCGGCCGCGAGACGGGCGTCGAGGTCGGCGGGGTCGACCGCGGGGATGTCGCGGTCCTTCGGCATCCGCATCACGACGTGCAGCTGAGCGAGCGGCGACTCGCCCACCTTCGCGGTGTACTCGAGGGCGTCGACGCCGTAGGCGTCCTTCAGCAGCGCCTCGATCCGCAGCCGCACGGGGGTGTTGTAGCGGTCGCGCGGCAGCAGGACCAGCGCCGACACGAACCGGCCGAACTCGTCGCTGCGCGCGAAGATCGCCGCGCCGCGCCGCTCACGCAGCCGGCTGATCCGGGTGGCGACCGCGAGCAGGTGCTCCGGGGAGTCCTGGAACAGCTCGTCGCGGGGGTAGTCCTCGAGGATCTGCTCCAGCTCCTTGGCCGAGTGCGACCCCGGCGCGTGGCCGGAGGCCGCCAGAACCTCGGTCACCTTCGCGGCGACGATCGGCAGGGCGGTCACGGAGGAGGCGTAGGTGATCGACGTGAACAGGCCCAGGAAGCGGTGCTCCCCGGTCACGTTCCCCGCCTCGTCGAACGAGCGCACTCCGATGTAGTCGAGGTAGACCGGTCGGTGCACGGTGGAGCGCGAGTTGGCTTTCGTGATCGTCAGGATCCGCGGCTCATGCGCGGTCGCGCGGGCCTCGGGGCGCAGATGCACGACGCGGCTCGGCGCATCCCGGAGGATGCCGAGGCCGGTGTCGTCGATGGGGCGGAGCACGTCCTCCCCGTCGATCGCTTCCAGCGCGTAGGCGCGGTAGCCGAGGAAGGTGAAGTGGTCGTCGGCGAGCCAGCTCAGGAACTCGGTGCTGCGGGCGATCTCCGCGGGAGCGGCGGTCGGCGGCGGGGACGTGCGCAGCCCCGTCACGATGTCGAGGCAGGTGCGTCGCAGCACGCCCCAGTCCGCGACCGCGGCGTGCACGTCGGCGACGACGGAGAGGATCCGGGAACGCAGCGCCTCACGCTGTTCGGCCGTGGGGATCCGGTCGGTCTCGAGGTGCATCCACGACTCCGACCGGCCGCCGAGGCCGCCGACCTCGAGCAGCCGGCCCTCGTCGTCGCGGCGGACGGCGACGACCGGGTGCAGGAGCAGGTGGACGGTGGGCCCCTCCCCGGCGATGGCCGCGGCGACGGAGTCGACCAGGAAGGGCACGTCGTCGGTGCAGATCTGCACGATCGTCCGCCGCGAGGTCCAGCCGTTCTCCGCGATGGTCGGCGTGAAGACGGCGACCCGCGTCTCGCCGGAGTGACGCCCCTCAGCGAGGTCGACCATCGCGGTCAGCGCCCCCGTGACGTCGCGGGGATCCCGGTCCTCCAGGCCGTCCTGCGGGAGCCTGCTGCGGAGCCGGTCGATCAGAGCAGTGGTCTCGGGCATCGTCGTCCTTCCGCCGCCGCGCGGTGGTCGTTCACCCGCGGTCAGCCCGAGTGTCCCGCCGGGCGGGCGTCATGTCAACGGCTGCCCGGCGCCGGCGCTCAGCCCAGCTCGGGCGGGCCCGCCGGGCGCTGCACCCGACGCGCCGGCTTCGTGTTGTCGTCGCCGTAGAGGGGGCGACCGCCGCGCTGCTGGCCGGGCACCGGCCGGGAGCGGCGTCCGTAGATGAGCTCGGACGAGTCGAGCAGCCAGGGCACGAGCGTGATCGTGACGCCGTGCACCATCATCAGCTGGTTGGCCACACGCCGGGCGCGCCGGTTGTGCAGGATCGACTCCCACCAGTGCCCCACGATGTACTGCGGCAGATACACGGTGACCACGGCCGGACCGTGCTTCTGCCGGTACTTGCTGATGTAGGCCTCGACGGGGGCCGCGTAGTGGCGGAACGGAGACTCCACGATCACCAGCGGGATCGGGATCCGATGCTGCTGCCAGTCCTTCTGCAGCTGCACGCCGTCCTCCGGGTTGGCGGCCACGTGCAGCGCGATCGTTTTCTGGTGCTTGGCCGCGATGGCGTAGTCGATCGCCTTGATCACCGGCTTCTGCAGCCGGTTGACGAGGATGATCGCGACGTCGCCCTCGGATCCGAAGTGGGTCGTGTCGTCGATCGCGATCTCGTGCTCGACGTCGCGGTAGTAGCGCTTCACACCCATCATGAGGAGGGCCAGCAGCGGGATCGCGATGAACACCATCCATGCGCCGTGCGTGAACTTGGTGATGGTGACGATCACGAGCACCGCGATCGTCATCGACGCGCCGAGGGAGTTGATCGCAAGACCCGTGTAGGCCGTGCGGCGTACAGGCAGCGCATCCTTCACGCTCATGGTCTTGGTGCCGGCCAGCAGCCGTCGCCAGTGCCGCACCATGCCGACCTGGCCGAGCGAGAACGACACGAACACGCCGATGATGTACAGCTGGATGAGGTTCGTCAGATTCGCCTGGAACAGCACCAGCACGCCGATCGCGGCGATGCCGAGCAGGATCATGCCGTTCGAGAACACCAGGCGGTCGCCGCGGGTGTTCAGCGCCTTGGGAGCGTAGCCGTCGCGCGCGAGGACGGCGCCGAGCAGCGGGAAGCCGTTGAACGCCGTGTTGGCGGCGAGCAGCAGCACGCAGGCGGTCGCGGCCTGGATGATGAAGAACGGCAAGGATCCGCCGCCGAACACCGCCGAGGCGATCTGCGCCATGAGGCTCTGCTGCGGAGTCCCGCAGGCGTAGCCGACCAGGTCGCGGCAGGGGTTCTCCGCGTAGTGCACCTGCGTGATCAGGCCGAGGGCGGTGAGTCCGGTGAACAGCAGGATGGCGATGCCGCCCATCATGGCGAGTGTCGCCTGCGCGTTGCCGATCTTGGGGATGCGGAAGGCCTGCACGCCGTTGGAGACGGCCTCGACGCCGGTCAGGGCCGAACAGCCGCTGGAGAAGGCGCGCAGCACGAGCAGGATGACCGCCGCGTTCGCGAGCTGGTCGCCGTGCATCGCGTACTGCGAGCTCGCGGCGACCGGCACGTCGCCGAGGAACGTGCGCACCAGGCCGGTGACGATCATGACGCCGACGGATCCGATGAAGATGTAGGTCGGGACCGCGAAGAACGTCGAGGCCTCGCGCACGCCGCGCAGGTTCACGATCACGATGAGGATCACGAAGCCCACGGCGAGCTCGACGCGGAACGGATCGAGCTGCGGCACCGCGGAGATGATGTTGTCCACGCCGGACGCGATCGACACCGACACCGTCAGGATGTAGTCCACGAGCAGCGCCGCCGCCACCACGACGGCCGGGATCTCGCCGAGATTCTTGGCCGCGACCTCGTAGTCGCCGCCGCCCGAGGGGTAGGCCTGGATGAGCTTGCGATAGCTCAGCACGATGACGATCAGCAGCAGCACCACCGCTGCCGCGACCCACGGGGCGAACGTGAGGAACGCCAGACCGCCGAGGCCGAGGGTCATCAACATCTCCTGCGGACCGTAGGCCACGGAGGAGAGCGCGTCGGATGCGAAGATCGGCAGCGCCATCCGTTTCGGGAGGAGCTGTTCGTTCGCCTTCTCTGTGCTGAGCGGTTCGCCCAGCAGGATGCGTTTGGCTACCTGCGGGGCGTCGGCGCTCTCACGGCTGTCATTTGCCACGAGCGGCAAAGTTACGCCTGCAACGGGGCAGACGCAATTTCACGCGCGGGTTGTTGCATCACTGTTCCATCACTCTTTGCCCGCGACGGAGCTCGGGCGTATCCGGCGACGGTAATGGAGGGCGTTCTCCCGTCGTGCCGAAGTCCACGGAACTGTCGGCCATGTGTCGCTGACGCGACTGACCCTAGGTATTTACGAAATGGCCCTATATATTGTCTCGCAACCACACCGTCCGACGAAGGGCAGGACATGAGTTATCCACGCACGCGGCCGTTGAGCCGCAGAAGACTGACCGCGGCAACCATTGCCGTGGTCCTGGCCGCAGCCGGTTCCAGCCTGCTCGGCGCAATGCCGGGATACGCCGCCGGTGGCACCACCTATTACGTCGATGCGGCGGCGGGCGACGACACCGCGGCGGGTACGAGCGCGGCATCGCCCTGGCGTTCGCTTGACAAGGTCAATGCGACGAGCCTCTCGCCGGGCGACAGCGTTCTGTTCAAGGGGGGCTCGGTCTGGACCGGCAGCTTGACGGTGACGTCATCAGGAACCGCTAGCGCGCCGATCACGATCGGGTCCTACGGCGCGGGTCGAGGACGCATCGATGGAGGCGGCTCCGTGACCAACACGTTGACCGTGCGCAACGCGAGTTATGTGACCGTGCAGAACCTTGAGGTCACGAACTCCAGCTCGATCACGACGTCGACATCCAGCATCCGACGCGGCATCTATGTCGAGGCGAAGGACATCGGCGAGGTGGACGGCATCTCCATCCTGAACAACTTCGTCCACCTCGTCGACGGACAGGGAAAGTCGGGCGGCATCGGGGAGGGTGGCATCGCTGTCGGAGTGCGAGGGAACAGCGTGCAGACGTGGTTCGCCGGCACGCGCATCTCCGGGAACGAGGTCAGCGACGTCAATGCGTACGGCATCTCCACCTTCACGACCTGGTGCGGGGGGTGCGAAATCTACTCCGGGGAGACCGGGATTCCATCGACAGAGGTCTCGGGCACGCGCAAGCCGTTCACCGGCCTCAAAGTGGACCAGAACTACGTCCACGACGTCACCGGGGGCGGCATCACGCCGCAGTACGCCGACAACGCCGTGGTCGAGTGGAACACAGTCGATCGCGCCGCAAGCCACCAGCTCGTCGCCGGCGGGGGCAATGTCGGCATCTGGTGGCAGGGGACCAAGGGCATCGTCGTGCAGTACAACACTGTTCGCCGGACAGCTTTCGAGGGAATCTATTCCAACGCAGACGGACTCGCTTTCGACGCCGACATGGGCTCCCAGAACAGCGTGGTGCAGTACAACATCAGCGACAGCAACAACGGCGGGTTCTTCATGTGCTTGATCTCGGCCTACCAGAACCAGGTTCGCTACAACCTCAGCGTGAACGACAAGCGCCTCATCTTCCGCTTCCTCTCCGGCTGTGGCGGAACGCGAGCGCACAACAACACCATCTGGACATCGGCCGACCCCGGTCCGACGCTCACTTCGCCGGGGGTGAACGGCGCCCCCAAGCAGCTCGCCGGGATCGTGGCGACGGACACCTCGGGCAACTCGATCGCCCGCGGACAGGCCGTCGTCGACAACATCATCTACAACCCGTCCAACGCTCCGTACAACGTCTCCGGTGAGGTTGTCACTCCGTATTCGAACAACCTCTACTGGAACGGCACGTCGTCCACGACTCCGGCCTCCAACGACACGAGCGCGACCGTCGGCGACCCGCAACTGGCGAACACGTCCGCCACGCTGCCCTCTGGCGGGTTCATTACTTCCGCACAGTTCAACGCCTACATGGCGGCGTTCAGCCCTGCGGGCACATCGCCGGTGCGGAACAAGGGCGTCTCCGAGTGGGGGCAGACGAAGGACGCGCTCGGCAGCACGGTCCCCGTGGGGGCCGTCGACCTGGGTGCGATCCAGCACGTGGTCGGCGCGACCGCGACGTCTTCTCTCGGCACGTCGGCAGGTACCGTGGCGAATGTCGCCGACGGCGACGTGTCGACGTCATGGGCCACTGCGAATGGCGCGACCTTCCCCGGGGACGTCACGGTGCAGTACAACGACCCGCGCACGCTCGATGCAGTCACACTGGCGGTCGCGTTCGGGCAGGGACAGGGTCCCACCGCCGTGGACGTGCAGACGTGGAACGGGACCGGATGGCAGACGCAGCTCTCCAATGCGGCGATCAGCTGGTCGACCAACACCTCCGCCGTCGAGTACAAGCGGCTGACGCTCCCGGCCGCGGTGACCACCAGTCAGCTCCGGGTCATCATCAAGGCGGCGAACCTGACCTGGGGTCACGCGGCACTGAACGAGCTGTCGGCCTCCTACCGAGGCGTGGCGGCGACGAGCATGGGTGAGCTGTCGAACACCAACGTCACGTCTGCGCTGGTCGACAACAACCCCGCGACCTCCTGGGCTTCGGAGGGATCGACGCTCGGATACCTGCAGATCGACGGCCCGCCGGTGACGGCGAGCTCCATCACGCTGAGCGCGGCGTTCGGACAAGGGCAGGGCCCGACTCAGGTGTTCGTGCAGGCGCTGAACGGCGACACGGGAACATGGCAGACCGTCCTGCCGACGACCGCCGTCACGTGGTCCACCAACACGTCGACGGTCGAGTCCCGGACGCTCACGTTCATGGCCCCCGTCACGGCGACGAGGTTCGAAGTGCAGTTCTCCGCGGCGAACCTCACGTGGGGGCACGTGGCGGTGAACGACATCAGGCTGCAGTAGCGGTCGATCGGAGGGGGAGGGGTGTGGCCGGCGGCGCCCCTCCCCCTCTCGTCAGCCGATCTGCATGACCGTCGCGGTCACGTATTCCCGGCACAGTGCGATGCCGCCGAGTGCCACCGCGGACTGTCCCAGCTGTGAGATGCGCAGTTCGATCGGGAAGAGCGTGAGCGCTGCCACGGCTGCGCGCAGTGGGGCGAGCAGCCGCTCGCCGAGCTGCGCCACGCCGCCGCCGATCACGACGACCTCCGGATCGAGGGCGAGGCAGAGTGCCGCGATTCCTCGGGCGAGGTCGTCCGCGAACTTCTGCAGTTGTCGGAGTGCTTGCGGGTCGTCATGCGCGATGGCGTCGAGCGTCTGGTCCATGGATCCAGTTGCGTCCGCGAGCCTCCGGTGCGCGCTCGCCCAGCGGGTCGAAGGAAGGGCGCCGATCTCGCCGGCGCCGCCGTGCACACCGCGCGCGAGTCGACCGTCGATGATCATTCCCGCAGCCACCCGGTGCCCGACCAGCACGTTCACTGCGCTCTGCGTGCCCGCGGCGCTGCCCCAGGCGTGTTCACCGACGGTGGCGAGTTTGGCGTCGTTCTCGAAGATCACCCGCATCGAGCCGTATCGCCCCCGAATGCGAGCCGGCAGGTCGAACGTCTGCCATTGCGGTACGACCACCGTCAGGGCGATCCCGCCGTCTGCGCCGACGATCGCCGGCAGGCCCACGGTTAGGGCGACGACATCCTGTTCCTGGGCGTCTGCATCGGCCAGTGCGCTCGCCATCGCCTGCTGCACCGCGTCGAAGGCCGTCTCACCGTCCGTGAGGTCGATCTCAGAAGACCGCACGCTCGCCAGCGGCTCCCCGCGCAGGGTCGTGACGACGCACACGAATCCGTGGGGGCCCAGGTCGA
Organism: Microbacterium sp. 2MCAF23; assembly: GCF_052115565.1. Lineage (NCBI taxonomy): Bacteria > Bacillati > Actinomycetota > Actinomycetes > Micrococcales > Microbacteriaceae > Microbacterium > Microbacterium sp. 2MCAF23. Next base: position 195,516 of record NZ_JBFRGY010000011.1, on the reverse strand, counting down.
GGCCGACCAGCACGTTGGCGCGGTCAGCGAGGGAATAGCGCTTGGCTGGCCGACCGGCGCGCTGGCCCAGCGGTTGTGCAGCCGTTTCGAGGATCCATCCGTCCTGAACAAGCTGCGCGAGAGCTCCCTCCACGGTGGGGCGGCTGAGGGCACATGCTGCGGCGATCTCGGCGACGGAGTGCTCACCGGGCTTGTCGAACAGGAACCGGAGCACGGCTCGCTCATTGATGCGTCTCAGCGTGGAGACTTCGCTTCCGTCCAGTTCCTGCACGAATCTCAGTATGTCGTGCGGGAGCGGCGGCTTTCGCGAAGAGGTCGTCATTCCGAAATTATACAAGGGCCCTATATAATTTGAGCGTTCGCCAGGAATGGAAGGCCAGCAAGAGGAGTCGCATGTCCACCCCAGTCCGTCTCGCTGTGGTCGGCGCAGGATCGCGCGGAACCAACTACGCACGGCTCGCCGCGGACGTCGGTGCCGTCGTCGTCGCGGTCGCCGAACCTGATCCGGTACGTCGGGAGCTCTTCGCCGCGGAGTTCTCCCTTTCGCCCGAGGCTGTGTTCGTCACATGGGAGGACCTGGTGGTCGCGCCTCGGTCTGCCGACGCGGTCGTCATCGCCACACAGGACCGCGGCCACACGGCCCCTGCGGTCGCGTTCGCGCATGCAGGTTTCGACATCCTGCTCGAGAAGCCGATCGCACCGACGGAGGGCGAAGCGACGCAGATCGTCGAGGCTGTCGAGGCGACGGGCGTGATCATGGCGGTGGGGCACGTGATGCGTTACAGCGACTACACGCGAGCCCTGAAAGAGCTGTTGAGGGCCGGCGCCATCGGAAAGATCGTGTCAGTGGAACACCTCGAGCCGATCGGATGGTGGCATTTCGCCCACTCGTACGTCCGAGGCAACTGGCGTCGCGAGGAGACATCGAGTTCCATGCTCATGGCCAAGTCGTCTCACGACCTTGACTGGCTCTCGTACATCGTGGGGCGTCCGGTGCGACGGGTCTCCTCCTTCGGGGGGCTGTATTGGTTCAGGCCCGAGAACAAGCCGGCCAAGGCGGCGGACCGTTGTGTCGACTGCCCGCTTCAGAAGACCTGCGCCTACTCGGCGACGCAGATCTACGAGGGCTTCCTCGAGGATCCTTCGTATCGCGTGTGGCCCCTCGGCGTGCTCACGCCGAACCCCACCGCCGAGACCGTGCGGAACGCTCTGGAGACAGGACCCTACGGCGCATGCGTCTACAACGGTCAGAACGATGTCGCCGATCACCAGGTCGTGAATCTCGAGTTCGACGATGGATCGACGGCCGCCTTCACCGCGGTCGCGTTCACGCAGCTCGAGTTCCGCAAGACCCGCATCTTCGGGACGGAGGGATCCATCGACGGCGACGGCCAGAACCTCACGATCCTCGACTTCGCAACGGGACAGACGCGGATCCTGGACACGATGCCTGCAGGAGGCGCAAGCGCGGCGGATGGGCATGGCGGCGCCGATGGTCGTCTGGTGGAGGCGTTCCTGCATGCTGTCGCGGCCCGCGACGGTAGCGGCCTCTCGCCCGCACGTGAGAGTCTCGAGTCGCACCAGCTGGTGTGGGCGGCCGAACGCGCGCGCGAGCGCGGCGAGGTGGTGACGCTGTGACGACGGACGCACGTAAGTGGATCGACGACGGCCAGGTGCTGTCCGGTGCTGTCCACTACTTCCGCATACATCCCGACCTGTGGACCGATCGCCTGAAGCGCCTTGCGGCGATGGGTGCGACCCATGTCGAGACCTACGTCGCGTGGAACTTCCACGAGCGCGAGCGGGGGCAGGTCGATTTCGACGAGTGGCGGGACCTGCCGCGATTCATCCGTCTCGCCGAGAACGAGGGGCTTTCGGTCATCGTTCGGCCGGGGCCGTTCATCTGCGCCGAGTGGGACAACGGAGGCCTGCCCACCTGGCTGTTGTACGACGGAACAACCCCGCTGCGAACCAGCGACCCACGCTTCCTCGAGCCCGTCGACGCCTGGTTCGACATTCTGATTCCCCTTCTGGTGCCGCTGCAGAGGTCGCACGGGGGACCGGTCGTCGCGGTGCAGGTCGAGAACGAGTACGGATCCTTCGGTACGGATCGCGCGTATCTGGAGCATCTGCGCGACGGACTGAGATCGCGCGGCATCGACGTGCCGCTGTTCACCTCGGACGGACCGACGGACCTCATGCTCGACGCGGGGACGTTGCCTGACGTGGCCGCCACCGCGAACTTCGGGAGCGCTGCGAGTGAGGCAATGCGCGTCCTCGAGCGGCGCAGACCCGGTGAGCCGTTCCTGTGCGCCGAGTTCTGGGGCGGATGGTTCGATCACTGGGGTCGCGAGCACCACACGCGCCCCGCCGACGACTTGGCTGCGGCGATCGAGCCTCTCCTTGCCTCCGGTGGCTCCATCAACGTCTACATGGCGCACGGCGGCACAAGTTTCGGCACGTGGCCCGGGGCCAACATCGACCAGGGGATCTACCTGTCCACCGTGACCTCCTACGACTCGGATGCGCCCATCGGCGAAGCGGGGGAACTGACCGAGAAGTTCTGGGCGCTGCGGCGACTGTTCGGCTCCGCGACAGGCGCGTCCCTGCCCGAACCGCCACCGCTCCCCGAGCGTCAGCGAGCGCAGACCGCCCCGCTCGCCCCCGGAGCGGCGCTCCTCACTGCGCTCAGGGCTGCGTCATCCGGCGAGATCACTTCGCATCTGCCGCTCAGTCAGGAGGCGTTGCACCAAGCATCCGGTTTGACTCTCTACGAGGCGGATGTGCGAATACCTCTCGGCGACAGCACGCTGCGAGTACACGAGCCGCGTGATCGCGCCTGGGTTTTCGTGGACGGGGTGCTGCGGCATCGCGTAGACCGGAATGCCCTCGACGAGGGTCTGTCGTTGGTGGGGAACGGCGCGATCTCGCAAGTCTCGGTCGTTGTCGAGAACGAGGGGCGGGTGAACTTCGGGCGGCATATCGGCGAGGCGAAGGGGCTGCTGGGCGGGGTGAGTATCGATGCGCATGGCGTTTCGCGCCTCGTTCACGGCTGGACCCAGCGAGCCATCGACGTGCAGGCGCTGACCTCGCTCCCTGAGCTCCCGGCGCCCTCCGCGCAGGGCGGTCCCGGGACCTATCGCGCCGAGCTGATCTGCGCGCAGAGAGCCGACGCCTTCATCTCACTCCCGGGATGGGAGAAAGCCTACGTCTGGCTCAATGGTTTCCTGTTGGGACGCCTCGACGCTCGGGGGCCGCAACAGACGCTCTACGCGCCGGGGCCGTTGTGGGCGCTCGGACCGAACGTGGTCGAGGTCCTTTCGCTGGGGCGTCCCGGGGGTGACCTTCACGTTGCGGGACATCCCGTTCTCGATGGAAAGATCCCCGGGCTTTCATCCCTTGAACTGGGATAAATAGTTCCTCTTGTATTACGTAAGCCCCTTATGTAATACTTCCAGTGCAGGCCTCCCCGATGGTCTGCATGACCCAGCACTTCATATCCTCATAGGAAGGAGCGCGCGATGAGGTTGTCGCGACGCACTGCATCATTCATGGCCATCGGCACCATCGCCATCGCTACCGTCGCCCTTTCTGGCTGCGGCCAGAAGGTCGGCGGAGGCGATGCCGGAGAGAAGTCCGGCGGTACGGTGACGTATCTGACGGCCTGGCCGGCAGATACCCCCCAGGCGAAGATCTTCGCCCAGGCGGCGAAGGACTACACCAGCAAGACCGGTGTCAAGGTCGACATCAAGCAGCTCGGCAACGGCGGCTCGACGGCGATCATCAATGCTTCAAACTCGGGTACCGGGCCCGACATGTTCGACGACTCGCCCGACAACGCTCCGGCGTACCGCTCGGCGGGCCTGATCGCGGACCTATCCGATGTGCTGTCCTCGAAAGCTGAGGGTGAGAGCACGACGATCAAGGAGGACTACCCGAAGTCCGTGATCGATGCCGCTTCCGACAAGGACGGCCTGGCATTCATCCCGCACACCATCCTTTCCGGAGGCGTGTGGTACGACGCGAACGCTCACCCGGAGCTGGTCTCGAAGGCTCCCGCGAGCTGGGACGATCTGAAGGCGGAGTTCGCGAAGCTCAAGGAATCCGGGAAAGTCCCGATCGCGCAGGAGGGCGGCAACGCCTCCTACAACGTGCTCTGGTTCTACTGGCTGATGCTGCGCTCGCACGGTCCGGGAGCGATCTTGAACCTGAGCAAGTCGGCTGATGCGTGGAGCGATCCCGCGGTCCTCGCCGCCGCACAGGAAGTCGCATCCATCCGCCCGTATTTCCAGAGCGGATACGATGGCTCGCGCTATCCGAACGCGCAGAACGCGTGGGCTCAGGGCGACTACGTCTTCGACCTGAACGGCTCGTGGCTCGCCGGCGAGGTCAAGTCGGTCGTCCCCAGCAGCGCCAAGCTCAGCACCTTCCCGTTCCCGACCTACGGCGCTGATTCGAAGTCGGTCGAGGAACTCAACGTCCTCGGCTGGACCGTCAACGCCAAGGGCAAGAACGCCAAGGGCGCCAAGGAGTTCATCAAGTTCCTGGTGCAGAAGAAGTACATCGAGAAGATCGGTTCCGATGCGCTGAACATCCCGGCCCGCTCCGACGTCAAGGCGCCCAGCGCCCTGGCCGCCATGCAGAAGGCCGTGCTCGACAGCAGCGCGACCACCGGCTACATGGACAATGCCGCGGCCAATGCGCCGACGTGGTACAAGGATGTTCTGCTTGCGCTGGATGACCAGCTCGTCTTCGGCAAGATCACGCCCGAGGAGTTCGTCGCTCAGGGCAAGGAGAAGACCGCGGCGTACATCGCGAGCGGCACTCGGTGAGTATGACTTCTCGCAAGGGAGGACTGCGGGCCTTCATCTGGCCCGCAGTCCTCGTCTACACGCTGTTGTTCGTGGTGCCGGCGATCTACGGCGCAGCCATCAGTCTGTTCGACTGGAGCGGTATCGGAACGAAGGCCACATTCCGGGGCTTCGGCAATTACCTCTTCATCCTGACGGACGACGCCTTCCGGCAGTCCTTCATCAACACTCTGGTGCTCGCCGTCAGCGGAGGCATTCTCATCTTCCTCGTGGCGTTCTGCTGCATGGCGGTACTGCGACAGATGAAGGGCCGCGGTTTCATACGCTCCGTGGTCTACCTGCCCAACATCATCTCTCCGATCGCCATCGGCGCCGCATTGAGCTTCGCTCTGGATTCGCGTGGAGCGCTGAACCAGGTGCTCTCCTGGATCGGCCTCCCGCCGCAGTCCTGGCTGGGCCCCGATCTCGTCTTCCGTTGCATCATCGCGGGTCTCGCGTGGTCCGCGGCCGGCTTCTACGTGATCCTTCTCATGTCGGCCGTCGATGGCATTCCGGAGGATCTGTATGAGGCGGCCTCCCTTGAAGGCGTCACCAAGGTGCAGGCCTTCCGGATGATCACCCTTCCTCTTTCATGGGACGTGTTCGCGACCTGCGCGGTCCTGTGGGTCATCGGTTCCCTCAAGGTCTTCGAGATCGTCCTCGCGTTCACCGGCAGCGCGAATTCGGGTGTGCCGCTCTCGGCTCGGACCGTCGCCATTCAGCAATACATGGCGTTCAACGATCCGTCCGGTCTTCCACATCTGGGCGTCGTCTCTGCGATCGGCGTGCTCATGTTCCTCCTATCCCTTGTTCTCGTGGGCCTCACCCGGCGCCTGACGAGAAGAGAGGCTCTCGAGCTGTGACTTCACATATCGCACATACTCCCTGGCACCGACCCCCAGAGTCTTGGGGGCGGAAGGTCAGTCGACTCTTCGGCGATCACATCGTGCCCTCTGCGATCAAGGCCGGTATCTGGCTCTGGGTCGCGTTCAATCTGGGCTTGCTCGCCTGGGTCCTGATGACGAGTCTGAAGTCCACCCGTGACATTCTGCTCGGCCCGTTTGCACTGCCCACGCACATCGAGTGGGGAAACTACGTCACCGCATGGGACACGGCGGGTTTCGGGCAGGCGACGCTCGTCACGCTGATCTTCGTCTTCTCCAGCCTGGTGCTCGTCATGGGATTCTCCCTCCCCGCCGCCTATGGACTTGCCCGTCGCATGGATCGCACGGCGTCGACTCTGACGGCGTACTTCGCCATGGGCATCGCTCTGCCCATGCAAACGGTGCTGATCCCTTACTTCGTCGTCAACACGAGCGTCGGTCAGTTCATGACCGACTGGGTGACCGGGGCGTGGGATCCCCGTATCGGCCTGGTGGTCTTCTACTCGGCGACCGCTATTCCATGGACGGTCTTCGTCCTCACCGCCTACTTCCGCTCGCTCCCCAGTTCTCTTGAGGAGGCGGCGCAGCTCGACGGTGCTGGGCCTTGGCTCATCTTCCGCAAGATCATGCTTCCCGTGGCTCGCGGACCTGTCACGACCATCGCCATCATCACGGGCCTCGGTGCCTGGAACGAAACACTGCTCGTCTTGTTCCTCGTTCCCGACGGCGCCCAGCGAACCCTGCCCGCCGCGTTGCTGAACATGTACTACGGCCTTCAGTACACCTCGAACTGGGGTGCGCTGTTCGCCGGAGTCGTATTGCTCGTCGGCCCCATCGTCGCGGTGTTCCTCTGGCTGGGACGCCGGATCATCGAAGGCGCAACCCTCGGCGCCAACAAGTAGTAGCCGAAAACACGCGTGCGCCGACGCAGGCCTCGGGCGGCACTCGGGGGCGCCATCGAKGGCGCGCACGGGGCAATCCATTCATGTGAAGGGCTCTGATGAATCACGACCAGCGCGCAGCGCAGCGACTCCCCGCCCCCAAGGCGGGTGTCACCGCGAGTGCACAGCAGGTTGCCCGAGATGCGTTCGACCGCGTCCTGGGCAAGGCGGCGGGCAATGTCCTGGTCGACATCGCCCCCATGTCGGAAGACGGGTTCGTCGTTTCTGCCACGGAGGGGCTTCCGCACATCACCGCCTCTTCGCCTGCGACGGCGCTGATGGGTTTGCGATCGGTTCTGGCCAAGACGGGCGAGCCTTTCGACGAGATTCTGTCCGCGGTCTCCGGGATCGGTCCGATCGCCCCTGAGGCGCCGATCGTCGCAAGGGCGCGCTTGCAGCATCGGTTCTACGGCAACGACACCGAGGACTCGTACGTCGGCGCATACCGGACCTTCGAGGACTGGGAGCGGCTGATCGATGGTCTCGTCGCGAGGGGGTTCAACGAGATCTTCGTTCCTGTAGGCATCGAAGGCGCATATGTGGATCTGCTCACGAGGTTCGGGTATTCGCGTGACGAGGCGCTCGACTGGATCCCGTTGCCATCGCATCAGCCGTGGTGGCTGCTGCAGAACATGTCGTCCTATCCCGGCGGGATGTCGGAGGAACTGCTCGCGAAACGCATCCAACTCGGTCGGCGGATCATCGCCCGCCTGCGTGAGCTGGGCGTGGAGCCCGTCGTGCCCGGATTCGGCGGCGTCGTTCCCCGTGACTTCGGCACCCCTGACGATGCCTTCGTGGACGTGCCGGGCAACGACTGGCAGGGGTTCGACCGGCCTGCCTGGCTCGATCCTCGCTCCACGCTCTTCACGGAAGCCGCGTCCGTCTTCTACGATGCTGTCGACAGGCTCCTCGGCCCCGTCGATATGTTCAAGATCGACCCGCTGCACGAAGGCGGGACGACGACGATCGACATTGCCGAGGCCGGCCGCGGCATTGAAAGGGCCATGCAGCGGGCTCGTCCTGGTGCGACGTGGGTGCTCCTGGCCTGGCAGGACAACCCGCGGAGGGAGCTTCTTGACGCGCTGGACCCGCGCAGGGTGCTGGTCGTCGACGGTGTCTCCGATCGTCATCTTGCGCTCGATCGCGAGGAGGACTTCCGCGGAGTCGACTACGCGTTCGGTGCGATCTGGAACTTCGGCGGCGACACAGCCCTCGGTGCCCAGCTTGCGACATGGAACGACCGGGTCGAGGAATGGCTGAAGGTTCCTTCATCACGACTGCGTGGGATCGCCGCGCTCCCGGAGGGGGGACTGAACAACCCGCTGGCGATGGACTTCTTCGCCTCGCTGGCGTGGCGGGACGGTCGCGTGGATGTGGACGATTGGGTGCGGCAGTGGACGATCGCGCGTTACGGCCGGGCGGTTCCGGCAGCGGTCTCTGCCTGGCAGCGGATCGTTGCAACGGCGTACTCCCTCCCGGACGACAACGATTTCTCGGAACCGCATGACTCGCTGTTCGCCGCCTGGCCGTCGTTCAGTGCGTCGACGTCATCATTGTTCTCACCGCGCACTGCGACGTACGACCTGAGCGCATTCGCCGAGGCGCTGCCTTTGATGAGCGATGCCGCCGACTACCTCGGTCGCCATCGCGCGTTCCGGTTCGACCTCGCCGACGTGGCTCGGCAGACGGTGACGAACACTGCGCGCCAACTGCTGCCTGCTATTGCCGACGCGTACGGGGCGTGCGACGGCGTGAGGTATGACGAACTCACCCGGATGTGGATCCAAGGCATGGAACTGCTCGATGCCATCGCCGGCACGGAGCCGCTCTGGCTACTCGGGCGATTTCTTGACGAGGCCCGCGCCGCAGGCAGCGACCCCGAGGAACGAGATCGCCTCGAGCGCAGTCAACGATTGATCCTCAGTACCTGGGGTCCGCTGGTTCCCGCGACCACCGGTGCGCTGAGCAACTACGCCGGACGCGATTGGCAGGGTCTGATAGGTACTCTTTACCTGCCGCGCTGGCGGGAGTTCTTCACGGGGAATCATCCGGACCGGCCGAGGGCCCGTGAGATCACGGATGCGGACTGGTGGCACCGTGACCAGGACTGGGTCGATAGCACCGACCGTGCAGGCATCCGTTCGGAGCCGTCCGGAGACATCGTCGCCCTTTCCGGCCTGGCGAGCGTGTTCATCGAGCGCGTCCAGGGGGCGCTTTCACAGCGCGTCGCGGGGTGAGGGAGCCGATCTGAGGTTCCCCGCGCACGCCGCACCGGGAGCGACCGGGCTTTGGTGTCCGGGGTTTCGTGGGCTCGGAGCGTGCCCCAGGGATCGCCTGAACCCGCGCCTTGGTCGTGCCGTCGAAGGGCCTCGCGCTGTGGGCGGGTGACGATTGGATCACGTTCTGGAGAACGGGATGTTTCGACGTTCTCGTCGCTCGACATGGGCACTGACCTTCGTCGCGCGTCGACTGTCCTCCGCCGGGGGTGCGTGCGAGGTCTGACGGACGGTTGCGCACGCCCAAGAGGCGTCGTCTTGACGCGGTTTCTAGCGCTTCTTGTGCCTGCGTGGCAGTCCTCGTGTGGGCGCGTCACGTCGCTCAGCATTTAGTTTTCAAAGTTGACGTATCCGCGTTAAGTTCTATCGGTGCCCCCACTAGGCCTGATATTCCAGGGTTGCGGTTAGTTTGAAAGTCTGCTTTATTATTGCCAACTCAATCGCGCCGGCCCGAATGTGGAGCGGTGAGGAGAGCGTGAGGCAGCGGGGGCAAGGTGGCCCCGTCCAGCATCAGGCGCTGAGTGAACATCGACACGGAACCCGAACCTTCGATACAGAACCAAGATCCTCGAGAACAGATCCAGAATCCGCGCGACATCGTCCCCCGGACCTGGCCGTGCTCCGACGTCCGTTTGGGACGTCCGGGTCGGACCGGGCAGGCCACCGCCAGCAGTGGCCGCGCCTCTCTGCGGGAGGTCCGCGCGATGCGGTGCGATTCACACCATGCAAGTCCCTATTCAACGCAGTGAGGAACAACATGAATCTCAAGGGAGTTCGCGGCATCGCCGTCGCACTCGTCGCCGTCGGAGCGCTCGCGCTTGCCGGCTGCTCAGGCGCTGGAGGCGGATCCGACGCCAAGGGTGGAAGCTTCACCTACTGGTCCATGTGGAGCGAGAAGGAACCGCAGGCCAAGGTCATCGACGCAGCGATCAAGGCGTACGAGAAGGAGACCGGCGCCAAGGTCACGGTGCAGTGGCAGGGGCGCAACGTGCTCGACCAGGTGACCGCCGGACTCGCCGCAGGCAAGACCCCGGACCTGGTGGACCAGGGATACGACAAGCTCGGGACCGCCCTGAACAGCCAGGACGCTCTTGCCGACCTCAGCGATGTCTGGGGCATGACGAACGCCGACGGCAAGAAGGTTGCCGACGTCGTGAACAAGTCCTATGTCGAGAAGATCCCGGCGTACGGCGGCTCCAGTAACAAGTACCTCATCCCGTACACCGTCTCGACGGTCTCGTTGTTCTACAACGCGAACAGCCCGTACGTGAAGGAAGCGCCCGCGTCGTATGACGATCTGCTCAAGGACTGCGCCGCGGCGAAGGCTGCCGGCGTCGGCTGCATCGTCAGCGACAGCGACGCCATCTGGGCTGCGGAGTACTGGTTCGACTATCTTCTGAACCGCAACGCGGGCGACGGAGCCATGAAGAAGCTCGCTGAAGACAAGACCGGCGCTGAGTGGGACTCCGCCGCGGTGAAGAAGATCGCGGAGCAGGTGCACCAGCTGATCACCGACGGCTACATGGTCTCGGGCTACGACGCCAGCCAGTATCCGGCCGGCGAGACCGCCTGGGCGCAGGGCCAGGGCGTGTTCTACCTGACGGGTAGCTGGGTCACGGCCGAGACGGCGAAGACCATCGGCGCGGACTGGAAGTACGCCGGTGCGAACTTCCCCTCCACGGGCGGTTCCTCGGCGGACGGCGTCTCCGTGCTGCCCTTCGGCTTCGCCGTTCCGACCGCGGCCAAGAACGCGGATGCGGCCAAGGCGTTCATCGCGTACTTCTCGTCGGAGAAGTACGAGGGCAAGATCGCGACAGAAGCCTCCAACCTGACCGCGCTGAAGGACGGCCAGGCGCCGGCCGAGCTCGCCAGCGTCCAGGAAGTCCTTTCCAAGGCGGCACCGCGCGTGACGTTCGACGGCGAGGGCGGCAACTACTTCAGCAAGGTCTTCGACCCCGCGTTCGGCGACCTCTGGCTCGGTAAGACCACGGCGGACCAGTTCGTCGCCAACGGCAAGGCCGCGCACGTCCAGTACTGGAAGGCACAGGGTTGACGACGTCATCCACCACGCTTGCCGCGGGCGGTTCGCCCGCCCGCGGCAAGCGGTTCCCGACCCACTCGCCCATGGAGCGCGTGCGTCGCCGCGTGTTCTGGCCGTTCGTGCTCCCCGCACTCGCCGGCATGGTCATCTTCTACTTCGCCCCGATCGTGTTCGTGGCATGGCTGAGCCTGAACAAGTGGTCCGGCTTCGGCCCCATGCGCTTCGTCGGCACGGCGAATTATCAGCAGCTCTGGCTCGACCCCACTTTCACGACGTCGATCGTGAACACGTTCAAGATCCTCGTGATCGTCGGAGTCATCACCTTCGTCCTCGCCTTCGCGCTCACGCTCGTACTGCGCCAGATGACGGGCAAGCACTTCGTGCGTTCGGTGCTGTTCTTCCCGAACCTGATCAACGCGCTGATCTTCGCCATCTTCGCCGGGATGCTGTTCAACCCGAACGGTCTCGTCAACACCGCGCTGCACTGGGTGGGCATCACCGACGCGCCCAAATGGCTGGCGCCCGATAACCAGTTCACCCTGATCATGGCGATCCTCATCTGGTCCTCCACGGGCTACTTCACGAGCATCATCATGTCGGGCGTCGACCAGATCCCGCCCTACTACTACGAGGCGGCATCGCTGGACGGCGCCGGCCCCATCCGTCAGTTCTTCACGGTCACCCTTCCGCTCTCCTGGGACGTCGTGTCCGTCTGCGCCATCCTGTGGACGATGAGCTCGGTGAAGGTGTTCGAGCTGATCCTCGTCTTCGGTGGAACGCGTGCGTCGTCGCCGAACAGCCAGAACTGGACGACTGCGATCTACGTGTACCTGAGCGCGTTCCAGGCCAACGCAGGACGTGCTTTCGGGCTCGCCGCGGCTGCCGCGCTCGTCAGCCTCGCACTGGTCGCCGTGCTCACCCTCGGCCTGCGCCGACTTCTGCGCCGGGAGGCGATCGAACTATGACCTCTGTCACCCGTGCCCTGACGACAGCGGGTTCCCGCCGGAGGCGGACGTTGCGTTCGTCAGGGAGCAAGACGGGCGTTGCCGGTTGGATCGGACGCGCGATGGTCTGGCTCGTCGTCGCGTTCAACATCTTCCTCATCGCGTGGATGGTGGTCTCGTCGCTGCGCAGCACGGTGGACTATCTGCGCCAGCCCTTGGGTCTCCCCGTCCCTCCCCATCTGGAGAACTACGCCAACGCTTGGACGATCGGCGACTTCGGCGTCGCGTTCCTGAACTCCGCGTCCGTCACTCTCATCTCAGCCTTCTTCGCGGTCGCGATCGCGGCACCCGCCGCGTATGCCCTGAGCCGCTCGACGCGATGGATCGCTCCGAAGATCACGGCGGCGTTCGCCCTCGGTCTGGGCGTGCCGGGTCAGGTCCTGCTGATCCCGATCTATATCGGGCTCGCGCAGGTCCAGCAGAACACCGGCATCCCCCTCATCGATAGCCAGCTCGGCCTCACGATCGTGCTGATCGGCCTCAATCTCCCGTTCACCGTGTTCCTGCTGACGGGCTTCTTCGCGTCCCTCCCCGGCGAGATCGAAGAGGCTGCCGCGCTCGACGGCGCATCCGGGATCCGCACGTTCGTGACGATCATGCTCCCTCTGGCGCGACCGGGGCTGACGACGGCGATGACTCTCGCGGCAATCGGCTCGTGGAACGAGACGCTGTTCTCGCTCGTGCTGCTCACGGACAAGTCGACCCGGACGCTGCCCATCGCGCTCATTCAGATCATGAACTCCGCGGCGTTCAACGGAGCCGACTGGGGATCGATCTTCGCAGGCATGACGCTCATGGTGCTGCCGCTGCTCATCGTTTACACCTGGCTCGGTCGCCGCATCGTCGCCGGCATGACGGTGGGCGCCGGAAAATGAGTACCGTCGACACGGCGGCGTCGAACGCGGACACGGGCTGGTTCGTCCATGACCGCTTCGGGATGTTCGTGCACTTCGGGCTGTACTCGATCGCTGCGCGGCACGAATGGGTCATGACACGGGAGAAGATCAGCGCCAGCGACTACCGGCGTTACTTCGAGCACTTCGATCCCGATCTGTTCGACGCGGCCGAGCTGGTAGATCGGGCGGTGCGCGGTGGTATGCGATACGTCGTGCTCACGACGAAGCATCACGAGGGATTCTGCCTCTGGGATTCGAAGGTGACCGACTACACCTCGGTGAACGCACCGTGCGGGCGCGATCTGGTGCGGGAGTTCGTCGATGCCGCACGTGCCGCCGGCTTGCGCGTGGGGCTGTACTACTCGCTGATCGACTGGCATCACGAGCAGTTCCCGATCGACGGGATCCATCCGCTGCGTGACGAACCGGCGGAGAAGGTCCGCGCGATCAACGAGGAGCGTCGCATCCGTCTCTATGCGGACTACCTCCACGCCCAGGTGCGGGAGCTGCTCACCTCGTACGGCACAATCGACTATCTCTTCTTCGACTACTCCTACGCGGAAGGCGCCATACCGCCGGTGTGGGGTGGAAAGGGTGCCGCGGAGTGGCAGTCCGAGCAGCTCCTCACGATGGTTCGCGGGCTGCAGCCGGGCATCGTCGTGAACGATCGCCTCGGTATCCCGGGCGATGTCACGACCCCGGAGCAGTATCAGCCGACTTCGCCCATGGAGAAGGATGGACAGCTCGTCACCTGGGAAGCCTGCCAGACGATGAACGGATCATGGGGCTACGACCGGGACAACCATGACATGAAGTCTCCGGAACTCGTTGCGCGCATGCTCATAGACACCGTCGCGATGAACGGGAACATGTTGCTGAACGTCGGCCCGGACGGGCGGGGCCGGGTGGACCCGGAATCGGGGCGCGTCATCGACACGGTCGGGTCCTGGGTCGGTGTGCACTCGCGCGCCGTCTACGGCGCGGGGCCGGCGTCCTGGGCGGCGCCGACCGATGTGCGTTACACCCAGCGCGGTCGGCGCTTGTATGTGCATCTGTTCGCCTGGCCGTTCGGTGCACTGCATCTGCCTGACCTGGCGGACCAGGCGACCTATGCGCAGTTCCTGCACGATGCGTCCGAAGTGCGCATGGTCATCCGACCGCCGGAAGCCGAGGCGTTCAACACGGTACCCGGTGGGCAGCCGGCCGGAACACTCACGCTGGAGCTGCCTGTTCAGCGCCCGGACGTGCTTGTGCCGGTCATCGAGATCTTCCTGAGCTGAGCGCGCGGCGGTCGTCGTGCACGTCGGCATCGTGAACAGCGCAGGAAAGGTGTCCTCCCCAGAGGCGACACCTTTCGCGTCACGCACTATCCCCTCTCAAGCGCTACGCAGACCGTCACCCGCAGAGAACGCACATACGTCACGCACACGAACCGCAGCGGGAATCCATCACATGCACCACAAACAGGAGGAGACGAAGATGACAACCCCTCACGTGCTACAACGACGGCCCTGGGCCGTGATAGCGGTGATCATCGCCGTGGTCTTCGGGCTGCTGATCAGCGCTCAGCCCGCATCCGCGGCGACACCCGGTCAGATCACGATCGGCGCAAAGTGCCTCGACGACAGAAACTCGAGCACTCAGGACGGCAACATCATCCAGCTGTTCTCGTGCAACGGCGCTTCCGCGCAGTCCTGGACGCTCTCCTCCGACGGCACGGTCCGCGTGCTCGGCAAGTGTTTGAGCATCAGCGGTCAGGCAGTGGCGAACGGCACGGTCGTGGAGCTGTGGAGCTGTGTCAGCAGCGGCAGCGACCAGAAATGGGTGGCACTCCCGAACGGTACGATCTCGAACCTCAAGTCGGGCAAGTGCCTGAGCGTGACCGGACAGGCGATCGTCGACGGGGCGCGGCTGGAGCTTCAACCCTGCCAGCCCAGCGCGGCCTTTCAGCAGTGGACGGTTCCGGCGACCGATCCGCCCGCGATCGCGGCGATCTCGACGCAGACATCCACCATCGGCGTGGCCACCGGCCTGACGCCCTCGGCAACTGGAGGGGTGGGGCGCGTCGATTGGACGGCCACGAACCTGCCCGACGGCCTGCTCATCAATTACGCGACGGGCATGGTCATGGGAACCCCGCGGAAAGCGGGCTCGTGGACCACGACGCTCACGGCAACCGATTCGCGCCTGCACGCATCGAGCATCACGTTCACGTGGACGGTTCAGGCGGCCGCCGTCGGCACGGCGTGGTACGTCGACTGCAGTGCTGCGAGCAACGGATCGGGGACGAGCACCAGCCCGTGGAATTCCTTGAGTGGTCCTAACGGCAACACGTTCTCGCCGGGAGATCAACTTCTCCTCAAGCGCGGGGTCACTTGCTCCGGCCGGCTCTTCCCGCAAGGCAACGGCAGCGCCAGCGCTCCGATCACGATCACCGGCTACGGGTCGGGCGCCAAGCCGATCATTGCCGGCGGTGCAGTCGCGGAAAGCGCGGTGCTCCTGCAGAACCAGTCCTATTGGATCGTGGACGGACTCGAGGTCACGAACTCCTCGGCGACCGAGGCGCGTCGATCCGGCATCCTGGTCACGATCAACAGCGCTGCCACCTACTCGGGTATCACCATTCGCAACAACGACGTCCACGACGTGATGGGTGTCTCCGATCGTGGTGCTGACGCCAACGGCTTCTACATGTCGCACGGGATCGGGCTCAACGTTCCGCTCGATGGCGCGCTCATGGCGGGTCTGACGATCTCGGACAACTATGTCCATGACATGCGCGGCAACGGTATCGGTCTGTACGGCACCGACGGCTCCAACACGAATGTCGTGAAGAACCGCTACGTGCTCGTCCAGGGCAACAAGGTGGTGCGCAACAGCAACGACGGCATCGTGGTCTGCGGAACCGACTCGCCCCTGATCGATCACAACATCTCCGACGGCGCGGGGACGAATGCGATCAACCCGCAGAACATCGCGGCGATCTGGGGATGGAACGACGACAACCCCACCTTCCAGTACAACGAGGCGATGAACCTCGTGGCGCACACGTTCGACAGTGAGGCGTGGGACTGCGACGGCTACATGACCGGCCGGTGCACCTATCAGTACAACTACGACCACAACAACTACGGTGGGATCCTGCTGGATTGCGTCGGTTGCGGCGGAGGAAAGCCGACGTCGATCGTGTACCGGTACAACGTCTCCGTGGGTGATTGCCGCGTCGTCGACAACCCCGGCAATCTGACGGACTTCGCGTTCTACAACAACACGATCGACTGCGGTTCGGCTTCGCCGGATCTGGGATTCGCCAGCCTCACGTATCTTGCGAACAACATCTTCATCGGTCCGTCAGGCGCGTCGATGCCGAACAACGCGTACTACTCGAACAACGTCTATCGCGGCTTCACGCCGCCGAGCGACCTGTTCGCGTCCACAGCAGACCCGAAGATCATCGCTCAGGGTACGGCGGCCACGGGCTATCAGACGGTGGGCGGATACCAGATCGCCTCCGGTTCCTCCGGCGCCAACAACGGGATCGCCGTGGCGAACCCGCCGGCAGTGGACTACTGGGGCAACGTGATCTCAACCACTGTTCCGAACAGGGGGGCGTTCGGCGGTAGCCCGCTGGGCGCGACGACGTTCACGGACGATTCGTCGAGCAGCATCAGCTACTCCGGTACATGGACCACGGAGAATGTGGTGGCGTCCCGCAACGGATCTGATCACGTCGCCGGTTCGACCACGGCCACGGCGGCGTTCTCGTTCAGCGGACGTCATCTCTCCATCTGGGCCACGCAGGCACCGGACGGGGGCCTGATCCGAGTGGTGATCGACGGCACCGTGGTGGCCGACGCGTCGCTCTACGCGGTGTCCGCAGCCCCGGGGACGCGCGTGTACACGAGCCCGCAGCTACTCTCGGGTTCGCACACGGTCACACTCTCGGTGAGCCCGGCGTCGGACCCGCGTTCGAGTGGATCGAAAGTCACCTTCGACGGCCTTGAAGTGCGTCCGTGACATCGTGCGCTGAATGATCACCGGCGGGCAGCGCAGCGCGTAGAGCATGCTGATGCACTGCGCTGCCTGCCGGAATGCGCGAGGACGACCCGAGAACGCCTGGGCGTTCAGAGATATCTTAAAACTCATTACTAATGCCGGGTGGCCGCGATCTCGGACTCGTTCTCGTTGCTGACCTTGCTCCCTGGGGCTCGGCTCGAGCTCTCGTTTCGTCTTGTTTGATATTTGTAATCTTGTCTGCTTTATTTGGATCGCGCCGACGTTCGTTCGGCGGGAAGGACGCAGCCACAATGGCGAACACCGAACACCCTTCGCCTCTGCGCGCGCTGCGTGTCACAGAGAATGCATCCCCCGAGCGCAGTCGCAAGACCAACCGGACGCTGCTGTTGCAGGCGCTGATCCAGCATGGTCCGCTCAGCCGAGCGGACCTGGCGCGACAGTCCAGCCTCTCCAAGCCCCTGGTTTCCGATCTCGTCGGGGAGCTTCTCGACAAGGGGGTCATCGAGCAGATCGGCACCCGCCGCCGTACGAGCGCCGGAAAGCCGGCGACGATGCTCGCCGTTCGCGACGACTCGTTCCAGATCATCGCGCTCGATCTGTCGGATGAGAAGCGTTTCACCGGTGTGGTGACCAACCTTCGTGGGAAGGTGCTGCACCGGGCCGAGGGCGCAGTGGCGGGGAGAGCGGGTGAGGCAGCGCTCGACCTCGTCGCTGACCTCCTGGGTCGCCTGATCCAGCTGTCGACGGCACCGTTGCTCGGCGTAGGTATCGGAACCCCGGGAATCGTCGAAAGCAAGCGGGTCGTTCGGCTAGCGTCTTCGCTTCGCTGGGAGAACGTGGACCTGGCAGCGGGCGTCCGCGGTGACTACGAAGGTGCCATCCATGTCGCCAACGATGCGAATGCCGCTGTGCTCGGAATGTACGCGTACCGGGGTGCCGAGCGTTCTTCTCTTCTTCTCGTCACCCTCGAGCACGGCATCGGGGCGGGGCTGATCATCGGCGGATCTCTTGTCGAAGGGCCGCAGTTCGCGGCGGGTGAGATCGGACACATCGTCGTCGACGATGATGGCGACAGGTGCTCGTGCGGACTGCGGGGGTGCCTCGATCTCGCGGCGTCCGCTCCCAATCTGCGCCTCAGGCTGGAGCGCGACCCGAGCGATCGCGACCGGATCCTCTCTTATGCAGCGCTCGCTCTGGGGCGAGCTCTCACGCCGATGATCGCGCTGACAGGGGTAAAGGATGTCGTGATCGCGGGGCCCGTGGATCTCGTCAGCGACCACTTCCTGCGCGCGGTCGAGGAGACGATCGTTCAGCGGTCCATCCCCGCTGTGAATGCCGGGCTCAGAGTGGTCTCCGCGCCAGGAGGAGAGGATCTCGTCCTGCTCGGTGCCGCCGCCATGGTGCTGTCGGCCGAGCTGGGCGTGACGTAGCAGGGCCTACTTCTGGCGACAGACGCAATTCCTCCGGCCCTCGTCTCTCATACCGCCGAGCGCCGCCATCACTGCTTTAGGAACCCGATGATCTCTCTCTTGCCCTTGCCTCAGTCGGTATCGTTCTCCGACGGGTTGTTCGTGCTCCGTGCCGGGATGGCTGTCGAGGCATGTACGGAGTTGGAGCGCGTCGCGACCTGGCTCACGACCGCTGTGGGGCGAGCGGGCGTGCCTTTGACCCCTGTGAGCGCCGGAGAGGAATCCCGGGCGAATCGGGCTGTCGGTGTTCGCTTGACAGTCGCGGAAGATCTTCCGGCCGAGGCCTACCGGCTCGATGTCGATGCGAACGGCATCGGCATTTCTGGAGGTGACGAGGCAGGGGTCTTCTACGGCGCTCAGGCCTTGCTGCAGCTGCTGCCGGAACGCGTCTTTCGCTCGGCTGCTGTCGCTGATGTGGAATCGATGTCGGTCCCTTTCTCGCAGATCCGCGACGAACCGCGTTTCGGCTGGAGGGGTGTGCTCCTCGATGTCGCTCGACACTTCATGCCGAAGCATGATCTTCTTCGCTTCATCGACCTGATGGCGATGCATCGACTCAACCTGCTCCATCTCCATCTCACCGACGATCAGGGATGGCGGGTAGAGATCGTCTCGCGTCCGAGGTTGACCGAGATCGGCGGTTGGAGGGTCGAATCGCAGGTCGGACCGCCGCCGCACTCGCCGGCGAACGGACGCCCGCACGGCGGCTTCTACACCCAGGACGACATCCGTGAGATCGTGGCGTACGCTCGGCAGCGCTTCATCGAGATCGTGCCCGAGATCGATATCCCGGGGCACTCCCGTGCAGCCATCGCCGCATATCCTGAGTTGGGCATAGGTGTGGGCGACGATGCATCGGCAACGCCAGCGCCCGCCGTCGCGACCACGTGGGGCGTTCATGCTGAGGTGCTGAACCTCGAGGACTCCACCGTGCAGTTCTTCCGTGACGTCTTCACGGAGATCATGGATCTGTTTCCGAGTGCCTATATCGGGCTCGGCGGCGACGAGTGCCCGACCGACCTGTGGCGCGAGGACGCGCGAACCCAGGAACTCATGCGGGCTCGCGGCATCGCGACGGAAGACGGAGCCCGGGAGTGGTTCGTCGAGCAGATCGCGGAGCACATCATCGCCCGCGGACGTCGGCCCTATGGGTGGGATGAGCTGCTGGAGGGAACCCCGCCTCCTGGGACGGTCGTCGCCTCCTGGAGGGGCATGAGAGGCGCGCTTGCCGGCGTGCGACGAGGCTATGACGTGGTCGCCTGCCCCGACGACAAGGCGTATCTCGACTATCGCCAGTCTGACGATCCTGACGAGCCGATTCCCTTCGGAGCGCTGCTGTCGTTGCGCGACACCTATTCGTTCGAGCCGATCCCGGCGGATGCCACGCCCGAGGAAGCCCGACGGGTCCTCGGCGGACAGGCGAACCTCTGGACCGAGCACATGGATTCCCCGCGCACGGTCGACTACTACGCCTACCCCCGGTTGTGCGCGATCGCGGAGGTGCTGTGGAGTCGGCGACGCGCGACCTTCGAGGCGTTCTCCGCTCGGTTGGATGATCATCTGCGCAGGCTTGACGCGCTGGGAGTCGAGTATCGGCGTCCGACGGGGCCGCTGCCCTGGCAAAGACGTCCCGAGGTCGAAGGTCAGCCCTTGACGGCCGAACAGCATGCCGAGCATGTGGCCGCGTTGGTGTCAGGAATCGCCGTTTGACTCCACGGGGTCCAGGTCGCTCACCGCGAGCCATCAGGCGGGTCCGCGAAGGTCCGACAGGCGGCTGTGAACGAACGCCCCGCGGAGGGTCTCCCCGATCGTGACGAGGAGACCCTCCGTGGTGACGTCGTGGTGTTGCACTCTCCGGCGCCCGTTGCGACGGATGTCACCCGGTCGTGGTGAAGCTCCAGGTAGCACCCGGCCCGCTCTGCTGTACGAGTCCGGATCCCGCAGACGTCCCGCTCGGGCCGACCGCGAGGCCGCTCCACTGGTTGACCAATTGGTATCCCGCGGTCGCGGCACGGAGCGTCCACTTCTGGTTGGCGCCGCCGGTGCAATCCCACTGGATGACCGCGCTGCCTGCTGTGGTCGACGACGCAGCATCGTCGAGGCACAGGCCCGAGTGCTGATTCACCAGCGCGTAGCTGCCGTCGCTGTTGGCGTGGGCCGTCCACAATTGGTTGGCACCGCCGTTGACGGTCCAGACGGCGATCTGCGTGCCGGTCGTCGTGGACCATGCGGGGTCGTCGATCACCTGGTTCGTGGACGTGTCGCGGATCTGGTAGGTCGATCCGTCCGACAGAGGGCCGGGAGAGGACGTGGCTCCCCACCCGCGCGTGATCTCCACGCCCGTCCCGACCAGCTGAGCCTGATAGTTCGCCTGTCCGAGGCAAGCCCCGTATTCGTAGGGGCTGCTCACCTGCCCGCTCAGCCCGCCGCCTGCGGTGGATGTCGGCCCGCCGAAGGTCACGTGCACCGGGGGCAGCTCGCTGCAGGACGCCGGGGCGTCGTAGTACTCGACGAATCCGGCCTGGCCGCCGACCAGGTCGCCACTCCCCGACGGCAGCCGGTAGCTGCCGATGTGGGTGCTTCTCCCCGTCGTCGTGTCGGTGGCGGTTCCGCTCCAAGTGTCAGCGGCGATCCGCTTCACCGTGAGCGCATACCGGTGGCCATACGCGCCATCGAAGTCGACGCCGCAACTGACGCCCGCACCCCCGTCGGCCCCGTCGGTGCAGTTCGCGTCCGTGCTGGTCGTGCCGCTGATGAAGCTCGAGAAGACGCCGTGGAGTCTGGGTGCGCCGTTGAGCGGAGCACGGGGCTGGAGTCCGGTATAGCCGACGTCCGCGGCCTTCGCGAAGCCGAATTGCTGGGCGAAGTAGGTGCCTGCCTGCTGCGCCGTGTCGCTTCCGATCGTCTCGTAGAACGTCACGTCGGGAAGCCCTGTCGAGGGCGCCCCCGGAATCGACCACGTGACGCTGACATTGCCTCCGAACGTCTGAGCCGACGCGGAAGCGGCGAACCCCGTGATGGTCAGGGCGGCCATCGCCACACCACCGGCGACCGAGCGTGCCAAAGCCCGCCACCCGGTGTGACTGGGCCAGCGGGATCGTTGTGGACGGGACAACCTCCGGGCTTGTTCATCATGCATTGCAGAACCCCCTCGAATATCGCTATATCGGAGCGGGCCGTGCCTCGGAACGGGAATCACGGGGGCGCGGCCTGCGTTTACATCGGAGATGCTAAAGGGCATTATGAAATAGCGGGTTCACTGTGAGCAAGCGATAGATGAACTCGGTTGAAGAACGACCGTCGCGCCTCGAGACCGGCGTGAAGAGGCGGTCGACTCAGCGGTTCGCACTCACGGAGTGGGGCCGTTCATCGTGACGAAGGAGCAGGACATGACGACGATCTCTACCTGGCGGCATTCGGCGGTCTCGCTGGAGAAGGGGGGAAGCAGGCTCGTGATCGACCCGGGCGTCTACAGCGACCCGCAGGCGTTGCGGAACGCCTCCGCCGTGCTGATCACCCACGATCACCAGGATCACGTTGATGCCGCCGCGGTGGTGGACAGCGGGGCGCCGGTGTGGACGACGGGAGCCGTTGCGGCGATGTTGCGGAAGGCGGGCGCCGACGGCAGCCGCCTTCATGTCGTCGCGCCGGGAGAGCACTTCGCGGCGGCCGGATTCGACGTCGTCGCGTTGGGGGGCGCTCACACCGTGATCCACCCGGACCTCCCGGACGAGGAGAACCTCGCCTTCTTCATCGACGGGACGCTTCTGCATCCGGGTGACTCTCTCACGCCCGCACCGACCGACACCCGAGTCCGAGTGCTCTTCCTGCCGATCGCCGCGCCGTGGCTGAATCTCGAGTCCGCCGTCGAGTACGCCCGTGCCGTCAGCCCCGAGGTCGTCGTGCCGATCCATGACGGCACGCTCAGCGAGGCTGGCGCTCAGCTGACCAACTGGATCACGGAGCAGCTTCTGCCCGGGATCGAATACCGCCGGCTCGACAGTGGGGCGGGCTTCGACGTCGTGCCGGACTGAGGTGCGCACGCTGACATCGCCTTCTTGTTTCCGGATGATGTCGGTGCGAGGAGCATTCGTAGATGAGTTTTACTTCTGAAGGCACATTGTGTAATCCCTGAGAAACAGTCGATTCCTAGCGTGAAGCATGCACGGAGCAATACCTGGGCTCCGTGTAAATCGCGCTCCCAATGGTGTGGGCATCCGCTCATACCCGAAGGAGTACGAAATGGACGCACTGACTCGAGTGCGCAGCATCCCCTTGTTCGCCGTCGCGGCGCTCGCCCTGGGCGGTTTCGCGATCGGCGCCAGCGAGTTCACGGGGATGGGACTCGTTTCGAATCTCGCCCAGGCACTCCTGCCGACTCTCTATGAGAGCGAACCTGCGCGCGCGTTGGCGGCCACGGCGTGGGTGACGACGGCGTACGCCACCGGCGTCGTGGTCGGCGCGCCGGCGATCGCCGCACTCACTGCACGACTCCCCGTGCGGCGCGTGCTCATCGCGCTGCTCGCGATGTTCGTGCTGGGAAGCGTGCTGTCTGCGACGTCGACGACATTGCCGATGCTCGTCGGTGCGAGGTTCCTGGCCGGCCTGCCCCATGGGGCGTACTTCGGTCTCGCCGTTCTCGCCGCGAGACGGCTCCTGGGTGAGGCACGCCGCGGGCTCGGCGCCGCAGCCGTCATCGGCGGCCTCACCATCTCGAACATCGTCGGGATCCCTGTCGTGACCGGCCTCGGCCAGCGTTTCGGGTGGGCCAGCGCCTACATCGTGATCTCGGGGCTGTTCGCGGTGGCGCTCGCGCTCGTCTTCGTCTTCGTCCCTGCGCTGCCGGCCGACCCTCGGGCGACCGTGCGCAGCGAGATCCGTGCGCTGCGTCGGCCGCAGGTGTGGCTCGCGCTGGGCATGGGAGCCGTGGGCTTCGGAGGGCTTTTCGCGGTCTACTCGTTCATCAGCCCGCTATCGCGTGAGATCACAGGACTCGCGCCGAACCTGCTCCCGTTCTTGCTCGCCACCGTGGGCGTCGGCATGACGACGGGCAACTTCGCCGGCGGCTGGGCCGCAGACCGCAGTGTGCGGCGCACTAGCTACGCGGCGCTCGGGCTGCTGTCGGTCGGTCTGATCTGTCTGGCGCTCACCGCGCGCTGGCCCGTCGGGCTCTTCGCGAGTGCCTTCCTCATCGGAGCGGGCGCGGCCGCTCTCGGGCCGACGATCCAGACGCGCCTGATGGATGTGGCCCACGAGGGGCAGACGTTGGTCGCAGCGCTGAACCATTCCGCCTTCAACGTCGCCAACGGCCTCGGCGCCGCCCTCGGCGGAATCGTCATCGCGTCGGGGATGGGTCTGCTTGCCCCCACCTGGGTTGGAATCGTCCTCACGGCCGGCGGGGCTGTGCTGGCCGCCACCTCGTTCAGCATCGATCGCAGCCATCGTCGTCGCGGGCGCGTGCTGCCCTACGGAACGGGCAGGATCTCGACGATCCCCGCGTGATATGTCGAACACGGACCTCTCGAAGCGGCTGCTTCGAGAGGTCCGCTCAGAACGAACACACAGGAGATCCGAACACCTGTTGCGTAGCGTCGCAGGCATGAGCACGGTCCCCCTCGATGACGACGCGCTGAACCAGACCCTGTCCGAGGCGCGAGAGCTGCGAGACGAGTTCCAGCGCTTCCTGCACGAGTACGAGTTCGGGATGCGCGAGATCGAGACGAAGATCTCGATCCTGCGCGACGAGTTCACCCACCATCACTCCTACAACCCGATCGAGCACGTGAAGAGCCGGGTGAAGTCGCCCGACAGCATCGTCGAGAAGGTGGCCCGACGGGGGATCGAGCCCGACTTCGACACGATCCGCGAGCACATCACCGACATTGCGGGCGTGCGCGTGACCTGCAGCTTCGTCGCCGACGTGTACCGCCTGTTCGATCTGCTCACCGCGCAGGACGACATCACCGTGCGCATCGTGAAGGACTACATCGCGACGCCGAAGGCCAACGGCTACCGCAGTCTGCATGCGATCCTCGAGGTGCCGGTGTTCCTCTCCTCCGGCCCGATCATGGTGCCCGTCGAGGTGCAGTTCCGCACGATCGCGATGGACTTCTGGGCGAGCCTGGAGCACAAGATCCACTACAAGTTCCAGGGCCAGGTGCCCGCCCGCCTCGTCGACGACCTCACCGCGGCGGCCGACGCCGCGAGCGAGCTCGACGAGCGCATGGAGCGGCTGCACCATGAGGCGCACGCCCCTCTCGCCGCGCTCCCGCCGGTGCGCGTCGACGTCTGAGATGTCCGGCAGGAGAACCCCCGGTCGCGGCTGAAATCGATTGCCCGCTCACTCGGGCAGGCGCCTGGCATGCCGGTGCGAAGCGCCGCGTCAGGCCACGGCTGCGTCAGCGGGCGTTGCGACGTGCCATCCAGGGGCGATTTTGTGAATCCCCCGAACGTGTCGTAGCGTTTCGAGAAGATTCACCGTTCACGCGCAGTCATATATCCAACCCTGGGGTCGGATGCGGGCTTGGAGGGTGTCGAAGGTCGTCAGGGGATTGGCGGCCGTAGGGGACTCACGGGAAATGGGTTCCCGACAGCGGGCCAGGGGATGGTCCGATGGGGAGGAGAGAGCCGAGCGATCGGCTCTCGTGAAGGACGATCCGCGGGGAGCGGACGGCCTTCTTCTGTGGCTGGGGAGCACAATGAAGCTTGGGGACCACTTTGCGCGCGCCGTCGTGGCGCTGGGGGCGAGCATCGCGCTGGCATTCGTCGCAACGCCCGCCGCGCAGGCCGCACCCGCCTCGCTCTCGCTGAGTGGCTCGCCGGCGACGACCTCGGTGCACTCTGCCGCGCTGGGCCCGCTGGCGGCGCGCACCGCACCGGCGACCAGCGCCGGCCTGGTCTGCGCGACCGGAACCTTCTACGCGCTGTCGGGCACCGGCCAACTGCAGCGCGTCGCGAACGGCGCCGTCACGTCAGTCGGCACGCCGGCCGTCGGGGTCTCGTCGTTCAACGGTCTCGGCATCGGCGCGAACGGCTCCACCGCGGTCGCGTACGAGCGCACCAACAACAACCGCACCGCGACCATCTGGTACTTCGACGGATCCACGTGGAAGCCCACGGGGGACAGCTACACCACGTCCGCATCGCTCATCGCGGGTGCGATCGACCTGAAGACGGGTGACTACTTCTTCGGCGGATTCGCGTCCGGCAGCTTCTACATCTACAAGTACGTGCTGAGCACCGGCGCCTTCTCGCTCGTCGGCACGATCGACACCTCGGCGGCGGGCGGCACCAACGGCGACATGGCCTTCGACGCGAACGGCAACCTGTACGTGGTCGGCAGCGCGTCCACGACGACCGTCTACTCCGTCACCGCCGCCGCGCTCGCCACGGGCACCGGCGGGCAGCTCGCGTCGTCGCCGTCGTTCTCCTTCACACCGGCCGGGTTCTCCAGCATCAACGGCATGGCGTTCAACACGACCGGGTCGATGTACCTCGGCAACGCCTCGACCGTCCGCGAGTACAACGCGTCGACCGGCGCCCAGATCGGCGGCGACGTCACCAACAGCCTCTCCAGCACGGATCTGGCGAGCTGCAATTCGCCCGCGAACCTCACGGTCAAGAAGAATGTTGTTGCCCGCGCCCACGTCGGCGACCAGTTCCGCCTGTCCGTCAAGAGCGGTACGACCGAGTCCGCGACCGCGACGACGACCGGCGCCGCCACCGGGATCCAGACCGCGCAGATCGGCCCGCTGCCGGTGATCCAGAACAACGCCTACACGGTGTCCGAGGCGATCGCCGCCGGATCGCCCGGCACGCTCTCCGACTACGCGAGCTCGCTCGCCTGCGTCGACGACCTCGGTGCGACCGTGCCGACCAACGCCGCCGGCCAGCTCACGATCCCGAACCGCTCGGGCGCCAGCGTCGTCTGCACCATCACGAACGCGCCGCTGCTGGCGACCGTTGCGGTGCACAAGACCGTGCTCGACATCGCCGGCAACAACCCGGGGCCGGGTGTCGGCTGGACCCTCGGCGCGGCGACCACCGCGACCACCGGGACCGCCACCTCGACGCCGTCCGCGTCCACGCAGACGACCCCGGCTTCGGGCGATGTGAACTGGGCCGTCGCGTTCGACAAGACGACCTCGCGGGCGACCGTGCGGGTCTCCGAGACGCAGAAGAGCGGATGGGACTTCGTCAGCGGCAGCTGCACGGTCACCTCGCTCGGCGGCGCGCAGCGCTCCGTGACTCTGCCCGGCGCCGCCGGTGCGGACGTCACCGGCGTGGCTCCCGGTGACGCGGTCGCCTGCACCCTCACGAACAAGCCCTCCGCGGCGAACCTGACCCTCAAGAAGCAGGTCGACAACACCTACGGCGGCACGTCCACGATCTCCGATTGGACGCTCACCGCGACGGGCACGCAGACGATCACCGGCAAGACCGGCGACGCGAGCGTGACGGGCGCGATCGTGGCCCCCGGGACCTACGCGCTCTCCGAGAGCGGCAGCCCCGCGGGCTACGCCGCGGGTGCGTGGACCTGCACCGGCGCGACCGTGAGCGGGTCCTCCGTCATCATCGCGGCGAACGCGAAGGCGGTCTGCACGATCACCAATGCGAGCAAGCCCGGATCCGTCGTCTGGACCAAGACGTCCAAGGCGACCGGCGGCCAGCTCGCCGGATCCGAGTGGACGCTCACCGGCCCCGGCCTGCCCGCCCAGGGACTCGTCGTCAAGGACTGCACCGCAGCTCCCTGCACCGGCCCCGACCTCGACCCGGCACCCGGCGCCTTCCGCCTCGGCAAGCTCGTCTGGGGGACCTACTCGGCGAAGGAGACGCTGGCTCCCGCCGGCTACATCGCGGCCGGATCGTTCACCTTCACGGTGAGCGCGGCCAACGCCGGCACGACGCTCGACATCGGCGCCCAGCCGAACGAGCAGCAGCCCGGCGCGGTGCTCCCGCTGACCGGCGGCATCGGAAGCGACGCATTCCTCCTCGCGGGCGGCGCGATCGTGTTCGCCGCACTCGCGCTCCTCGGATTCCTCCGCCTGCGCCGCACCGCGCGCCGCACCTCCTGACCCCTCACCCACCTCAACCGACAGCACGACAACTGTCGGCCGACGGGTGTCGGTCGACGAACCACAAAGAAAGCAGGAACGGAAATGACCAGCAGGTCTCTCGGGCTGCGCAAGCTTGCAGCCGGGCTCGGAGTCGCGGCTCTCGCCGCCCTCGGCGCCCTCGCGGTGTCGCCGGCCGCCAACGCCGCCGACACCCTGAGCCCGTCGAACATCACGGGCACCACGGGCACCCTCACCATCCACAAGCACGCCGGTGACCCCGGCGCCGCGGGTGACGGCACCCAGATCACCGACCCGGCGAAGATCGCCGCGCTCGGGCAGGGCCTCCAGGGGGTCCAGTTCAGCGTGCAGCGGGTGAGCGCGAACGGCACCCCGATCGACCTCACCACCGCTGCCGGCTGGGACCAGGCGAAGACCGCGACGCCCGCGAACGTGTCGTCGGCGCCGTTCTCGCTCGGCACCGGCACCACCGCGACCACCGATGCCTCCGGCCAGGCCGTGGTGTCGAACCTGCCGTACGGCCTGTACCTGGTGACGGAGACCAGCCCCGGCGCGAACCCCATCGTCTCGCCGGTGCAGCCGTTCCTGGTGTCCGTGCCGTACCCGAACCAGGGCACCTGGCTCTACAACGTGCACGTCTACCCGAAGAACAAGCTGAACAACACGCAGCCGACCAAGACCGTCGCCGACCCGAAGGCGCCGGTGCTGGGCTCGCAGATCGTGTGGACGGTCAACGCCCCGATCCCCGCCCTGGCCGCCGGTGACACCTACCGCAGCTTCTCGATCACCGACACCCTCGACCCGCGCCTGACCTACGTCGGCGCCGTGGTCAAGGTCGACGGCACCACCCTCACCGAGGGCACGGACTACACCGTCTCCGGCAACACCGTGATCACGTTGACCGCGACCGGCCTCGGCAAGCTCGTAGGCAAGACCGCGGTGACCGCGGACATCACCACGACGGTGACCTCGCTCGGTGCCGACGGCCAGATCCTGAACACGGCCGTCGTCAACACCAACGGCTCCGACCGCACCACCAACACGCCGCAGACCAACTGGGGTCCGCTGAAGGTCGTCAAGCAGGACGGCAACACGAAGAACACGCTGCAGGGCGCGATCTTCGAGGTCTACGACGCCAAGAACGGCACCAAGGTCGCCGGTCCCGTCACCACCGACGCCAACGGCCAGATCCTGGTCGACGGTCTGTGGGTCGGAAACAACGACGTGAAGAGCAAGGACTACTGGCTCAAGGAGGTCCAGGCCCCGGCCGGCTACGTGCTCCCCGCCGACCCGTGGACCCAGGTCACCGTGACCGCCAACGGTCAGGCCAGCCCGACCAGCATCACCATCTCCAACACCCAGCAGTTCGGCCCGAACCTGCCGCTGACCGGTGGTGCGGGCAGCACGCTGTTCGCCGTCATCGGCGGCCTGCTCGTCGTGGCCGGCATCAGCGCGATCCTGGTGCGCCGCGTGCGCGCCCGTCGCCACTGATGATCCGACGTCCGTGAGCGATCCCGTCGAGGATCGCTGACGGACCCGAGGAGGGCAGGGGGCCCCAGAACCCCTGCCCTCCTCTTCTCTTTCCCGCCCTGCCCGGCGCCTGCCGGCATCCGGAGCCGGGATCCCTTCACCCCGCACATCCAGACCGAGAGGAGCCGTCGTGACACAGACCGTGCCGCTGCGCCGTCGCGACGTGAGGCCCGCACCCCGCCCGCGATGGCGGATGCCCTGGGCGACGGCCATCCTTGCGGCTGTCGCCTTCGTCGGCGTCCTCGTGCTGATGTACCCGACGGTGGCGAGCTGGTGGTCGCAGTACAACCAGTCGCAGTTGATCGTGAAGGTCGACTCCGAGGTCGGAGGATCCGCAGCCGATGCGCGACAGCAGGCGCTCGATCAGGCGACGGCGTACAACAGGGCACTGGTCGGCGGGGCGCTCCTCGCACCAGGATCCCGCATCCCCACGAGCACCGCGGCTGCGCCCGGTTTCGACTACTCCCGCATGCTCAGGGCGGATGCGGATGGAGTCATGGCCCGGCTGCGCATCCCCACGATCGGCGTGGACCTGCCGATCTATCACGGCACCTCCGACACCACCCTCACCAAGGGTGTCGGACACCTCGAGGGCACGTCCCTCCCCATCGGCGGCGTCGACCAGCATTCGGTGCTCACGGCCCACCGCGGTCTCGCCGGTGCGACCCTGTTCGACAACCTCGACCAGCTGAAGATCGGCGACACGTTCACCGTCGAGGTGTTCGGCGAGGTGCTGACCTATCGGGTGCGCGACACCAAGGTCGTTCTGCCCGAGGAAACGAAGGCGCTGAGTGCGCAGCCGGGGGAGGACCTCGTCACCCTCGTGACCTGCACCCCGCTCGGCATCAACACGCACCGGATCCTGGTCACGGGCGAGCGCGTGACGCCGACTCCGCAGAAGGACCTGGACGCCGCCGGTGCGGCGCCGGACATCCCGGGCTTCCCCTGGTGGACGGTCGTGATCGGTGCGGCGTTCCTCGTGCTGGCCGGCGTCGTCACGGCCGCAGGGCGCCCCCGTCGTGAGGCTCCGCGCGAGGCGGACGCCCCCGTCGTGCCGCCCGTCAGCCTAGGAACTCGCGCGCCGCGACGGTGAGGGCCTTGACGCCGACCTCGATCGTGGGGTGGATCTCCACGGCGAAGTACGGGGAGTGGTTCGTGGCGATCTCGCTGTCGACGGTGCCCTGCGCGACGGCCGCGGCGTAGCGGGCCGGAGCGATGCCGCCCCAGAACCAGAACACCAGCGGCACGCCGGCGTCCCGGGCGAACCACGACACGTCCTCGCTGCCGGTGAAGAGGCCGGGATCGATCACGTTCTCCTCGCCGAACGCGGCGCGGAAGGCCGCGGTCGCGCGCTCGGTCGCCGCGTCGTCGTTGATCGTGGCGGGCAGCGTATGCAGCGTCTCGATCGTCGGATCCTGCGTCGCCCCGCTCGCCATCGCCTCGGCCTTGATCACGCGCTCGACCTTGGCCAGCACCCTGGTGCGCAGCGCGTCGTCGGGGTAGCGCAGGCTGAGGTCGAGCGTGGCCTCGGCGGGGATGATGTTGTTCTTGGTGCCGGCGTGGATGGCGCCCACCGTGACCACGGCGAGGTCGTGCGGGTCCACCTCGCGCGAGACCACGGTCTGCAGGCGCATCACGGTGGCGGCGGCCATGACGACGGGGTCGATCGTGGAATGCGGACGCGAGCCGTGTCCGCCGCGGCCGTGCAGCACCACGTGCAGGCCGTCGGACGCCGACATCTGGGGTCCTGGGCGCACGCCGATCACGCCGGCCGGGAACGGGGTCACGTGCTGGCCGATGACGACATCGGGCCGCGGGAAGCGGTCCAGGGCGCCGTCGTCGAGCATCGCGCGAGCTCCGGCGCCGAACTCCTCCGCGGGCTGGATCACGACGACCAGGGTGCCCGACCACTCGTCCCTGGTGCGGACGAGCTCCTCCACCGCGCCGATCATCGCGGTCACGTGCATGTCGTGGCCGCACGCGTGCATGATGCCGACCTCGTGGCCCTCGGCGTCGACGCCCTTGGCGGTGCTGGCGTAGGGCAGCCCCGACTCCTCGACGACGGGCAGCGCATCCATGTCGGCGCGCGCCCACACGACAGGGCCCTCGCCGTTGCGGAGCACTCCGATGACGCCGGTGCGCCCGACGCCCTCGGTGACCTCCAGCCCCAGGTCGCGCAGGTGCCCGGCGGCGATGCCGGCGGTGCGCACCTCCTGGAACGAGAGCTCGGGGTTGCGGTGCAGGTCGATGAAGAGCGCTTCGAGGTCGATCGTCATGGCCCCGAGCCTACGCGGATCCCGGTGCCGACCGGATCCGCGATCAGCGTCCCGCGTAGGTCTCCAGCGCGGGCCCGGGGTGCAGCACGCCGTTCACGATCGCCCGGATCGCGAAGGAGCTGGTCTCGGCGAGCCCGACGGCGGAGGGATCCAGCAGCCATTGCAGCTGCAGGCCGTCCATGACCGCGAGGATCGACGCCGAGGCCTTGCCGATCGCGGCGGTGTCCGTCACGCCCTCCTGCGTGCACAGCTCGCGGAACGCCGCGGACACCTCGGTGCGGAGCTTCTCGTAGCGGTGCTCGAAGAAGCCGCGCGCGGGATGGCCGTCCGTCACCGACTCGTTGGACAGCACGGTGTAGGTCTGCACGATGCCCGGACGGTGCTCGTTCGCGAACGCCGTCTTCACCAGGTGCAGGAACAGCTCGGGGCCGTCGGGGATGTGCTGATCGGCGAGCTGGGCGACATCGCTCTTGTCCCGGTAGTCGAGCACTTCGAGCAGGAGCTTCTGCTTCGACCCGAAATGGTGCAGCACCCCGGCGTGCGTCATGCCGACCTGCTCGGCGATGTCGGCGAGGGTGCCGTTGGTGGATCCTTTCGCGCCGAAGATCTCGATCGCCGCGTCCAGGATCTCGGTGCGCTTGCGCTCGGTCTCGGGCCGCGATTTCACGCGCGCCGACGTCGTCGTGACCATTTCGTCCCCTTCGCCGCTTGTCATCCAGCTTACTCGTCGGTAACCTCACTTCTACTTACTTTCTCGCTAGTAAGTAAAGTTCCCCGGAAGCGAGACCCCGCACCAGGTGGGCGCACGATGGCCGTGCCCCAGAAGGAGAAGCAATGAGGCTCACCAAGACCCTGCTCGTCGTCTCGGCGATCGCGGCCCTCAGCGCCGTCGCGCTGACCGGCTGCTCGTCGGGCTCCACCGCCGGCGCGTCCGGCGGCGGCTCGCTCACCGTCGCCAAGCCGGACGGCGCCGCGATCCTGTCGACCCAGACCAACAACCCGTTCATCTCCACCGGCTCGGGGATGTCGCTCGGATACGACCGGATGATCTACGAGCCCCTCGCGATCGTGAACCCCGTCGGCAAGAACGAGACGACGCCGTGGCTGGCCTCCAAAGTGGAGTGGAACGCCGACTACACCCAGCTCACCGTCACTCCGCGCGCCGACGTGAAGTGGAGCGACGGCAAGCCGTTCACCGCCGACGACATCGTCTTCACGTACACGATGATCAAGAACA
Organism: Microbacterium sp. 2MCAF23; assembly: GCF_052115565.1. Taxonomy (NCBI): domain Bacteria; kingdom Bacillati; phylum Actinomycetota; class Actinomycetes; order Micrococcales; family Microbacteriaceae; genus Microbacterium; species Microbacterium sp. 2MCAF23. The sequence goes on along the minus strand of NZ_JBFRGY010000011.1, from coordinate 163,021 downwards.
CGCCCGCCCTCGACCTGGCCGGCCTCAAGCTCGCCGACGTCAAGAAGGACGGCGGGAACGTGGTGCTCTCCTTCAGCGAGTCGAAGTTCGTGAAGCAGGGCGACGTGCTGCAGGTCGCCATCGTCCCCGAGCACCAGTGGAAGGGGATCTCCGACCCGTCGAAGGACCCGGTCAAGGACGCGGTCGGCACCGGCCCGTACACGATCAAGAGCTTCTCCTCGCAGGGCGTGGTGCTGAAGGCGCGCACCGATTACTGGGGCGGCAAGGTGCCGGTCGGCCAGCTCAAGTACCTCGAGTACAACGACAACACGGGACTCCTGCGCGCGCTGCAGAGCAAGGAGGCCGACTGGGCGCAGATCTTCATCACCGACTATCAGAAGAACTACGTCGACAAGGATCCGAAGCACAACGTGTTCTGGGGCGCGAACGTGCTGAGCCCCGACATGGTCCTGGTCAACACCACGAAGGCGCCGTTCAACGACGTGGCCTTCCGCAAGGCCGTGAACATGGTCGTCGACCGCAAGGCGCACGCAGAAAAGGCGCGCAGCAACGCCGGCCCCGAGCTCACCAGCGTCACCGGCATCCCGCAGCCCACGGGCGACCAGTACATCGCGCCCGAGTACAAGGACAAGACCTTCTCGATCGACGTCGACGGCGCCAAGAAGGTGCTCACCGACGCGGGCTACACCTGGAAGGACGGCGCGCTGATCGATCCCTCCGGCAACCCCGTCTCGTTCACGCTGCAGGATCCGCAGGGCTGGAACGACTACGTCACCGGGATCCAGCTCGTGGCGACGCAGATCAAGAGCACGCTGGGCGCGGACGCCAAGGTGGCTACGCCGGACGCCGACACCTGGTTCACGAACATGGCGACCGGGAACTTCGACGCGGCGCTGCACTGGTCGGGCTCCGGCTCCAACCCGTGGCACATCTATGACGACGTCATGAACGGGGCGTACCTGGAGCAGGCCGCCGACGGCAAGGTCTCGGACAACTTCGGCCGCTACAACAACCCGGAGGCGACCGCGCTGCTCAAGCAGTACGCGCAGGCCTCCGACGACGCCACCCGCACCGAAGCGCTCAACAAGATCCAGAAGATCTTCGTCGAGGACGTCGCCGCCATCCCGATCGGCACGCACCCGCAGCTGGGCGAGTACAACACCCGCACCTTCACGGGCTGGCCGAGCGAGAAGGACCAGTACGCCACCGCCGACCCGACGCAGCCCTCCGCCGTCCAGGTCATCATGAAGCTGAAGCCGGCCGGCAAGTAGCACTGATCGGTCGTTGAGCGACACTTCGACTCGCTGCGCTCGCTCAGTGCGGGTCTCCGCGAGACGAAACGTCGTGACGTTCTTCGAGAACGGCACCGCGTTTCGTCTCGCCTGCGGCTCGCTCAACGACCGGCGTCCCCACACGAGGAACCTCATGACAGACACCCTTCTCTCCGTGCGCGACTTCTCGGTCGTGTACGACGTGGATCCGCCCGTCCGAGCGGTGAAGAACGTCACGATCGACATCCGCCGCGGTGAGATCGTCGGTCTCGCCGGCGAGAGCGGCAGTGGCAAGACCACGCTCGCGTACGGCGTGCAGCGGCTGCTCAAGCCGCCGGCTGTGATCACCGGCGGCAGCGTGGTCTTCCACGACGCCGACGGCACGGACGTCGACCTGCACGCCCTCGACACCGAGCAGATGCGCCGGTTCCGCTGGGACAAGGTGTCGATGGTGTTCCAGGGCGCGATGAACGCCCTGAACCCCGTGGCGACGATCGGCGCGCAGCTCGACGACGTGTTCCGTGTGCACCGCCCAGGCATGAGCCGCGCGCAGCGTCGTGCGGAGGTGATCGACCTGCTCGAGATCGTGAAGGTCGGCGGCCAGCGGATCCGGTCCTACCCGCACGAGCTGTCCGGAGGCATGCGTCAGCGCGTGATGATCGCGATGGCGCTCGCCTTGCGGCCGCAGCTCATGGTCATGGACGAGCCCACCACCGCGCTCGACGTGCTGGTGCAGCGCGAGATCCTGAAGCAGATCTCCCAGCTGCGCCACGAGTTCGGCTTCTCGGTCGTTTTCATCACCCACGACCTGCCGCTGCTGCTGGAGATCAGCGACCGCATCGCGGTGATGCGCGAGGGCGAGATCGTCGAGCTCGCCGACGCCGAGCGGCTGTGGACGGATCCGCAGCACGAGTACACGCGCGATCTGCTGCGCTCGTTCCCGCGCCTGACCGGCGAGCGGGGGGTGGTGGTGCGATGACCACGCTCGAGTTCCGCGGCGTCACGAAGATCTACAACGTCCGCGGTTCCGGCCAGTTGAAGGCCCTGGACGACGTCAGCTTCACCCTGAACTCCCGCCAGACGATCGGACTGGTCGGCCAGTCCGGCAGCGGCAAGTCCACGATCGCCAAGATCCTCACCCAGCTCGAGACCCCCACGCACGGAGACGTGCTGCTCGACGGGGCGCCGATCCCGCGGCGGGGCAAGGGCCTGCGCACCTACCGGCAGCAGCTGCGCATGGTGTTCCAGGATCCGTTCGCCTCGCTGAACCCGTACCACTCGATCCGCCATCACGTGGAGCGCCCGCTGCGCCTGGACCGCGTCGTCCCGCGCGACCAGGTCGACGCCGAGGTGCGCCGCCTGCTCGAGCGGGTGCGGCTGGATCCGGACGCCGTGATGGAGCGGCGCCCGCACGAGCTCTCCGGCGGTCAGCGCCAGCGCGTCGCCATCGCTCGGGCGCTCGCCTCGCGGCCCGCGCTGCTCGTCGCCGACGAGCCGGTGTCGATGCTGGACGTGTCGATCCGCCTCGGAGTGCTCAACCTTCTCGCCGATCTGCAGCGCGAGGAGGGGCTCGGCGTGCTCTACATCACCCACGACCTGGCGACCGCGCGCCACTTCAGCGACGAGATCATGGTGCTCAACCAGGGCAGGGTCGTGGAGCGCGGGCCCGCGGACGACGTCATCCTGCGCCCTCGCGACCCGTACACGCGGGAGCTGCGCGCCGCGTCGCCCGATCCGGAGGAGTTCTTCCGCCGCCGGGCGGCACAGACCACGGGAGGTGCGCGATGAGCGCCGACACGTCCGCACCCGCGACCCAGGCGTCGCCCGCCGCACCCGAGCCGGTGGATCCGACGCTCGTCGGCACCACCGCGACCCGGGCCGAGCGAGGCCGCATGCGCGTGCCCTGGCGCTTCATCGGCGGCAGGGCGGCCTTCTACCTGTTCACGGCCTGGGCCGCGATCACCATCAACTTCTTCATCCCGCGACTGATGAAGGGGGATGCGGTGGACGCCTACATGGCGCGCAGCCAGGGCCAGCTCACCCCCGACGCCGAGAAGGCACTGCGCCTCATGTTCGGCCTGGACCACTCGGTGCCGCTGTGGCGGCAGTACCTCGACTACTGGGGCATGCTGCTGCGCGGCGACCTCGGCGTCTCCATCTCGACAGGCATGGCCCCGGTCGGGGACGCGATCGCGGCCGCGCTGCCCTGGACCCTGGGGCTGGTCGGATTCGCCACGATCGTCTCCTTCCTGGTCGGCACCGTGCTGGGCGCCGTGATCGGATGGCGGCGCGGCGGCCGGCTGGACGTGCTCGTGCCGGTGACGACGTTCCTCGGCACGATCCCCTACTTCTGGCTCGGCCTGATCTTCATCGCCGCGTTCTCGTCGGTGCTGGGCTGGTTCCCCGCCGGGCACGCCTACGAGGTCGGCGTGGATCCGGGCTGGAACGCCGAGTTCGTCGGGCAGGTGCTCTCGCACGCCGCGCTGCCGGTGATCACGATCGTGATCGCCTCGCTCGGCGGCTGGGTGCTCGGGATGCGCAACATGATGCTCACCGTGCTGGACGAGGACTACATCACCGTCGCCCAGGCCAAGGGCATGCCGAACCGACGCGTGCTCTGGCGCTACGCGGCGCGCAACGCGGTGCTGCCGCAGATCCAGAGCTTCGCCCTGTCGCTCGGCTTCATCGTCGGCGGCACAATCGTCATGGAGATGGTGTTCTCCTATCCCGGCATCGGGTTGCTGCTGCTCGGCGCGACCAACGCGAAGGACTACGCGCTCATGCAGGGCATCTTCCTGGTGCTCGTGATGGCAGTGCTCGTCGCGAACATCATCGCCGACATCGCCTACGCCATCCTCGACCCGCGCACCCGGCAGACGGAGGCCTGATCATGTCGATTCCCGTTCCCCCCGAGGTCGCGCAGCCGGCCGCCGGCGCGCCCGAGACCGCGGCTCTGCTCACCGCCGAGCGGCGTCCCGCGCCCCGGCGCACCTTCTGGACCCAGCTCAAGGCGTCGCTGGCGATGTTCGGCAACCGCAAGTCCGCCGCGGGCCTGATCATCCTCGGCGTGTTCACGCTCGTGGCGGTCTTCGCGCCGTGGATCGCGCCGTACAGCCCGACCGCGCAGCACCTCGACGCGACGCTGCAGCCGCCGTCCTGGCAGCACCTGCTCGGCACGACGCACATCGGCGAGGACGTGTTCAGCCAGCTCGTCTACGGCACGCGCGGCGTGCTCGTGGTCGGCTTCCTCGCGACGATCATGGCGACCGTGGTGGCGATCCTGGTCGGCGTGACCGCCGGCTATCTGCGCGGCTGGAAGAGCGAGTCGCTGTCCGCGCTGTCGAACGTGTTCCTCGTGCTCCCGGGGTTGCCGCTGATGATCATCATCGCCTCGCAATTCCAGGATCCGCCGCTGTGGATCATCGCCGCGGTGCTGGGACTGACCGGCTGGGCGTGGGGAGCGCGGGTGCTGCGGGCGCAGACGATGTCACTGCGCAACCGAGACTTCATCCAGGCGGCGCGCGCGAACGGCGAGCCGCTGCACCGGATCATCCTGGTCGAGATGCTGCCGAACCTCATGGCGATCATCGCGTCGAGCTTCGTCGGCACCATGACCGCCGCGGTGCTCGGCCTCACGACCCTCGCCTTCATCGGCGTCATCCCGGTATCGAACCTGAACTGGGGGACCATCTTGTTCTGGGCCCAGCAGAACAGCGCCTTCCCCGACTACTGGTGGTGGTACGTGCCGGCGGGCCTCTGCATCGCGCTGCTCGGCGTCGCGCTCGCACTGATCAACTTCGGCATCGACGAGTATGTGAACCCGCGGCTGCGTTCCGCCGGAGAGCGGGCCCGCGCCCTGAAGAAGCGCGGCATCGATGCGAACGCCGCCGTGACCGCGGTGCGCACGACCGCATCCCCGACCTCCTTCCCCGCGGCCCGAGCAGCCGCCGACCCAGAGAGCACCACCGCATGAGCGACGCCCTGCCCTTCCGCGACCCCCGACTCAGCACCGCCGCGCGTGTGGCGGATCTCCTCAGCCGGATGTCGGTGGAGGAGAAGGCGGGTCAGATGCTGCAGCTGGATGCGCGCGACGATCTGCACGATCACGTGCTGCGACGCCATGCCGGGTCGATCCTGCACACCTCGCCCGAGCGGATCCTGGAGGCGAACCGGCTGACGGCCGAGACGCGGTTGCGAATCCCCCTGCTGGTCGGGGAGGACTGCATCCACGGCCACTCGTTCTGGGAGGGCGCGACCATCTATCCGACGCAGCTGGGGATGGCCGCGACCTGGGATCCGGCCCTGGTGGAGCAGGTGGCGCGGGCGACGGCGGTGGAGGTCTCGGCGACCGGGATCCACTGGACGTTCTCCCCGGTGCTGTGCATCGCGCGGGACCTGCGCTGGGGGAGGGTGGGCGAAACGTTCGGCGAGGATCCGTTCCTGATCGGCGAGCTCGCGAGCGCGATGGTCCGCGGTTATCAGGGGGCGGGGCTTTCGGATCCGACGGCGATCCTGGCGACGGCGAAGCACTTCGCGGGGTACTCGGAGACCCAGGGCGGGCGGGATGCGTCCGAGGCGGACATCTCGCGCCGCAAGCTCCGGTCCTGGTTCCTGCCGCCGTTCGAGCGGGTCGCCAGGGAGGGGTGCCGGACGTTCATGCTCGGGTACCAGAGCATGGACGGGGTGCCGATCACCGTCAATGACTGGCTGCTGTCGGACGTGCTGCGCGGCGAGTGGGGGTACACGGGCACGCTCATCACGGACTGGGACAACGTCGGCCGGATGGTGTGGGAGCAGAAGGTGCAGCCCGACCACGCGCACGCCGCCGCGGCCGCGGTGCGCGCCGGGAACGACATGGTGATGACCACGCCGGGCTTCTACGAGGGTGCTCTCGAGGCCGTGCAGAACGGCATGCTCGCACCCGACGCCTTCGATGCCGCCGTCGCGCGGATCCTGACGCTGAAGTTCGACCTCGGACTCTTCGAGGATCCCCGCCTGCCCGCGCAGAACCTCGGCGCCGTCATCGGCGCTGCCGCGCACGCCGACCTCAACCTCGAGGTGGCCCGCCGCTCTCTCGTGCTGCTGGAGAACGACGGGGTACTGCCTCTGATCCCTGCGACCGCGGCCGCGGCCGCGGCGGCGGATCCGGTCCGCGTCGCCGTGATCGGCCCTCTCGCCGACGACGCGCAGACGCAGCTCGGCGACTGGGCCGGCGGATCCGGCCAGGCGGGCTGGCTCGACGGCCAGCCGCGGGAGATGATCACCACCGTGCTCGACGGTCTCCGTGCCGTCGACGGCCTTGCCGTGCGGTACGCGCAGGGCGCCGATATCCTCACGCTCGCGGAGGACCCGCTCGGCGCGACCTTCCCGGACGGGCAGCCCCGACCGGCGGTGGTGGCGCCGGCCGCGCCTGATCCGGACCTCCTCGCCGAGGCGGTGCAGGCTGCGGAGGCCGCGGACGTCGTGGTGGCGGTGGTCGGGGATCGGATCGAGCTCGTCGGCGAGGGACGCTCCACCGCGACCCTGGAGCTCGTGGGCGGCCAGAACGCCCTGCTGGACGCGCTGATCGCGACGGGCACGCCCGTGGTGGTCGTGCTCCTCGCCTCCAAGCCGCTCGTGCTGCCCGCCTCGACGGCGAAGGCCGCCGCCGTGCTCTGGGCCGCGAACCCCGGCATGCGAGGCGGCACGGCGATCGCCGAGCTCATCACCGGCGCCATCGAGCCGTCCGGGCGCCTGCCGATCTCCTTCGCCCGGCACGCCGGGCAGCAGCCGACGTACTACAACCAGATCCGCGGTCAGCACGGCACGCGCTACGCCGACCTCACCCAGGCGCCTGCCTGGGCGTTCGGCGACGGGCTCTCGTTCACGACCGTGGAGTACTCCGCACTCGAGCTGATGTCGTCGACGCTCGGTGCGGACGACACGATCGTCGCCGACGTCACCGTGGCCAACACCGGATCCCGTCCGGTGCGCGAGACGGTGCAGGTGTACGTGCGCGACGTCGTCACGAGCGCGAGCTGGACCGACAAGGAGCTCAAGGCGTATCGCCAGGTGCAGCTCGCGCCGGGGGAGTCCGCCCGGGTGCGGCTGGAACTGCCGGTCGCCGACTGCACGATCGTCGACGCCGCGGGGATCCGCCGGGTCGAGCCCGGCGCCTTCGAGCTGCTGGTGGGGCCCTCGTCGCGCGACGAGACGCTGCTGGCAGCCGCGTTCGAGGTGGTGCCCTGACGGCGCATCCGACGATTCGTCCGGAATCCTCACAAAAAGGGAGCGCGGAGCGGATCCGCTCTGATTGGATGACCTGGTGCGAACGACTGCTGACGACACCGGCTTCCGGCCCGGAGCGCTGATCTGGCTCGCCGTCGCGACCTTCTCGATGGGGATCGACGGCTACGTGCTGGCGGGTCTGCTGCCTCAGATCGCGACCGATCTCGACGTGGACGCGGCCGCCGCCGGTCAGCTCATGAGCGTGTTCGCGGCGACCGGCGCGATCGCCGGGCCCGTGCTCGGCGCACTCACCGGGCGGTGGGAGCGCAAGGCGACGATCGTGCTGTCCCTCGGCGTCTTCGTGCTCGGCAACCTGATGGTGGGGCTCGCACCGACCTACTTCTGGGCGATGAGCGGCCGGGTGATCTCCGCGCTCGGCGGTGCGCTGCTGAACGCCGTGATCGGCTCCTACGTCATCGCGCGCACTCCCGAGCAGTACCGTGGCCGCGCACTCTCGCTCGTGATGGGCGGGTTCCTGTTCGCGACCGCCCTCGGCGTGCCCGTCGGGCTGGTGATCGGACAGACCGACTGGCGGATCCCGCTGTTCCTCGTGGTCGGCGTCGGGGCCGCCGCGCTCGTGGGGATCCTCATCAAGGTGCAGCCGCTGCATCTGCCGCCGCTGTCGCTGCGCCAGGCGCTGAGCCCTCTTACGCGCCCGGCGATCCTGGCCGTGCTGCTGGTGCCGATGGGCCTCATGTGCGCGAGCTATCTCTGCTTCACCTACGCCACGCTCATCCTGGGTCCGCGGATCGGCGAGGGGTACCCGATCATCGGCGCGCTGTTCGGCTACGGCATCGTGAGCCTGGTCGGCAACATCGTCTCCGGGCGCGTGACCGACCGCCGGGGTCCGGTCGCCGTGCTCACCGTCATCGTCGCCACCGTACTCGCCGCCGCGCTGCTCGGCTGGGCGGGGCTCATGCTGCCCGGCATCGCCGGCGCCGTCGCCGGGCTCGCCTGGTTCCTGGTCTGCGCGTTCTTCAACGGCGGATCCGGTGTGGCGGCGCAGACCAGGCTCGCCACGATGGTGCCGCCGGCGGTCGCCGCCCTCGTGCTCGCGCTCAACAACAGCGCCATGATGCTCGGAAGCGCGCTGGGCAGCGCGCTCGGCGGACTCGCGCTCGCCGAGGGCGCCGTGCCGGATCAGCTCCTGCTGCTGTCGGGCATCGTGCTCGCGGTGACGCTCGGGGTGCAGCTCATCACGGCGGTGGCGCACCGGCGCCGCTCCCGCGTGCTCGTCGAGGTCGGCCCGATCGGCTCGGGGCCGGTCGGCCCCGCCGAGCCGCCGATGGGCGCGGTCGAGCCCGCCTGAGGGTGCAGGTCTGCGGCGCCGTGACCGAGGCCGGGAGCGCGCATCCGCGAGACTGCAACTGAGTCGCGAGACTGCGCGACAATCGTGCAGTCTCGCAACAGGGTTGCAGTCTCGCGGTCGGGAACGGCCCGGGGCCGGCTCCGGAGTCGGCCACAGGGGCGTGCCATAAGGGCGGTCCGCCGCAAGGAGCGGGCTCAGCCGATCGTGTACCAGGCCGCCGCGTTCGGCGGCAGCACGGTCCCGGAGCCCGGTGCGCTGTGCACCACGACCGCGGCACCCGCGGGGAGCGGCAGGGGTGCCTCGCCGAGGTTCGCCACGACGTGCAGGTCGCCGCGCCGGAACGCGACCGCGTCGGATCCGAGGTCCTCCCACACGAGGGATCCGGATCCGAGCCCGCGCTCATTGCGCAGTCCGAGCAGCGTCTTGTACAGCTCCAGCGTGGAGCCGTCATCGCCCTCCTCGGCGGCGCGCGCGTGCTCCGCCCACTCCGCCGGCTGCGGCAGCCACGAAGCGCCGGTGTCGTTGAAGCCGTACGACGGTGCGGTGCCGCTCCACGGCAGCGGCACCCGGCAGCCGTCGCGCCCGTAGCGCTCGCCGCTCGTGCGGAACCAGGTCGGATCCTGCCGGAACTCGTCGGGGATCTCCAGGGCCTCCGGCAGGCCCAGCTCCTCGCCCTGGTACAGGTAGGCGGATCCGGGCAGCGACAGCATCACCGTGCTCGCGGCGCGGGCACGGGCGAGTCCGACCGCGCGGTCGGGCTTGGGCTCGTCCCGCGGACCGATGCCGTCGCCCTGCGGGTTGTCCCATGTGAGCGCCAGGCGCGAGGCGTGGCGCACCACGTCGTGGTTGGACAGCACCCAGGTGCTCGGCGCGCCGACCGCGCCGAACGCGTCCAGGGAGTCGCGGATCACGGTGCGCAGCTCGTCGGCGTTCCACGGCGTCATCAGGTAGTTGAAGTTGAACGCCTGGTTCATCTCATCGGGGCGCACCCAGAGCGCGATCTGCTCGAGCGTGGGCATCCATGCCTCGGCGCACAGGGCGCGGTCGCCGTCGTAGGCGGCGAGCACATCGTGCCAGTCGCGGTAGATCTCGTGCACGCCGGGCTGGCCCCAGTAGGGCACGTCCTCCTGGTCGCCGCCCATGGAGTCGGCGCCCTCGTCGGGCGTGTAGTCGGGCAGCCCCGCCTTCTTGATCATGCCGTGCGCGACATCCACCCGGAAGCCGTCGACACCGCGGTCGAGCCAGAACCGCAGCACGCCGCGGAACTCCTCGCGCACCTCCTCGTTCGTCCAGTCGAAGTCGGGCTGGCTGGTGTCGAAGATGTGCAGGTACCACTGGCCGGGGGTGCCGTCGGCCTCGGTCACGCGGGTCCACATGCCGCCGCCGAACACGCTCTGCCAGTTGTTGGGCGGCAGCTCGCCGTGCTCGCCCTTGCCGTCGCGGAAGATGTAGCGGGCGCGCTCGGGGCTGCCCGGGGCGGCCTTCAGCGCCTCCTGGAACCAGCGGTGCTGGTCGGACGAGTGGTTCGGCACGAGGTCGACGATCACGCGGATGCTGCGGGCGTGCGCTGCGGCGAGCATCGCGTCGAAGTCCTCGAGCGTGCCGAACAGCGGATCCACTCCGCGGTAGTCCGAGACGTCGTAGCCCGCATCTTTCTGCGGACTCGGCATGAACGGGCTCAGCCAGATCGCGTCGACGCCGAGCTCCTGCAGCGCATCCAGCCGGGAGGTGATACCGGGCAGATCGCCGATGCCGTCGCCGTTCGCGTCGGCGAAGGAGCGCGGGTAGATCTGATAGATGACGGCGGTGCGCCACCACTCGGATCCGGGGGCGGACTGCTGCTCGATCTCGGCCATGCGATCAGGGTACCGGGAGGGCGGCGGATCCCGGAAACGCGCGGATCGAATCGGTTCGAGCGCCCGGCCCCGCCGCGCCGGAGAGCTACCGCGGTCGAGTCGGTGTCTCGTATTCAGGTTGGATTTCGCAAATCCGCGGAATTCGGATCCGAGAACAGCCGATTCGGTGCATCCATCCTGAACTAGATACGCGCCGACGAGCCATACGCGCGGACGACGCGACGGAAGGCGAGCGGGAGCGGCCCCGGATTCCGCATCGGTCACTGCGGAATCCGCACCGGTCACCGGGGGATGAGGTTCGCCGGCTCCTCGCCGGCGAGCATGCGGTCGATCTGGGTGCGCACCAGCGCAGCGATACGCGGGTTCATCGCGGTCGAGGCGCCGCCGACGTGCGGGGTGAACAGCACGCCGGGGGTGGTCCACAGCGGGTGGCCCTCGGGCAGCGGCTCCGGATCCATGACGTCCAGGGCCGCGCGAATCCGGCCGTTCTCGGCGATCAGGGCGTCCGTGTCGACGAGTGTGCCGCGGCCGACGTTGACGAGCAGCGCTCCGTCGGCCATACGTGCCAGCATGTCCGCGTCGAACAGCTGGTGCGTGGCGGATCCGCCCGGCAGTGACAGGATGACGATCTCCGCGTCGGGCAGGAGCGCGGGCAGGTCGGCGAGCGCATGCACGGCGATCTCGCCGACGCCATCGATCATCTCGGTGCGGGCGGTCTGCGCGACCGCGGTGATCGAGGTCTCGAACCCGGCGAGGCGTCGGGCCACGGCCCTTCCGACGCCGCCGATGCCGACCAGCAGCACGCGGCGATCCGCGAGGCTCGAGGTGAACGCCCGGTCCCACAGACCCGCGTCCTGTGCCCGCACGAACCGCGGCAGCTCGCGCTGCGCCGCGAGGGTCAGCGCGAGGGCGAGCTCGGCGGTCGCCGGCTCATGCACGCTGGCGGCGTTCGCGAACGGCACGCCCGAGGGCACCCGGTCGATCACGGCTTCGTAGCCGATCATCTGGCCCTGCACGAGGCCCACCTCGACGCCGTCCAGCGCGGAGAAACGCTGCCGGCCGAGGTACGACGGCACGACGATGTCGATCCGAGGCGCGGGTGGGGGTGCGGTCATGTCCCACACCTGCACCTCCACGCCGTCGGGCAGCGGGCCCTGGGCGGCGATGTCAGCGGCGAGTTCGGCGGTGGGGACGGTGACGAGCAGGCTCACCCCTCGAGCGTAGGCCCGTTGATGCACCTCCGGATCAGACCACTCTGCGGCGGGTGGACCTTCCGCTGTGCCGCGTCGTGCATCGGCGATCGTCGGGCGCACGATCATCGCAGGTGCCGCCGCCTCGACGCTGCCTCGGCTACGACCCGTGCGCCGCTCCAGAACGACGAGATCCGACGCGTGGCCGTTGACAAACGTCGTCTGTATACATAATACTGAGTGCGTCCCGACCTCCGAACTGCCCTTCAACGACGAAAGAGGTGGCGTCATGCCCCGCTCGAACCCTCGACTCCTGCGCACGCTCGCGGCAGTGTCCGCCGGCGCACTCATGCTCGGCCTCGCCGCGTGCAGCGGCGGCTCCCACGGAGGCGGTTCGGCCGCCGACGGCAAGGCCACCGTCGTCTGGTCGACGTGGGGCAGCGCGGACGAGCTCAAGCGCTACCAGGACTTCGACAAGGAGTTCATGAAGCGCCACCCCGACATCACGGTGAAGCTGCAGCCCGTCGCCGGCTACGACGATTACCACTCCAAGCTCCTCGCGCAGCTGACCAGCAACACGGCGCCCGACGTCTTCTACGTGGGCGACGACATGATCGGCCAGTTCGTCGGATCCAACCGGCTGATGCCGCTCAAGAGCCTCATGAACGGCTCGAAGAGCCAGAGCAAGGTCGATGACTTCTCGCCGGGCCTGTTCGGTGCGGCGGAGAAGGACGGCGAGATCTACGCGGCTCCGAACGACTCGAACCCCGACGTGTTCTGGTACGACAAGGAGGCGCTCAAGGCCGCGGGCGTCACCGACGACCCCGCGACCCTCGCCGCCGAGGGCAAGTGGACGACGAGCGCGTTCCTGGACATGAACAAGAAGCTGCACGACGCGGGCCTCACCGGCACGATGTTCTGGAACTACTGGGCCACGCAGTGGAGCTGGCTGAGCTCGCAGGGCGTGTCCGCGCCGTATGACAAGAGCGGGAAGTTCGTCGCGAACAAGGACGCCGACGCCGTCAAGGCGCTGGACCAGTTCGGATCCCTGTTCCAGGACAAGACCTTCCTCGTCGCCGACACCCTCCCCGACGGGGCGGGCGCCGACAGCGTCTTCGTCGCGCACAAGGCCGGGTTCTTCGTGCAGGGGCGCTACACGATCGGCACCGTCGAGGGCGCCGGCGTGAAGGACTCGTACGACATCGCGCCGTGGCCGACGCCCGACGGCAAGGCCGCGCCGACCGGCGTCGCCACCTCGTTCCTCGCGATCAACAAGGGCACCAAGGTTAAGGACGCGGCGTTCACGTTCTGGACCGAGTTCCTCTCGGCCGAGGGCCAGACCCTGCGCCTGCAGGGCGGCGGAAACGCGGTCCCGTCCATCAAGGGCGCCGACAAGGTGGTGCTGGACGGCTACCCCGCGCATGCGCAGACCTTCCTCGACATGCGCGACATCGGCTTCGTCAATTACCCGACCGAGGCGCGCCTGCCCGGCATCCGCGGCGGCATCGGCGATCAGTTCCTCGCCCTCTACCAGGGCAAGCAGGACGCGCAGGCCACGCTCGACGCGGTCGGCAAGCTGGTCCAGGACGGCAAGTGAGCATGACTGCACCGTCGGTGAGCACCCGGGCGTCGTCGTCGACGGCGCCCGGGTGGCGGCGCGAGGCCGCCTGGCGCCGCCGCGACCGGCGCTGGGGATACGCCTTCGTCGGGCCGCAGCTGATCGGCATGGGGCTGTTCGTGGTGGTGCCGTTTCTCGCGAGCCTCGTGCTCGCGTTCGCGCACTGGGACGGCCTGTCCGACCTCAGCTGGGTCGGTTTCGACAACTTCAGCGCCGAACTGGCGGATCCGCTCTTCGGCCGCGCAATCCTGAACACGCTGCTCATCGCGATCATCACGGTGCCGATCGGCCTTGCTCTCGCCGTGACCATCGCGGTGGCGCTGGAGAAGCTGAAGACCCGCACGCTCTACCTCGTGCTCTTCTTCGCGCCGGTGGTCACCTCGACGGTGGCGGTCGCGATGATGTGGCAGCAGATGTTCCGCGCGGACGGTGTGCTGTCGTCCGCCATCTCCACGATCTTCGGGATCGCGCCGCCGGACTGGTTGCAGGATCCGCGGCTCGCGCTGATCGCCGTGTGCATCGTGACGATCTGGTCGTCGCTCGGGCTCAACGTGATCATCTTCCTCGCCGGACTGCAGAACATCTCGCCGTCGGTGATCGAGGCCGCGCGGATCGACGGGGCAGGCGCCTGGCGGCTGTTCACCGCGATCCGGCTGCCGCTGCTGTCGCCGATCGTCTTCTTCTCCTCGGTGATCGCCTTCATCTCGTCGCTGCAGACCTTCGACACGGTCTACGTGCTCGTGCGGAACGCCGGCCCGGACAACGCCACCCGCACGATCGTCTATCACATCTACGACCTGGGCATGAAGAAGTTCGACTTCGGCCTCTCATCGGCCGCGAGCATCATCCTGCTGCTGCTGACCCTCGTGATCACGGGGATCCAGTTCGCCGCGCAGAACAAGTTCGTCCACTACGAGGATGACCCCGCATGAGCGTCGACACCACGCGCATCACGACCGGCGGCCACGCGCCCGCCACCGACTCCACGATCGCCCTCGTCGCCCCCGGCCGGCGGATCCGCCCTCGCGCCGCGGGCAAGGGCCGCCGTCGGCTGTCCGCCACGATCCTGCACGTCGTGCTGATCGTCGCGGGGCTCGGAATGGTGTTCCCGTTCGTGTGGATGCTGCTGACCTCGTTCAAGACCCTGCCGCAGCTGCTCAAGAACCCGCTCTCGCTGCTGCCGAGCCCGTGGACGTTCGACAACTACGTCCAGGCGTGGAACGCGGTGCCTTTCGCGCAGGCCTATCTGAACAGCGCCTACATCGCCGTGCTCGTCGTCGCCGGCACGCTCATCACCGCGTCGATGGCGGGCTACGCGTTCGCCCGCATCCGCTTCCGCGGATCCAAGGTGCTGTTCATCGTCTTCCTCGCCACGCAGATGATCCCCAAGCAGGTCACGCTCATCCCGTTCTACCTGCTGATGTCGCAGCTGGGCTGGGTGGATTCGCATCTCGCGCTCATCATCCCCGGCATGATCGCGAACCCGTTCGCGGTGTTCCTGATGCGCCAGTTCGTGCTGTCGCTGCCGCGGGAGCTCGAGGAAGCGGCGCTCGTGGACGGCGCGGGGCGGATCCGCACGTTCTTCCAGGTGATCCTGCCGAACCTGAGGCCGGGCCTTGCCGCGCTCAGCATCATCGTCGCCCTCGACGTGTGGAACTCCTTCCTGTTCCCGCTCGTGCTGCTCAACACGCCCGACCTGTTCACGGTCCCGCTGCTGCTGCAGTCGTTCCAGGGTCAGTTCGGCTCGGTGAACTACGGGCTGGTGATGGCCGCCTCGGCGATCTCGACCGTGCCGATGCTGATCGTGTTCGTGATCGGACAGCGGCGGATCCTGAACAGCATGGCCGCCTCCGGACTCGGAGGGCGCTGAGGTGACGGATGATGGTGCGCCGTCCGCGGCAGAGCTCGCACTCGCGGCTGGCGGCCATCTCGATCTGGTGACCGCCCCGTTCACGATGCCCCGTTCGCGTCTGCTGGTCTTCCGCGAGGGCGACGGCGTGCGCGTGCACACGTCCGAGTATGAGCGGGGGCTCGACGAGTGCCGCGTGCTGGATGCGCTCGAGGTGCTCGACGGCGCCGGCCGCGTGCTGCCCGTCGTCGACGTGCAGCCGCACCGGATCTCGTTCGGCAGCGTCACCCTCACCTTCGACGGGCTGCGTGCGCTCAGCATCGGCGGAGACCCGTCGGCCTCGATGCTCCTCGCGCTGCCGGACGGCGCCGAATCCCGCCACGCGATCGGACCGGGCCTGCGCATCGACGTGGCCGCCGACCGTGGTGCGCTCGTCTCCGCACAGCCCGCCCCGGCGCACGAGTATGCGCTCGCGGCGCTCGAACGGGAGTGGGGCGCCTGGTTCGACCGCTGCCCGCGGGTCCGCGAGGACCTGCAGGACATGGCGGCGTTCTGCTGGTGGGTGCTCGGCGCGAACATCGTGGAGCTGCCCGCGCTCGAGGGCGCTCGTGCGATCGTGCCGTCGAAGATCGGCTACGTCGGGCTCTGGCAGTGGGACGCGTACTTCATCGCGGTCGGCCTGCGCCACGGCGACCCCGAGCTCGCCAGGGAGCAGCTCGAGCTGGCGTTCCGGTTCCCGCGCGAGAACGGGCAGCTGCCCGACGTCGTGCACGAGCAGGGCGTGCTCGCCACGAGCGACGACCTGCCCGAGTCCGACCGGGCGACGCTGCGGCGCGCGGGCTCGCAGGTGGCGGATCCGAGCGCCCCTGTGCCGCTCACCAAGCCGCCGCTCGCCGCGTGGGCGCTGCGCAAGGTGCTCGAGGCCGAGGACGCGCCGGAGTGGGCCGCGGACCAGCTCGAGCGCGTGATCCGGTCTCAGGACTGGTGGTTCGCGGGGCCGGAGCGGAACGGATCCGACCTCGACCGCGACGGTCTGCCGGAGTACGGCCACCCGTACTCGTCCGGCCTCGACGACAGCCCCGTGTTCGACGGGCCGATCCCCACGACCGCCCCCGACCTCGCCGCCTACCTCGTGCAGCAGGACCGGGAGATCGCCGCGCTCGCGGCGCGCTACCTGCCGTGTCATGACACCGCGCCGCACCTGGCCCGCGCCGAACGCACGGCCGCGCTCCTCATGGAACGGCTGTGGGATCCGGCCGAGCGGCGCTTCATCGCGCGCGGTCCCGGATCCGGCGACCATGCGTCCGGCCACGACGGCGAGCGCATCGCGAGCGACACCGTGGTGGGGCTCATGCCGCTGCGCGTGGAAGGGCTTCCGCAAGACGCCCGCGCCGCCCTGCTCGCGGCGATCGACGACCCGGAACGCTACGCGTTGGAGTGGGGGCTGCCGACCGTGTCGGCGTCGGATCCGGACTTCTCCCCGGAACGGATGTGGCGCGGCCCGATCTGGATCAACACCAGTGCCCTCATCGCCGAGGGGCTGGACACAGCGGGTCAGCCCGAGCGGGCGAGGGCGCTGCGCGAGCAGACCGTGCGCCTGGTGATCCACGGCGGCGGCCCGCACGAGTACTTCAACCCGCGCACGGGCCTCAAGGCCGAGCGCGCGACCACGGCGTTCGCGTGGTCGGCCGCGCTGTTCCTCGACCTGGCGGTCGAACTCAGCCGCTGACCCGCGGCCCGCGCCCCCTCTGAGCATCGAGACCCCCTCCTGCCTGCGCGGCTGCGAGGGGGTCTCGGCGTTGCGAGGGGGCCTCGACGCATTCGCCGGCCCTGCCTCGACGAACCCTGGTGTTAGCGTAACCACGCGTGTACTGTATGCAATATCCAATATTGACGAGGAGGTCATGATGAAGCGACGCGGCATGCTCGCGCTGGCGATGGGGGCTGCGGCGACCGTCGCCCTGTCCGGGTGCGCGTTCGGCGGAGGGGCGCAGACCGGCGGCGAGGCGCTGAAGCCGGGCGCCCAGGCCACAGGCACGATCACGATCTGGTCGTGGGACGTCGCCGCGACAGCGCTCAAGCGCCTCGGCGCCGACTATGAGAAGGCGCATAAGGGCACCACGATCAAGGTCGTCGACATCGGCTACGACAACGCCTACGACAAGATCTCGGTCGGGTTGCAGGCCGGCACCGGCCTCCCCGACCTGATCACGCTCGAGACCGACCACAACCAGAGCTACCTCACGCAGTTCCCGAAGGGCTTCGCGGACCTCTCGCCTGTGCTCGGCGACAAGAAGGCCGACTTCGACCCGTTCAAGTGGTCGACCGGCACCGACAAGGGTGGCGCGCTGCGCATGGCGCCGTGGGACTCCGGCACGGTCGGGCTGTACTACCGCACCGACTACTTCCAGGCCGCGGGCGTGGATCCCTCCGCCGTGAAGACCTGGGACGATCTCGTCGCCGCCGGGGAGAAGATCAAGGCGGCCACGGGACACACGCTGCTCACCGCCGACCTCT
Organism: Microbacterium sp. 2MCAF23; assembly: GCF_052115565.1. Lineage (NCBI taxonomy): Bacteria > Bacillati > Actinomycetota > Actinomycetes > Micrococcales > Microbacteriaceae > Microbacterium > Microbacterium sp. 2MCAF23. The sequence continues at coordinate 145,144 of NZ_JBFRGY010000011.1, read as the reverse complement.
CCGCGGGCGGATCCCTCTCGATGTACCTGCAGCAGCAGGGCGCCGGCTACTTCGACGACAAGGGCGACATCACGGTGAACTCGCCGGACGCCGTTCGCGCGCTCACCCTGCTGCAGACCATGCAGCAGAAGGGGCTGATCACCAACGCCAAGGGCTGGGACGCGAGCGTCACGAGCGCGAAGGACGGCGACTCCGCCGTTACCCCCGAGGCGGTCTGGTGGATCGGCACCCTCGAGGGCGAGGCGCCCGAGCTTAGCGGGAAGTACGCCGTGCGGGACCTGCCGGTGTTCGACGACGCCAGCGCCCCGACCTCGAACAACGGCGGATCCGGTCTCGCGATCCCGGCGCAGGCGAAGAACCCGCAGCTCGCGGCCGACTTCATGAGCTACGTGCTGGCCAACACCGACAACCAGTCGAGCATGATGCAGAAGGAGGGGCTCTTCCCGGCGTATCTGCCGGCGCTGAAGGCCGACTTCTTCGAGCAGCCGAGCGAGTACTTCGGCGGGCAGAAGGTGTTCCAGACCTTCGCCGAGCTGACGCCGAAGATCCCGTCCATCGCCTTCACCTCCGACCAGTCGGTCGCGAGCGACGCCGTGATCAACGCGGTCAGCGCCGCGGTGCTGAACGGTGAGGATCCGAAGAAGGCGCTCGACGACGCGGCCGCGCAGATCGCGAACTCGACTGGTCGCAAGATCGCGGGCTGACATGACGGTCGCCACCATGCGGCGGCCTTCCGCGGAGGGGAGCCGAGACGAGAACCGTCACGACTCCCCTCGCACGGGCCGGCGCTTCGCCGCGCGCATGCAGCGCCCAGGGCTGTGGTTCGCCCTTCCGGCGGCTGCGCTGCTCGCGCTGTTCTTCGCGTACCCACTCGCGGTGTCGCTGCTGCAGAGCTTCTTCCGCACCTCGGGCGGCGTCAGCACCTTCGTCGGTCTCGACCAGTACGCGCGGATGTTCCGGGATCCGCTCGTACTGAAGAGCCTGGGCAATGCGCTGCTCCTCCTGGTCGTGCAGGTGCCGATCATGATCGCGCTCGCCGTGGGCCTCGCCTACCTGTTGAACCAGGCATGGCTACGCTTCCGGGCTGGGTTCCGTCTGCTCACCTTCCTGCCGTCGATTACGACGCTGGTCGCGTACTCGGTCGTGTTCCGGGTGATCATGACTACGGACGGCGGCATGCTGAACCAGTTCCTCGCCCTGTTCGGTGCGGGCCCCATCGATTGGCTGAACAACGAGTGGTGGGCGCGGGTGGCGGTGATCGCCTCGATCACCTGGCGCTGGACCGGTTACAACATGGTCATCATCCTCGCCGGGCTCCAGTCGATCCCGCCCGAACTCTACGAGGCGGCGCGCATCGACGGTGCGGGGCGCTGGCAGATCTTCCGGCACATCGTCGTCCCCCAGCTGCGGCCGGTGCTGATCTTCACCAGCGTCACGTCGACGATCGGCGCGCTGCAGCTCTTCGACGAGAACTTCATCCTCACCGGCGGCGGCCCGAACAACGCGACGCTCACGCCGGTGCTCTACCTGTACAAGATCGGCTTCCAGCAGTTCGACTTCGGCTACGCGAGCGCGATCGCCTGGATGCTCGTGATCCTCACCGGGATCATCGCCGTGATCCAGTTCCGCATCATGAGGGAGAAGCCATGACGACCCAACTGATCACCACCGGCCGCGGCCGGCGCCTCGGTCAGCCCGCGGACCGTTCCGGCGAGCCGCTGCTGCGCAGGATCGTGCTGCGGGCGCCGGTCTACGCGGTCATGATCGTGGCGAGCGTGCTCGCACTGATCCCGTTCCTGTGGATGGTCATCGCCTCCACGCACAAGACCAGCGACCTCTTCGTCACCCCGCTGCCGATCCTGCCCGGCGGCGAGTTCTGGCAGAACCTCGGCCGGCTGCAGGAGAGCATCGGCTTCGGGCAGGTGATGCTCAACAGCGTGCTCGTGGCCGTGGTCTACACGGTGTTCAGCTCGCTGGTCAGCATCATGTGCGGATATGGGCTCGCCACCTACCGGTTCCGCGGTCGCGGCGTGCTGCTGGGCGTGATCCTCGTCACCATGATGATCCCGATGCAGGTGCTGCTCGTGCCGCTGTTCCAGATGATGGCCAGCGCCGGATGGATCGACAGCTACCAGGCGCTGATCGTCCCGTTCCTCGCGAACGCGTTCGGCATCTTCCTGATGCGGCAGGGGTTCCTCGATTTCCCGGCCTCGCTCATCGAGGCGGCTCGGATCGACGGCGCGAGTGAGCTGCGCACCTTCTACCGGATCGTGCTGCCGGTCGCGCGCCCGCAGATCGCGGCGCTCGTGATCTACACGTTCATCAGCCAGTGGAACTCGTTCATCTGGCCGCTGCTCATGCTCAACTCGGAGGACCGGTACACCGTCCCGGTCGCGCTGAACACGATGATCGGCCTGAGCCGGGTCGACTACTCCGGGCTCATGCTCGGATCCTTGCTGGCGACGCTGCCGCTGCTCGTGCTGTTCCTGGTCTTCCAGAAGCAGTTCGTGGCGGGCCTGCTCGGCGGCGCCGTCAAGGGATGACCCGGCGCGGGCGCTCGCCGCAGCGGGCGCTCGCCGCGGCCCGGAGCACCCGGCGGATGCGGCGTTTCCCTCCCCCGGTCGTCTTTCCCTCCTCGCAGCGACGTCTGTGCGGGGAGGGGAAGACGGCGAGGGGAGGGAAACGCGTGTGTCGCCGGCGGGGCGGGGCGGGCTGGAGTCAGGCGCTGAAGTACGCGCTGGAGGAGTTGTCGAGGATCCGGCGCATGCCATGCATCCAGTTGACCTTGAGGGCGTCGATCGCGGCCGGCACGTCGCCGTCCGCGAGGGCGTGCGCGATCGCGGCGTGCTCGGCGGCGACCCGATCGATCTTCACGTCATCCGCGACGAGGAGGGCCTCATAGCGGTGGAAGGATCCGCGCACGCTCTCGATCACGTCGAGCAGGCGCCGGTTCGGGCAGACGGACAGCATGAGGGCGTGCCACTCGTCGTCCTTGGTCATCACGAGGGCGTGCTCGACGTGCTCGTCGGTGAACGCGTCGGCGAGCTCGACCAGGCGCACGCCGACCTTCTTCAGATCCTCGACCGCGCTGAGCTCGAGGGCGAGGCTCTCCAGGGTCGCCATCACCGGCGCGAGGTCCTCGAACTCGCCGGCGCTGAGCGGCACGAAACGGAAGCCCTTGCCGTTCTCACTGGTGATCTGGCCCTCGGACTCCAGGGCGATCAGGGCCTCCCGCAGGGGGGTGCGGCTCACGCCGAGCTCAGCGGCGAGCTGCACCTCGTTGATGCCCTCGCCGGGCCTGACCTGTCCGGCGCGCATGCGGGTGAGCAGCTCCTCGCGCACCTGGGAACGCAGGTTCTTGCGTTCGATAGCCATTCGTTCTCCCCTTCGGCCGGTGCGGTCAGCCTACGGCTTGACCGGATCCAGCATTCGCCATACGCTTGCTGTATACAGAATACATTGAACAGCGTTTCTGTACAGACTCAGGGAGGAGCCGTCGTGGCCCAGCATCTCGACGACGAGCGGATCCGGGAGGTCCGCATCGACGCCCTGGCGTTCGGCGGCGACTACAACCCCGACCAGTGGTCCGAGGATGTGTGGCGTGAGGATATCCGCCTCATGCTCGACGCGGGCGTGAACATGGTGAGCCTGCCGATCTTCAGCTGGCCGCAGCTCGAGCCCGAGCCCGGTGTCTACGACTGGAGCTGGCTGGACCGGATCCTGGATCTGCTGCACGAGGCGGGGATCCGCATCGACCTCGCCACCGCCACCGCGACCCCGCCGTCCTGGCTGCTGCGCGCGCACCCCGAGATGGCGCCGTGGGACTCCGACGGGCACCGCCTGGAGTTCGGCTCGCGGCAGACCTACTGCCCGTCCTCGCCGATCTGGCGCGAGAACGTGGCCCGAATGACCCGCGCGATCGCCGAGCGCTACGGCGAGCACCCGGGGCTTGCGATGTGGCACATCTCGAATGAGTACGGCGATCACGTGTCGCGCTGCTGGTGCCCCGAATCCGCTCGGCACTTCCGTCGCTGGCTGCAGGACCGCTACGGCGACCTGGACGGGCTGAACGAGGCCTGGGGCGTGAACGTGTGGGGCCAGCGCTACACCTCCTGGGAGCACATCGAGACGCCGAAGAAGGCGCCGGGACCGATCAACCCCACCAAGCTGCTGGACTTCGAGCGGTTCTCCTCCGACGCGATGCTCGAGCTGTTCCAGATCGAGATCGATGTGCTGCGCGAGGTCACCCCCGACATCGCCGTGACCACGAACTTCATGAGCATGTTCCGCGACCTCGACTACTGGCGCTTCGCCGAGCGCGAGGACGTGGTCACCGATGACGCATACCCGGATCCGATGGATCCGACCTCGCACGTCGGTGCCGCCCTCAACTACGGGCTCATGCGCGCGCTCAAGGGCGGGCGGCCGTGGCTACTGCTGGAGTCGTCGGCGAGCGCGACCAGCTGGCGCGACGTGAACGTGCCGAAGGCGCCCGGCAAGATCCGGGTGGAGAGCCTGCAGGCCGTGGCGCACGGATCCGACGCCGTCATGTTCTTCCAGTGGCGCCAGGCGAAGTACGGCCAGGAGAAGTTCCACTCGTCGATGCTGGGTCACCGCGGCGAGAAGTCGCGCAGCTTCCAGGAGACGAGGGCGCTCGGACACGAGCTGCGCCGGCTCGAGCCCGTGCGCGGCAGCCGGGTGCGCTCGCGCGTGGGCCTCGTCGTGGACTGGGATTCCTGGTGGGGCTCCAGTGCGCTCGAATCTCTGCCCTCGCAGCGGCTGCAGTGGGCGCAGCAGGCCCGTGCCTGGCACCGCGCGCTCTACACGCTCGGCCACCCCGTCGACGCCGTGCGCGTGGGCGGCGCCGCGAGCGGCACCCCGTTCGAGCGCTACGACGTGATCGTGGCGCCGAATCTGTACATCCTCGAGGAGTCGCAGACGGCCGCGCTGCGTGCCTTCGTCGCTCGCGGCGGGACGCTCGTCGTCGGGCCGTTCTCCGGCGTCGTCGACAGCACCGAGAAGGTGCACGACGGCGGCGCCCCGGGTCCGCTGCGCGACCTGCTCGGCATCGAGGTCGACGAGCAGTGGCCGATCGCGGACGGGCTCGTCGAGCATCTGGCCTACGCGGGTGCCGAGCTCGCCGTGCCGCACTGGGGCGAGTGGATCGAAGCGGGCGACGACGTCGAGATCCGCGGGGCATACACCACCGGCGAGCTCGCGGGCCTCCCCGCGATCACCCGCCGCACGGCCGGATCCGGATCCGCCTGGTACGTCAGCGCGATGCTGTCGCCCGAGGGTCTGGTCACGATGTTCCGCGACGTGCTCCGCACGGCGGGCCTGCCCGCCCGCGACGAGGTGTCCGTGCAGGCCGAGGCCGTCACGCGCTCGGACGACAAGACCGACTACACCTTCCTGCTGAACCACGCGGCCGACCCCGTGACCTTCCACCTGCCGGTCGCCGGCCTCGATCTGATCACCGGATCCGAGACCGCGGACACCGTGACGCTCGATGCCTACGGCGTCGCCGTCGTGGCCACGCCGCGCGCCGCGCAGATCCCTTTCCTCACCCTGACCCATACCCCGCGGCCCACCCCGCCCACCCCGTCGAAGGAGCTGGCATGACGCAGACGTTCGTGCACCCCTACATCCCGAACTCGGCGCCCGAGATCCGCGCCGAGATGCTCGCCGCCGTCGGCGCCGCCTCCGTCGAGGATTTCTACGCCGACGTGCCGGAGGACCTGCGCCTGCGCCGTCCGCTGGACGTTCCGGCCCCGCTGCCGGCCGAGCAGGACCTCGCCCGGCACGTGCGGGGGATCCTGGCGCAGAACCGCACCACCGAGGAGCGCCTGAGCTTCCTCGGCGCGGGCACGTACAACCACTACGTGCCGGCGGTCGTGGACGAGGTCATCCGCCGCAGCGAGTTCCTCACCGCCTACGCGGGGGAGCCCTACGAGGATCACGGCCGGTTCCAGGCGCTGTTCGAGTACCAGTCGCTCATGGCCGAACTGCTCGCGATGGACGTCGTGAACGTGCCCACCTATGACGGCTACCAGGCCACGGCCACGGGCCTCGCGATGGCCGGCCGGCTCACCGGCCGCGGCCGTGTGCTCGCCGTGAGCGACGTGCTGCCGGAGAAGGACTCGAAGGTGCGCGACTACACGCGCGCCGGCCTCGAGATCGAGCGGATCCCCACCGCGGGCGGCGTCGCGGACCTCGCGGCGCTGCGGGAGCGGCTCGGCGACGACGTCGCGGCCGTGTGGGTCGAGACGCCGAGCTTCACCGGTGCGGTCGAGACCCGGTTGCGCGAGATCGCCGGGGCGGCGCACGCGGCCGGGGCGGTCGTCGTGGTCGGCACCGACCCGATCGGCTACGGCGTGCTCACCCCGCCCGCGCTGCAGGGCGCCGACATCGTCACGGGCGACATCCAGTCGCTCGGCCTGCACCAGTGGTTCGGCGGCGCGCACGCCGGGTTCATCGCGGTGCACGACGAGCCCCGGTTCGTGATGGAGATGCCTTCGCGCCTGTTCGGCCTGGAGTCCACCGACGTGCCCGGCGAGTACGGCTTCGGCGACGTCGCCTACGACCGCACCTCCTTCGCGCATCGCGAAGAGGGCAAGGAATGGGTCGGCACCGCCGCCGCGCTGTGGGGCATCGCCGCCGGCGTGCACCTCGCGCTCATGGGGCCGCAGGGCATGGCCGACCTGGGCGAACTGCTGCTCGCCCGCACCGCGTACGCCCAGCAGAAGCTCGCCGCGCTCGACGGCGTCGCCCTGGGTGACGACGCGCTGCACTTGCGCGAGTTCACGATCCGCTTCGACACCGCTCGCGCCGCCGACGTCGTCACCGCGCTGCGCGCCGAAGGAATCGAGCCCGGCGTCGTCGTGGACGAGCACACCCTGCTCGTCTGCGTGACCGAGGCCACCTCCGCATCCGACATCGACCGCCTCGCCGCCGCGCTCGCGACGGCCATCGACACCGAGGAGCAGGCCGCGTGACCCTTCCCGTCGCCCCCAAGCAGAGCCCCCGCCGGTTCCAGCAGGCCAGCTGGGACGAGCCGATCGTCTTCGAGCTGTCCACGACGGGCGAGCGCGGCGTGCTCGTGACGCCCGTCGAGCCCGCCGTGCGCGAGGCGGTCGGCGATGTCGTCGCCGCCCTCCCCGAGGGGATGCGCCGTCCCATGCCGCCGGCGCTGCCCGAGATCGCGCAGATGCGCGTGCTCAAGCACTACCTGCGGCTGTCGCAGGAGAACCTCGGATCCGACCTCAACGTCGACATCGGTCAGGGCACCTGCACGATCAAGTACTCGCCCAAGATCAACGACCAGCTCATCGAGGTGCCGCAGCTGCGCGCACTGCACCCCGCGCAGGATCCCGCCGACACGCAGGGCGCACTCGAGACGATCTGGCGCCTCGAGCGGCTCATGGCCGAGATCTCCGGCATGGACGCCGTCTCGCTCGCCTCCCCGGGCGGATCCGCGGGAATCTGGACGAACATCGCGATGATCCGCGCCTACCACGCGTCGCACGGCGAGGCCGAGCAGCGCGACGAGGTCATCACGACGATCTTCAGCCACCCGTCGAACGCGGCCGCGGCCAAGGTCGCCGGGTACAAGGTCATCACGATCTACCCGGACGCCGACGGCTACCCCGACCTGGCCGCGCTCAAGGCCGCGCTCTCGGAGCGCACCGCGGCGATCATGGTGACCAACCCCGAGGACACCGGCATCTACAACCCCGCGATCAAGGAGTGGGTCGACGCCGCGCACCAGGTCGGCGCCCTCGCGTCCTACGATCAGGCCAACGCGGCCGGCATCCTCGGCATCACCCGTGCCCGCGACGCCGGATTCGACGTGTGCCAGTTCAACCTGCACAAGACGTTCTCAGCGCCGCACGGCAGCGGTGGTCCGGGAGCGGCGGCCAATGCGGTCAGCGCCGCCCTGGCACCGTTCCTGCCCGGCCCGCGCGTGGAGCGGGTAGACGGACGCTTCGTGGTGCGCGAGCCCGGCGAGCTGTCGATCGGGCACGTCGCCCCGGCGCACGGGGTCATCCTGCACGTCGTGCGGGCGTATGCGTGGATCATGGCGCTCGGTGCCGAGGGCATGCTCGAGGCCTCGCGGATCGCGGTGCTGAACAACAACTACCTCCTTAAGAAGGTGCTCGAGATCCCCGGGGCGTCCGCACCCTACGCGACCGGTCGCCGCCGTATCGAGCAGGTGCGGTACTCGTGGCAGCAGCTGTTCGAGGAGACCGGAATCTCCTCGGAGGAGATCGGCATCCGGATGGCCGACTACGGCTTCCACTACTGGACGAGCCACCACCCCTACGTCGTGCCGCAGCCGTTCACGCTCGAGCCCACCGAGTGCTACTCGAAGGCCGAGATCGACGAGTACGTCGCGGCGCTGGCGCAGGTCGCGCAGGAGGCGCGGGAGAACCCCGAGCTCGTGCGCACAGCGCCGCACAACCAGACCGTGCACCACACGCACCACGACGACCTGGACGACCCCGAGCGCTGGGCGATCACCTGGCGCGCGTACCGCCGGAAGTACTTCGGCGAGGTGCCGGCCGGTCCCGCGGAGAGCGCTCTGCCGGACGGCGAGCTCGCCGTCGCCACGGTGGGAGCCTGAACGCGTGATCGGACTGGTCGTCAACCCTGTCGCCGGAGTCGGCGGGCCTGCGGGTCTCGCCGGCTCCGACGGTGCGGTCGTGCAGGCGCGGGCGGCGGAGCACGGTTCCCTCCCGCGGGCGCACGAGCGTGCCGTGCAGGCGCTGACGATCATCGCCCGCTCGCACCCCGCGGAGCGGATCCTCACCGCCGCCGGGGCCATGGGTGGCACCGCCGTGGCGGAGGCGGGGCTCGAGCCGGTCGTGGTCTTCACGCCGTCCTCGGCCACGACCACGCCTGACGACACCGCCGCCGCGGTCGCCGCCGTGGCCGCGGCCGGCGCATCGCTCGTGCTGGTGGCAGGAGGCGACGGCAGTCTGCGCGATGCCGTGCGGGGGCTGGGCCCGTCGTCGGGGAGCGCGGGTGCGCCGGCCGTCCTGGGCATCCCCGCCGGCGTCAAGATGTACTCGCCGGTGTTCGCGGTCACGCCGGTCGCGGCCGGATCCCTCGCCGCCGACTGGCTCGGGCCGGATCCGGTCGCCACTGCCGAGCGCGAGGTGCTCGACGTCGACGAGGCGGCACTGCGCCGCGCCCGCGTCGAACCCGCTCTGTACGGCACGCTGCGCGTGCCGCAGCGCCTCGGGCGAACCCAGGCGCGCAAGGCGCCGACCCCGGTGAGCGAGGAGGCGGCCGTTGCCTCGGCCGCACACGCGGCGGTGGCTGCGATGCAGCCGGGCATCCGCTACTTGCTCGGCCCCGGTGGCACCACGGCGCGGATCGCCGCCGTGCTCGGCATCGCGAAGACCCCGCTCGGCGTGGATGTCGTGCTCGACGGGCGCCTCGTCGCTGCGGGCGCCGACGAGCACCGGCTGCTCGAGGAGGTCGCCGCCGGTCCCGCGCAGGCCGTGGTCACCGTGATCGGCGGCCAGGGCTTCCTGCTCGGCCGGGGCAACCAGCAGCTCTCCGCGCACGTGATCCGCGCGCTCGGGCCGGATCCGCTCCTCGTCGTCGCCCCCGAGCAGAAGCTCGTCGACCTCGGCGGACGCCCGCTCCTCGTCGACACCGGTGATCCCCACGTCGACGCCTCCCTCGCCGGACACATCCGCGTCATCACCGGCGCCGCAGCCGCCGCGTTCTACGCTGTCGCCGCGCCCGAAGCCTCCGTCCCCGTCTGACCCGATCCCGCCCCCTCTCGGTCCCCGAGCACCGCACGAAACCCCGGTCCCTGAGCACCACACCAACCCGGTCCCTGAGCCTGTCGAAGGGGCCGCACCGAACCACCGACCCGCAAGGAGCATCCCATGCGTCTGCAGAACAAGAACGCCATCGTCACCGGAGGCGCCGGCGGCATCGGCCGCGCCACGTCCCTCGCCTTCGCGGCCGAGGGTGCCAACGTCGCCGTCGTCGACCTGAACGCCGAGGCCGCCGAAGCCGTCGCGGAGGAGATCCGCGCGGCCGGCGGCACCGCTGTCGCGATCGGCGCCGACGTCTCCAGTGAGGCCGACATCGAGCGCGTCGTGGCCTCGGTCGTCGACGGATTCGGCGGCGTCGACGTCGTCTTCAACAACGCGGGCATCATCCGGCGCACCACGGCGGTCGAGACCACGGTCGAGGAGTGGGACCGCGTGTTCGGCGTGAACGTGCGGGCGATCTTCCTGATGTGCAAGCACGTCGTGCCGGTCATGGCCGCGAACGGCGGCGGATCCATCGTGAACACGGGATCGGGCTGGGGCCTCAAGGGCGGCGGTCAGGCGATCTCCTACTGTGCCTCGAAGGGCGCGGTCGTGAACATGACCCGGGCGCTCGCGATCGACCACGGCCCGCAGGGCATCCGCGTCAACTCGGTCAATCCGGGCGACGTCGACACCGGCATGCTGCGCGACGAGGCGCGCCAGCTCGGTCAGGACCAGGCCGGCTTCCTCGCCGAGGCTGCGGAGCGCCCGCTGAACCGGATGGGCCAGCCCTCAGAGATCGCCGCGGCGGTCGTCTGGCTCGCGAGCGACGAGTCGTCGTACGTGACCGGTTCCGCCCTCGTCGTCGACGGCGGCGGCATCGCCTGAGCCCCGGCGCCTGGGTCTGGGCGCCTGGGCGCCCCGGGCACCCCGGTGCTCCAGTGCGCCCAGGTGCGCCCGTGCGCCCAGGTGCGCGTTTCCCTCCCCGTGTCGTCTTTCCCTCCCCGTGCAGACGCCACTGCGGGGWGGGAAAGACGGCCAGGGGAGGGAAACAGGACGGGATCGGGGTCTCGTCGCGGACGGGATCGGGGTCTCGTCGCGAGTGGGATCCGGGTCGGGCTCCCATCCAGCCTGGTCGCGTAAAATCGTGACAATGACCGACGCCCCCTCCGACGCTCCGTCGACGCAGAGCGACCGCAGCGCCACGACAGGCGGCGACGCCGGCGGATCCGGCATCGACCCGGCCGACCTCGCGACCACCCTTCGAGTGCTCGCCGAGCTGCACGGGCTCGAGCAGGATCACCCCGACTTCATCACCGTGCGCCGTGCGACCGCGGCCATGTTCAAGGCCGCCAAGCGGGTGCGCCGCCGGGAGATCCGCGATGCCATCGCCGAGGCGGACAAGGCCGTGATCGCGGCGACCGCGACCGGCGCCCCCGACCGCATCGACGACGAGACCCGCGGCCTGGATCTGGCGTCCAGCGTGGTCGACGCTCCGATCGCGGGGGAGCTGCTGAAGCCCCGCAACTGCTACATCTGCAAGCAGCCGTACACGACGGTCGACGCCTTCTACCACCAGCTCTGCCCGGACTGCGCCCGGTTCAGCCACGGCAAGCGCAACGCCCGCACCGACCTCACCGGCAAGCGTGCGCTGCTCACCGGCGGTCGCGCGAAGATCGGCATGCACATCGCGCTGCGACTGCTCCGCGACGGCGCGCACACCACGATCACCACCCGCTTCCCGCGCGACGCGGTGCGCCGGTTCGCGGCGCTCGAGGACTCGGCCGACTGGCTGCACCGCCTGCGCGTGGTCGGCATCGACCTGCGCGACCCCGCCCAGGTGATCGCCCTCGCCGACTCGGTCGCCGCGCAGGGCCCGCTGGACATCCTCATCAACAACGCCGCGCAGACCGTGCGCCGCTCGCCGGGCGCGTACTCGCTGCTCGTCGACGCCGAGCTGCAGCCGCTGCCGGACGGACCGCTGCCCGAGATGGAGACCTTCGGGCACACCGCGGATCCGCACCCCGAGGCGCTGCAGGCCTCGGTCGACGCGCATCCGCTGCTGTCGATCGCCTCCCTCGGTGGCACGATCGCCGAACAGGGTGGGCAGGCGCTCACGGCCGAAGAACTCGCCCGGCTCGCGATGGCCCCCGGATCCTCCTCGCTCGCGAAGCACGCGGACGGCACCGCCATCGACGCGGGCGGCCTCGTGCCCGACGTGAACCGCGTGAACAGCTGGGTGCAGAGCGTGGACCAGGTGGATCCGCTCGAGATGCTCGAGGTGCAGCTGTGCAACACGACCGCGCCGTTCCTTCTGATCAGCCGGCTGCGTCCGTCGATGGCCGCGTCTGCCGCGCGGCGCAAGCACATCGTGAACGTCTCGGCGATGGAGGGCCAGTTCTCCCGCCGGTACAAGGGACCGGGGCACCCGCACACGAACATGGCGAAGGCGGCGCTGAACATGCTGACCCGCACCAGCGCCGGCGAGATGCTGGAGACCGACGGGATCCTGATGACGGCGGTCGACACCGGATGGATCACCGACGAGCGCCCGCATTACACGAAGGTGCGCCTCGCCGAGGAGGGCTTCCACGCCCCGCTCGACCTCGTCGACGGCGCCGCCCGCGTCTACGACCCGATCGTGCGCGGCGAAGCAGGCGAGGACATCCACGGCGTGTTCCTGAAGGACTACGAGCCCAGTCCCTGGTGATCGCTCGCGTCCGGTGATGCGCCGCTGAGCCGGCCGTTCTGCAACGGCGGAGCCGCGGTGCTCCACGGGTGACGGGATCCGCCGCGGTACTCTGAGCGCACCGGATCGCGGGTGCGGACTCGCCCGCTCGAGCGAGGAGCACGACGATGGTTCCTGAGATCAACTACTGGGCCGTTCTGCTGGCGACTGCGTCGAGCATGGTCGTCGGATCCATCTGGTACGCCCGCGGCGTGCTCGGCACCCGCTGGGCGCGGTTGGCCGGCGTGGACCTCGACAACCCCAAGGGCAACCCTGTGCTGGCCATCATCGCGACGGTGATCGTGAGCTTCGTCACGGCGTGGGTGCTCGCGGGGGCCACGGCGATCGCCTGGCACTTCTACGGCGGATCGTTCTTCGTCTCGGCGCTGGTCACCGCAATCACGCTGTGGATGGGCTTCACGGCGGCGCGGTTCATCACGCACGACGCCTTCGAGGGGCGCCCCAGCTCGCTGACGGTGATGAACATCGCGCACGAACTCGTGACGGTCGTCGTGATGGCCGTGCTCATCGGAGTCTGGCCGCCGGCACTCGGCTGACCTCGGCGCGCTGTCGGCTGTGCCCGCGCGCCTGCCTCCCGGGGCTCCCGAGGGCCCGAGCGACCCCGCGCGCCCCGGCTGAGCCGCGCCTCAGTGCCGGATGGCGTAGCGGTGCAGCGTGACGCCCTGGTCATAGGCGGCCTGCTCGAGCAGGTCGAGGATCACCGGATCCCGGGTCTCGCCGGGGCGGGGCTCGTCGAACAGCGGGCGGCCGGATCCGAGGATCGCCGGGTGCGTGAACAGCAGCAGCTCGTCGAGCAGGCCGGCATCGAGCAGCGCCGTGGCGAGCGTCGCTCCGCCGACGCCGATGGCGCCGTCGGTCTCGGCGCGGACCTCGGCGAGCCGGTTGACCGCATCCTCGCCGATGACACGCGTGTGGAATGGCGCCTCGGTGCGCGTGCGCGAGACGAGGATCTTCGGCTTGTCGGTCCAGATCGCCCCGTACTCCTGCATGAACTCGGGCAGCGACCGGTTGTCACGCGCCGCGGGCCAGTACGACTCCATGATCTCGAACACGCGGCGGCCCTGCACCATGAGCGCGAGGTCTGCCGCACGCCGGTTGAACTCGCGGTGCAGCGGTTCATCGATCCGCATCCAGTCACCGCCGCCGTCCTCGCCGGGAGCGGCCTCGATCTGCAGGTCGAGGGACACGTTCATCCAGTACACGAACCGGCCGGCCATGCGCTTCTCCCATCCTCGGGGACGGGTTCGACGCTAGCCCCGGGGATCCGCGGACGCAACGCCCCGTCGACGCCGTCCAGAACGGAGTCGTCCCCCTCAGCACGACCTATGGACCGTGCTGAGGGGGACGACTCGGAAGTAGAAAGAGAAAGGGGGCGGATTACGCCGCGATGCGGGCGACCGCGGCGATCGCGCTCGTGAAGAACGGCAGGCCGTCGACGCCGCTGCGCATGGCGGCGGATGTATCCGGGCCGAAGCCGGGCTCGGTGGCGTGCTCGGGGTGCGGCATGAGGCCCACGACGTTGCCGGCGGGGTTCGTGAGGCCGGCGATGTCGCGGAGGGATCCGTTCGGGTTCACTCCGGCGTAGCGGAAGGCGACCAGGCCCTCGCCCTCGATGCGGTCAAGGGTCTCGTCGGAGGCGATGTAGCCGCCCTCGGCGTTCTTCAGCGGGATGATGATCTCCTGGCCGCGCGTGAACTCGTTCGTCCAGGCGGTGTCGGCGTTGGTGACCGTGAGCTTCTGGTCGCGGCGAACGAAGTGCTGGTGGTCGTTGCGGATCAGGCCGCCGGGCAGCAGGTGCGCCTCGACGAGCATCTGGAAGCCGTTGCAGATCCCGAGGATCGGCATGCCCTTGGCGGCGGCGTCCTTGATCTCGGTCATGATCGGCGAGAGCGCGGCGATGGCGCCCGAGCGCAGGTAGTCGCCGTAGCTGAAGCCGCCGGGCAGGATCACGGCGTCCACGCCGTCGAGGTCGTGCGAGCCGTGCCAGAGGGCGACCGGCTCGGCGCCGGCGATGCGGACGGCGCGCTGCGCGTCGCGATCGTCGAGGGATCCGGGGAAGGTGACGACCCCGATCCGAACGGTCACTCCGAGACCTCGATGCCCACGACGTCCTCGATCACGGAGTTGGAGAGCACCTCTTCGGCGATCCGCCGGGCCTCGGCGAGCACGTCGTCGGTGACCTCACCGTCGACCGTGAGCTCGAAGCGCTTGCCGATGCGGACGTCGCTGAACGCGGTCACGCCGGTGCGGGCGAATGCTCCGGAGACGGCCTTCCCCTGCGGGTCGAGCAGTTCGGACTTGGGCATGACGTCAACGACGATGGTGGGCATTCGAGGCTCCGAAATGTCGCGGGCGGGGGCAGAGGCCAGTCTATCGCGCGGAAACAGGGCCTCCGGCCGGGGTTCGCGGAGCCGGGCCGGCGGGCAGGCTCGAAGGAGTCGGGTCGGGCAGCGGGCTCGCGGCGTTGCCCGTCGACCGAGCGGGTCGGCCCGGGTCAGCTGCGGAACACGGTGTGCACGTCGCCGACGACGTCGCGGCCGCCCAGCCCGTCGATCTCGAAGAGCACCGAGATCCCGGCGACCGTGTAGCCGAGCTGCTCGACGATCTTCCGGCCGGCGGCCAGCGTGCCGCCGGTGGCGAGCACGTCGTCGATGAGTAGGATCCGGGATCCGGCGGGCAGGTCCTCGTGCATTTCGATGGTGGCGGTGCCGTACTCCAGCGCGTAGTCGACCGACGCTGCCGGCAGCGGCAGTTTGCCGGCCTTGCGGATCGGCACGAAGCCGGTCCCCGCCTCGATCGCCGCGGCCCCGGCAAGGATGAAGCCGCGCGCCTCGATCCCCGCAACGACGTCGAAGGCGCCGCGGAACGGCGCGACGAGAGCCTCGGTCGTGGCCTGCAGCGCCTCGCGGTCGGCCAGCAGCGGAGTGATGTCGCGGAACAGGATGCCCGGCTCCGGGTGGTCCGGGATCGAGCGGATGAGCGATTCGGCACGGACGAGCGCGGGCGATGAGGTCACCGCACCAGGCTACGCGGTGCAGTGCCTCGTGCGGGGGCGTCTGAAACTCAGTCGAAACCGGAACTTGCGGCGGCGAACGGCGCCAAGCGGCACGGATCGACTGAGTTTGGCGCGGCTCGCCCCCGGACGGTGCGGTGAACGGGTGAGGGATGTACTGCGGAGGATCCGCTGAGCGCTGTTGACAGTCGTGGGAGCGCTCCCATAGCCTGTCCGGAATGCGCGGCAACCCGCCGATGACCCGCGCGCACCGCCTTGAAGCCGCCACCATGAAGGAGCGTCCGCCCGCATGAGCACCGTGGATCCGTCCGCCCGCCGATTCCCCGACGGCTTCCTGTTCGGTGCCGCCACCGCCGCCTACCAGATCGAGGGCGCCGCCTTCGAGGACGGCCGCACCGCGTCGATCTGGGACGCCTTCGCCCGCGTGCCGGGCGCGGTGCACGACGGCGACACCGGCGACGTGGCGTGCGACCATTACCACCGCTATGCCGATGACGTGAAGCTCATGGGCGAGCTGGGCCTGCAGGCGTACCGCTTCTCCACCTCCTGGGCCCGGGTGCGGCCCGACGGCGGTGCGGTGAACCCCGCCGGGCTCGCGTTCTACGACCGTCTCGTCGACGAGCTGCTCGGCGGCGGCATCGTGCCCTGGCTCACGCTGTACCACTGGGACCTGCCCCAGGCGCTCGAGGAGAAGGGCGGCTGGACCTCCCGCGACACCGCGGAGCGCTTCGTCGAGTATGCGCTCAGCGTGCACGATGCCCTCGGCGACCGCGTGCAGCACTGGACCACGCTGAACGAGCCGTGGTGCTCCTCGTTCCTGTCCTACACCGCGGGCGTGCACGCGCCGGGCAGGCTCGGCATCGAGGACGGCATGCTCGCCGCACACCACCTGCTGCTGGCGCACGGCCGCACGATCCGGGCGCTGCGCGAACGGGATCCGCAGCTCGACCTCGGCGTCACGCTGAACCTGACGGTCGCCGATCCTGCCGACGCCCGTGACCCCGCCGACGTCGATGCTGCGCGCCGCATCGACGGGCAGTTCAACCGCTGGTTCCTGGATCCGGTCCTCCGCGGCGCCTACCCGGCAGACGTCGTCTCCGACATCCGCGAGGTGGATCCGGTCGCCGTCCGCCGATGGGCCGCCGCGATCCACGAGGGCGACCTCGACACCATCGCCGCGCCGCTGGACTGCCTGGGCATCAACTACTACCACGGCGAACTGCTCTCGGGCACGCCGCAACCGGGCAGCGAGGGCACACCGCACGACGGCGGCGGAGCGGGCGAGAACGCGCGTCGCACGCGTTCGCCGTTCCCCGCCGCCGACGACGTGCACTGGGTCGAGCGCGGGCTGCCGCGGACGGGCATGGACTGGGAGGTGCAGCCCGAAGGCCTCACCCGGCTGCTGCGCCGGATCGGCACGGAGTACGCACCGGGGCTTCCGCTGTACGTCACCGAGAACGGCGCGGCCTACGACGACGTGCTCGAGGGTGCTCGGGTGGACCCTGCGACGGGGCACAGCACAGGCGGCGCCGTGCACGATTCGGAGCGGGCGATGTTCCTGCGCGAGCACATCGCGGCGACCTACGACGCGATCGACGAGGGCGTCGACGTGCGCGGTTACTTCGCGTGGTCGCTGCTGGACAACTACGAGTGGTCGTTCGGCTACAGCAAGCGCTTCGGGATCGTGCGGGTCGACTACGACACCCAGGCGCGGATCGTGAAGGACTCCGGGCGCGAGTACGCCAGGATCATCGCGGCCCGGGCGGTCTGAGACGTGGTCGCCAGGTCTCGCGCCGGTGCCGGACGCATCGGGCCGGCGGCACCGGGATCCCCATCGGGAGAGGGAACCACGGATCGGACGGCGTCCGGACGGGCCACGATCGAGGAGGTCGCGGCGGCGGCAGGGGTCTCCCGGTCGACCGTGTCGCGGGTCGTGAACGGGTCGACCGCGGTGAGCCCGCACGCGCTCGCGGCGGTGCAGGACGCGATCGCCCGGCTCGGCTACGCGCCGAACCGCGCGGCGCGCTCGCTCGCCCTGCGCCAGACCCACGCGATCGCGCTCGTCGTGCCCGAGGACACTCGGCGCTTCTTCGGCGACCCCTACTTCGGCGCGGTCGTCGCCGGGATCAGCGACCGGGTCGCGCGCTCGGACTACATCCTGAACCTGCTGATCGCGAGCGATGACCCGGGCGGCAGGATGACGGGCTTCGTGCGCAACGGAGGCGTGGACGGCGCGATCATCCTGTCGCACCACAACAGCGACGCCTTCGTCGACCGCATCGTCGAGGCCGTGCCGGTCGTGTTCGGCGGACGCCGCACGAACGGCCGTGACGACGACTGGCTCGTGGACGTGGACAACGTCACGGGCAGCAGGCAGGCCGTCGACCACTTGCTGGCCACTGGGCACCGACGGATCGCGACCGTGACAGGGCCGCTGTCGATGGCGGGCGCCGTGGATCGGCTCACCGGCTTCCGCGAGCGCCTCGCCGAGGACGGTCTGGAGCCGTTCGCCGAGATCGCCGGCGACTACTCCGAGGCCAGCGGGGTGCGGGCGGTCCAGGAGCTGCTCGACCGCGCCGCCGAGCCGGGCGGAGGGCTGCCCGACGCGGTCTTCGCCGCCAGCGATCTCATGGCCCGGGGCGTGCTGCGTACGCTCCGCGGCGCGGGCGTGCGCATTCCCGAGGACGTCGCGATCGTCGGCTTCGACGACTCACCCGTGGCCCTTTCGACGGATCCGCCGCTCACCACGATCCGCCAGCCGATGCACGCCCAGGGCGAGGCACTCGCGGGCGTGCTTATCGACCGACTGACCGGATCCGCTCCGCCGCACCGCACGACCCTCGGCACCGAGCTGGTGGTGCGCGGCTCGGCGTGACGCGCAGACCGAATTCAGGATGGATTCGGCTTCGGAGACGGAAACGCGGCGTGTGGACGTGAACACGGGCGATCCAACCTGAATACGGCACGGAAGGTGTTGGTGTGTTGCAGGCGCCGACCGGCGGCGGGCAGCGGGCGGGCAGGCGGTCTGCGGCGTACGACGTCCGCCGGCGGCAGGCGGCAGCCGCCCTGGGCGCGGAGCCATAGCCGATCGGATGATGCGGTTCCGAGCGCGGCGTTCGTAGGCTGAGCCCATGCGATCGCGGACCGAGCTGCAGGACGAGAGGTCCCTCGGCGACGGCGTGCGGGGCATCCTCGCTCCCGTACGGTTCGGGCGGGCGCTGCAGGTCGTGCTCATCGCGCTGATCGTGGTGAGCGCGATCCGCTACCTGCTTCGCCACGGCGAGGGCGAGAACGCCGTCCTCGTGCTCGCCGGCGCCGCCCTGCTCACCGTGACCGCCGTACTGCAGGGCCTGGTGCCGCGTCGCGGTGTGTGGCCCGCGGCATGGGCGCTCGTGGCGTGCGCGCTCTGGGCCGTGCTCACGCTGGTCGCGCCGTCGTTCGGCTGGTGTGCCGTTCCGCTCGCCTTCGCGGTGCTGCAGATCCTGCCGTTCTGGCCGGCGACGGCAGCGATCGCGGCGATGACCGCGGTCGTGATCGTCGCAGAACTGCGCCTTTCCTCGCTGTTCGACCCGACGCTCGTCGCGGGCCCGATCGGCATCGCGTTCGCCACGATCTTCGCCTACCGTGCACTCGACCGCGAGGCGCGCGCCCGGCAGCAGCTGCTCGACGAGCTCACCGCGACGCAGGCGGACCTCTCCGCCGCGCAGCACCGTGCGGGCGCGCTCGCCGAACGCGCCCGCCTGTCGCGTGAGATCCACGACTCCGTCGGGCAGGACCTGTCCAGCATCAACCTGCTGCTGCAGGCGGCCGAGCAGGGCTGGGAGCGCCGCCCCGACACCGCCAGGGAGCAGGTGCGCTCGGCCGCCGGCACCGCCCGGTCGGCGCTCGACGAGGTGCGCCGCGTGGTGCGCGACCTCGCCCCCGGCGAGCTCGAGGGCGCCGCCGGATCCCTCCCCGCCGCCCTCGCCCGCGTGGTCGAGGAGGCGTCGGGGCGCGGCGTCGACGTGCAGTTCCGCAGCCACGGCACCGCCACGGAGGTGCCGCTGCCGGTGGCGTCGGCCATCATCCGCACGGTGCGCGGCGCCCTCGCGAACGTCGCCGAGCACGCCCGCGCGACCCGGGCCGTGGTGAGCCTGACCGCCCAGCCGGACGAGCTGCGCCTGGACATCCGCGACGACGGGGTCGGCTTCGACGCGCGGCCCGCCGCGATGTCGGCCAGGGCGGCACAGCGACGAGCGGCCGGCCGCGGCCAGGGCATCCCCGGCATGGCGGAGCGGATCGCTCAGCTGGGCGGCGAGCTGCACGTCGAGAGCGCTCCGGGGGAGGGCACGACGCTGTCGCTGGTGTTCCCGCTCAGCGCCGACGGAACCCGCGCGGAGCCCGGATCCGGTGCGAGGACCGGGTCCGATCGCGCGGCCGGTTCCGATCCGGCGGCCGGTTCCGATCTCGCAGCGGGTTCCGATCCCGCGAGCGGATCCGACACGAAGAGCGGATCCGACACCGAGAGCGGATCCGATGCGGATCCGCAGAAGGAGAACCGATGACTCTGCGGATCGTGCTCGTGGACGACCATCCCGTCGTGCGCGCCGGCGTGCGCGCGCTGCTCGAGTCGAGGGACGACCTCGTGGTCGTGGGCGAGGCGTCGAACGCCGCCGACGCCGTGCGGGCGGTCGAGGCCGAGCGGCCGGATGTGGTGCTCATGGACCTCAGCCCGGGTGACGGCGAGAGCGGCATCGCTGCCACCGGGCGGATCCGGGCGCTGCCGGAGCCGCCGGCCGTGCTCGTGCTGACCACCTACGACAGCGAATCCGACATCCTGCGCGCGCTGGACGCCGGTGCCGCCGGATACCTGCTGAAGGACTCCCCGCCGGACCAGTTGTTCGCCGGCATTCAGGCGGTCCACCGGGGCGAGCCGGCCCTGGCTCCCTCCGTGGCGGCGGTGCTCATGCGCCGTGCCGCCTCGCCCGAGCCGCGTATGACCGAGCGCGAGGTCGAGGTGCTCGAGCTGCTGGCGGACGGCCTCGGCAACCGCGAGCTCGCCAAGGCGCTGTTCGTGTCGGAGGCGACGGTGAAGTCGCACCTCTCGCACATCTACGGCAAGCTCGGCGTCGACACCAGGGCCGGCGCCGTCGCCGCGGCGATCGAGCAGCGCATCATCCGGCGCTGAGCGCGGCGGGCGCAGGGCGCACATCATCGCGCCGACCCGGTCCCGGTCGCAGACGCCGAGACGCCCCGTCCCCTGCCGTGCACAGCAGGGGACGGGGCGTCGGTCGCCGATCCCCCCAAGAGATCAGCGCCTGCGGTCACCCCCCTGATCGCAGGATCGCCCCGCCGAACAGCGCGAACGCCGTGATCCCTGCGGAGAGGATCACCGCCGCCGATACGCCGGCCACGGCCAGCAGGGACACGCCCTGTCCGCCGAGGCGCTGTCCGCCCAGCCCGATCGCAACTCCCTCCGGTCGTACGATCGGGCCGGTGCTCTCGTCGCGGTACGGCCCCGTGCGTGCCGCGAAGCGTCGGTGCAGCTCTTCGGCGAGCTGCACGGTTCCCTGCATCACGTCCGGTCGATCGAACCGGGTGCTGCCGGGCAGGTACACGTAGGCGCGATCCTCGACGAGTTCGATCTCGGCACCGGATCCGAGATCCAGGATCCGCGCCATCAGATCGGGCGTGAAGATGTAGAGCGCGTCACGCTGATACCCCTCGGGCACCAGCAGCTGGAACGTCGACGCGAAATGGCCTTCCAGATCCATCCGTGCCCCGCCCAGACCCAGGGTGGGCACGATGCTGCGGCGGCGGTTGCGCAGCACGATGTGCGGAACCTTCGCAGGCAGCGGCAGCTCGACGAAGGCGAAAGGGCGCTGCACGGTCGCGGCCTCGTCCCGGCCGCCGACCGAGCGCGCGATGCCCAGCTCGAACGGGATGCGTTCGTCCTCCGACGCGACCACGCCGCGCTCGATCGAGCGGCGCATGCGCGTGAACGCCGAGCCGGGTCGGCGGGTGCCCTGCAGCAGGTCGGCGTAGGCCCACCCGTTGCCCCACGCGAACATCGCCAGGCGCGTGCGGCGGGACAGGCCCACGGCGTACCAGACGAAGCCGACCGCTCCCATCACGCCGTAGAGGGCGCCGAACACGGCGATCAGCGGCACCCGCGCGAGCATCCCGATCGAGCCGAGCCACCAGAGCGCGGCCACGATCGCCGTCGTGAGCAGCAGCACGCCGGCGAGCACCGCGACGAAGCGCCGGTGCAGGGGGATGCGCGCCGCGCGCTCGTAGGCGAGCAGCGTGCGCATTCCCGGTGACGTCCGCAGTGCGGAGAGATCGACCCGGATCGGCTCCGCGGTGCGCGGATCCGTGCTCATACGGCCCTCGCTCACCCAATTCGCCAGGGCAGCGACGCCCACGGCCCGTTGCGCTTCGCGGTCGCGGCCGCCTTGAACTCGGACCAGCCGTCGCCGAACTTGTCGAAGGTCTTCTCGCCGATCACGCCGTCGCTCCAGTGCATGACGCGACCCGTGATGTAGCTGAGGCCGAAGTCGGCCCACGAGGAGAACGCCGGGCGTCCCTCCTCGTTGATGCGGTGGATGATCGCTCGCGCCTCGGGGATGTCGGCGTGGCCCAGCGCGACACCCCAGGTCGCGAGTGCGACGGCCTGGCCGAGCGCGTAGCCGTCGAGCGTGCGGACGTAGACGTCCGGCGTCACGATGTCCTTGCCGACGAGCTTGCGCACCTGCCCCTCGACGCCCTCGATCGCGGCGACGAAGGAGCGGGCATCGCGCTTGTCGCCGCCGGCCTCGATGATCGCGGACGTCCACTCCTTGCTCTTCGGCACGCGACCGAGCCGGCCGGCCAGCTCGGCGCGGATCGCCAGGCAGGTCACCCACACGTCGCGTCGGCGCCGGCCCGTGACGAGACGTTCGATGCCGGCGAGCCACTCCTCACGCGTCGCCACGCCCCACATCTCGACGAGCCGCTTCTTCTCCCCGTCGCTGAGCGCGGACGCGGTCGGATCGTTCCACGGCCCGGACGGCTGGTTCACGATCTGCAGGAAGCCCAGCGCGATCTCGTTCGCCTCGCGGTCGTCGGTCGGGTACGCCTCGGAGGGCTTCACCTTCGCGGCCGGCATGATCCACACGACGAGGAAGAACAGCACGACGACACCGACGATCACCCACACCCACCACTGGGCGAAGAGCCAGCCGATGATGCTGCCGAGGTCGTTCAGATCCACGCGCGCGCTGCCGTGCATGAAGGCGCCTCCAGTCTGGGGGGAATCGTAGGTTGAACACTTGTTCAGTGATTAATGTAGCGAAAGGATCCCTCACCCGGAAAACGGATCCGGAAGGCACGTCGCATGGCACGCTCCCCGGAGCAGAACCGCGTCGCCAGGGAGCGCTCCCGCGAGAGCCTGCTCGAGGCGGCGATCGACGTCTTCGCCGAGCGCGGGATCGACGGCGCGACGATCGCCGACATCACCGGACGCGCGGGCGTCGCACAGGGGCTGGTCAACTACTACTTCGGCGGAAAAGAGCAGCTCGTCCAGGCGGTGATCGACCGCTGGTTCGAGATGCTGCTCGGCATCGCGCACGGCGGGGCGGCGGCCGACCCCGGGAGCGCGGCCCGAGGCGAAGAGATCGCCGCGCGGCCTGAGCCCGAGTCGGAGCCGGCCACCGAGCCCGAGCAGCCCGAGTCGGAGCGAGTGCCGCCGCCGTCGGCCGCGTCGCTCCCTCCGGAGGTGCGGCTGGCAGCCATCATCGACACCGCGCTCGGCATGACCGCCGTCGCCCTTCCGTTGCAGCGCGTGGTCATCGCCCTGCAGCAGCAGCCGACCACGCGAGCTCTGTTCGCCGAGGGGGAGCGGCGGCACATGGCAGGGGTCATCGCCGCGGAGGACGCGGTGCGCTCGATCTTCCGCGACCGCGGCGACGCGGATCCGGCGCTCGAGGAGATCATGCTCCGCAGCGTGCTCGACGGGATCGTCGGGCAGCGCATCATGTACGGCGACTCGTATCCGCTCGAGGAGGCGCGCCGCTGGGTGCACCGCCGCTACGGTCTGCCGGAGCCTGAAGCGCCGCTCCCCGGAATGACGAAGCCCACGCCCGGCTCGGGATCCGAGCTGCGGGCGCGGGCTTCGCGCTGAGCAGTCGCGCGGATCAGGCCGGGTCGCCGCCCATCGGCCCCACGGCCTCGAGCGGACGGGGGTCGTCCGCACCGGTCTTGCGCAGCCGGGCGATCGCGTTGCCGCCGTGATAGATGATGATCGCCGCCACCGTGGCGATGACGATGCCGCCGAGCATGAAGCCGGAGTCCTTGATCGCGATCGAGAAGCCTCCGACGGCGATGATGAGCGCGACGGCGGCGGTGTACTGGTTGACAGGGCGGGAGAAGTCGACGCGGTTGTCGACCCAGATCTTGATGCCGATCACGCCGATGAGGCCGTACAGCCCGGTCGTGATGCCGCCGAGCACGCCCGCGGGTACCGAGTTGATGATCGCCCCGAACTTCGGGGAGAGGCTGAGCAGGATCGCGGCGATGCCGGCGACCCAGTACGCGGCGGTCGAGTACACCCTGGTCGACGCCATGACGCCGATGTTCTCGCCGTAGGTGGTGGTTCCGGATCCGCCGAAGAAGCCGGCGATCGTGGTCGAGACGCCGTCGGCGATGAGCGCCTTGCCGGTCTGCTGGTTGATCTCCGGGTCCTCGACCATGGTCGCGACGCCGCGCACGTGGCCGACGTTCTCGGCGATGAGCACGAGCACGACGGGGAGGAACATCGCGATGCCGCTCCACACGCTCGGGGTGCCGAAGTCGGGGAAGTGGAAGGTGGGAAGCCCCACCCACGCGGCCTTGTCGACCGCCGAGAAGTCGAGCTCGCCGCGGAAGCCGGCGAAGATGTAGCCCGCGATCACGCCGAGGAAGATCGAGATCCGCCCCAGGAACCCGCGGAACAGCACCGCGAAGATGATCGTGATCGCAAGCGTGAAGGTCGCGGTGACGGGCGCCTTGGCGAAGTTGCCGTACGCGGCGCCGGCGAGGTTGAACCCGATCAGCGCGACGATGGTGCCCGCCAGCACCGGCGGCAGGAACCGGTCCACCCACTTCACGCCGGCGACATGCACCACGACGCCGATGAGCGCGAGCAGCACGCCGACCGCGACGATGCCGGCGAGGGCGGCGCCGATCCCACTGTCGCCGCCGGTCGCGTGGGCGGCGGTCGCGGCGGTCACCGGGGCGATGAACGCGAAGGAGGATCCGAGGTAGCTCGGCAGCTTGTTGCGCGTGATCAGCAGGAACAGCAGCGTGCCGACGCCGCTGAACAGCAGGGTCGTCGGCACCGGGAAGCCGGTGAGGATCGGCACCAGGAAGGTCGCGCCGAACATCGCCACGACGTGCTGCACGCCGATCGCGATCGTGGCGGGCCAGTTCAGGCGCTCATCGGGGTGGACGACGGCGCCGGGTTCGACGGTGCGTCCGTTGCCGTGGATCTTCCACAGGGCCATGCGGGCTCCTCGGGATCGGGGGAGGGGGCTGTGGAAACCCTATCCTGGGCGTTCCCTGGGAGCAGGGATCCCCGTCGCCTGGTCCCGCCGGCGACACGGCCCCGCAGACACGCGGCCTCGCCGCTGCGCGGCGCCCGGCCGGCCGTTCGCGCCGAAATCAGGAGGAATGACCGAGATCAGGATCCTTCCGCGCGAAACGTCCTGTTCTCGGTCACTTGTCCTGATCTCGGCACGCGGCGGCCGGTACGCGACCCGTCAGGCCGTCAGGCGCTGCAGCAGCTCGGCGTAACGTGCGGCGGTCTGGGCGACCACCTCGTCGGGCAGCACGGGCGGGGTGCCCTGCTTGTCCCAGTGGGCGCTCAGCCAGTCGCGCACGATCTGCTTGTCGAAGCTCGCCATCCGCTCGGCGGGGGTGGATCCGGTCCGCCACGACTCCGCGTCCCAGTACCGGGAGGAGTCGCTGGTGAGCACCTCGTCGGCGAGCCGCAGCACACCGTCGGCATCGACGCCGAACTCGAACTTCGTGTCGGCGAGGATCAGTCCGCGCTCCTCGGCGATGGCCGCAGCCCGGCGGTAGACCGCGAGAGAGACATCCCGCAGCTGGGCGGCGCGCTCGGCGCCGACGAGCTCGGCGGTGCGCTCGAACGTGATGTTCTCGTCGTGCTCGCCCATGGGGGCCTTGTACGCCGGGGTGAACAGCGGCTCGGGCAGCCGGTCGCCGTTCTGCAGGCCGGCGGGCAGCGCGATGCCGCAGACGGTCCCGCTCTGCTGGTACTCGGCCCAGCCGGATCCGGTCAGGTATCCGCGCACCACGCATTCGATCGGCAGCATCTCCAGGGACATCGCGAGCATCGCGCGGTCGGCGACCTCGGCCGAGATGTCGCCGTCCACCAGGTGGTTCGGAATCGGATCCGGTCCCTCTGCGAGCCGGTCGAACCACCAGCGGCTGAGCGCGGTGAGCAGGGCGCCCTTCTCGGGGATCCCCGGCTCGAGGGCGAAGTCGAAGGCGCTCACGCGGTCGCTCGCGACGACGAGCAGGCGCTTGTCAGCCGGATCCTCGGGGGCGTACAGATCGCGGACCTTGCCGGAGTAGAGGTGACGCCAGCCGGAGAGTTCGAGGGGTGTGCTCACGCGTCCATTATCGCGGTGGCCGGAGCCGGCGATGTCCGTGGCGACGCGTAGGTTGCTCTCGTGAGCGCCGCCTTTCCCCTCGAGACCACGACCGACCGCCTCCTACTGCGTCGACCTGTCCCGGGCGATCTCGCATCGGTGTTCGCGATCCATGCGGATCCGCGGGTCTGGACGCATTTCCCCAGCCTGCGGCCCACCGATCCTGACCAGATCCAGACGATGATGGCGCGGTGGGGGCGCAGCTGGGAGGGTGCGGGGCTCGGCACCTGGACGGTGCTGCTGCGGGGGACCGGCGAGATGATCGGCAACGGCGGATGCACGCTGCTCACCGCCGATGGCGATGACCCCGCGGCGGGCGTCTGGAACCTCGGCTACCGGCTCTCGGCCGAGCACCACGGTCACGGCTATGCGACCGAGCTGGCGCAGGCGGCGCGGGCGGCTGCTGCCGAGGTCGCGCCCGAGCGTCCGGTGATCGCCTACCTCGTCGAGCACAACCGCGCGTCCGCGGCGGTCGCGGAGAAGGCGGGTCTGACTCTCGTGCACCGCGCGCCGGACGTCGGGAATCCGGATCCCGCCGTGATGCGCCTGGTCTACGCCGATCGCGAGCTCACCTCCGCCCAGCTCGCCACGGCGCTGCGATGAGCGACGGCTCCGGGCTGGCGCCGGCTGTTGTTTCGGCGTATAGTCCTATCCGACTAGTCCACATGGACTAGTCGGATCGGAGTGATGGTGAAGGATCCGGCGCTCACCCCCCTGGGGGTGATGGTGCTCGCCCTGCTGAGCGAGGGCGACATGCACCCTTACGAGATGGCGCGGCTGCTGCGCGCCCGTCGCGACGACAGGATCATCCCGATCTCCAACGGCACGCTCTACCACACGGTCGCCCGCCTGCACGGGCAGGGGCTGCTCGAGGAGGTCGGCGTCGATCGCGACGGCAACCGCCCCGAACGCACGACCTACGCGGTCACGGCGGCCGGCGCTGACGCGGTGCGCGAATGGGTGCGCCGCGAACTCGGCGGCAGTCGGCGGCAGACCCCGTTCCGCGTCGCCCTGGCCGAGGCGCACAACCTCGACCGGGACGAGGCGGTCGACCTGCTCACTCAGCGGCTCGGGCTGCTCCGGCAGGAGCTCGACACGATCTGCGGCGCGCTGGACGGCGCCGCGACGCGCGACGTGCCGGAGCAGTACCTCCTCGAACCGTTCCGACACCGCCTGATGCTGCAGGCGGAGATCGACTGGCTCGACACCCTGATCCCCCGGATCTCGTCCCCCGACTTCGCGTGGGGGCCGGATCCGGACCACCTTCTTGCCAAGCGAAAGGCACACCAGAATGGCTGAAACCATCGGTACGTCGACCGGCGCCTACGCCGCCGGCCACAAGCCGAAGAGCCCCTGGCCCGCCCTCTGGGCGCTGGTCATCGGCTTCTTCATGATCCTCGTGGACACCACGATCGTCTCCGTCGCGAACCCGGCCATCAAGGCTGCGCTCGACCCGAAGACCAACAACCTCGACAACGTGGTGTGGGTGACGAGCGCCTACCTGCTCGCCTACGCCGTGCCGCTGCTGATCACCGGCCGCCTCGGCGACCGGTTCGGCCCGAAGAACATCTACCTCATCGGTCTGACGATCTTCACCCTGGCCTCGCTCGGCTGCGGTCTCTCCGGCACGCTGGAGATGCTGATCGCGTTCCGTGCCGTGCAGGGACTCGGCGCCGCGCTGATGACGCCGCAGACCATGGCGGTCATCACCCGCACGTTCCCGGCCGAGCGCCGGGGCGCCGCGATGGGGCTGTGGGGCGCGACGGCGGGCGTCGCGACGCTGGTGGGCCCGCTGGCCGGCGGCCTGCTGGTGGACGCCTTCGGATGGGAGTGGATCTTCTTCATCAACCTTCCGGTCGGCGTGATCGGCTTCGTGCTGGCCGCGGTCCTCGTCCCGCGGTTGAAGACGCACGAGCACCGGTTCGACATGGTCGGCGTCGTTCTCAGCGCCCTCGGGCTGTTCCTCATTGTCTTCGGGCTGCAGGAGGGGCAGCACTACGACTGGGCCGGATGGATCTGGACGATGATCGGCGCGGGCGTCGTGGTGATGGCGATCTTCATCTGGCAGCAGGCGAAGACCCGCAGCGAGCCGCTGGTGCCCCTCGGTCTGTTCCGCGACCGCAACTTCTCGGTCGCGAACTTCGGCATCGCCGCCGTCGGCTTCACGGTGACCTCGATGTCCCTGCCGATGATGTTCTTCTACCAGCTCGCCCGCGGCCTCACGCCGACCGAGGCGGCGCTGCTGCTGATCCCGATGGCGGTGCTGTCGGGCGTGCTCGCCCCCATCGCGGGCCGCATCCTGGACCGGGTGGATCCCCGCGTCCTGCTCGTGCCGGGCCTCGGCCTGACCACGGTCGCGCTGATCTGGTACGGACTGCTGATGAACCCGGACACCCCGATCTGGATGTTCCTGCTGCCGTCGGCGCTCATGGGCATCGGCCAGGCGGGGATGTGGGGCCCACTGGCCACCACCGCGACGCGCAACCTCGCTCCGCGCCAGGCGGGCGCGGGTGCCGGCATCTACAACACCACCCGCACGATCGGATCCGTCCTGGGATCGGCAGCCATCGCCGCCCTCATGCAGGGCCGACTCGAGGCGAACCTTCCGGGTGCGGCCAGCCACGGCGGCGACTTCGGCACGGGCAAGCTGCCCGAGTTCGTGGTGGCGGGGTTCTCGACCGCCATGGCGCAGTCGATGATCCTGCCCGCCACCGTGCTCTTCCTCGGCGTGATCGGGATCCTGTTCATGCAGCGTCCGGAGCACCTCGTGAAGCGCTGACGCAGCGCTCGTCTCGTCCGCGCCCTCTGAGCGCCGATGCCCCGCCTGAGCGCCGATACCCCCTCGTACGGACGATCGTACGAGGGGGTATCGATGATGCGAGGGGGCGTCGGCGTTCGCGGTCGGCGTCTCGCGGGCCTTGTGCAGACCAGGCCCGTGCGCGCGCGCTCGGGCTACTGCGCGACGCGGGCGGCGATGTCCGTGCGGAAGTGCGCACCGTCGAGGCGGATCCGGCCGATCGCCTCATAGGCGCGGGTGCGCGCGTCGGCGAAGTCGGATCCGGTCGCGACCACGTTCAACACCCGGCCGCCGGTGGCGATGAGGTTGCCGCCCGGTGCGTCGGGGCCCGCGGTCGCCGCGTGCACGATGCCGACGCCCTCGACCGCCGCGGCCTCGGCCAGGCCCTCGATCGGGCGGCCGGTCTGCGGCGCCTCGGGGTAGCCCTCGCTCGCGAGCACCACGGTGATCGCGACGTCGTCCGAGAACTGCGGCTGCGGCTGGTCTTCGAGCGTGCCGGTGGCTGCCGCGAGCAGCAGTCGCGACAGCGGGGTGCGCAGGCGCGGCAGCACGACCTGGGTCTCCGGGTCGCCGAAGCGCGCGTTGAACTCGATCACGCGCACGCCGTTCGGGGTGAGGATGAGGCCGGCGTAGAGCAGGCCGATGAACGGCGTGCCCTCGGCGTCGAGCTGCTTCACGACCGGAAGGGCGACCGTGCGGGTGACCTCCTCGACGAATGCCGCCTCGCTGCCGAACTGCTCCTCGAGCCACGGCAGCGGCGAGTACGCACCCATGCCGCCGGTGTTCGGGCCCTCATCACCGTCGAGGGCGCGCTTGAAGTCCTGTGCGGGGCTGAGCGCGCGCACGGTGTCGCCGTCGCTGAGGAAGAACAGCGAGACCTCGGGCCCGGTGAGGAACTCCTCGATGAGCACGGGGCCATGGGGCAGATAGTGCTCGGCGTGCGCGAGCGCGGCCGCACGGTCCTCGGTGACGATGACGCCCTTGCCTGCGGCGAGGCCGTCGGCCTTCACCACGTAGGGGGCGCCGAGGTCGTCGAACGCGGCCTCGACCTGGGCCGTCGAGCTCGCGCGCACGGCACGGCCGGTCGGCACGGAGGCCGCCTCCATGATCCGCTTCGCGAACGCCTTGGACCCCTCCAGCTGCGCGGCGGCGCGACCGGGGCCGAAGACGGGGATCCCGTGCTCGCGCACCACGTCGGCGACGCCCGCGACGAGCGGCGCTTCGGGGCCGATCACGACGAGGTCGACGGCATGCTCATCGGCGAACGCGCGCACGGCGGAGCCGTCCATCGGATCCACCTCGACCAGGGTCGTGTGCTGCGCGATGCCGGCGTTGCCGGGGGCGCAGAGGATCTCGTGCCCCTTGTGCTCCGCACGCAGGGCGAGGATGATCGCGTGCTCACGGGCACCGGAACCGAGGACGAGGATCTTCACCCCGCAAGCCTACCGACCGCGCGCATGCCGATGACGGCCGTGCGGCGCCCGGTCGGTCACACCTCGAGCCGGATCGGCCTCTCATCGGCGCGGTTCCACGGCAGGGTCCACCCCGCGGCCTCGAAGACGCCGTCGAGAACCATCGCCGTGAAGCCCCACACGATGGTGCCGTCCACGTCGAAGGCGGGCCCGCGGAAGGTCTGCCCGATCCGCGTGAGGGTGGAGGTGAACCGGGTCGCCGGATCCAGCAGCGTGGCCACCGGCACGCGGAACACCTGCACGGTCTCGGCATGATCCACCGCGACCACGCGCGAGGGCTCCCGCCACCAGCCCAGCACCGGGGTGACGAGGTGGTTGCTGGCGGCGAGGGGGATCTCGGGCAGAGTCGCGAGGATCTCGACGCCGGCCGGATCCAGTCCTGTCTCCTCCTCCGCCTCGCGGAGGGCGGTCGCGGCGGGATCCGGATCCGCGTCCTCCCGGCGTCCGCCGGGGAACGAGACCTGGCCGGGGTGCGAGGAGAGCGTCGCCGCACGACGTTGCAGCAGCACGTCGAGGTCGGCCGGCACGGTCACGGCGTCCGCATCGGACGGCTCGTCGTCGAGGCGGCCGAACAGGATCAGCACGGACGCGGCGTGCGCGTCGTCGTCGACCCCGGGGAAGCGGCCCAGTCCGAGTGCGCCCTTCGCCGCCGCCGCGAGCAGGTCGGCGCGCGCCCCGGCTGCGGTGTCCGTGGCGGGCGTCTCGGCGGAGGAAGTCATCGTGCCGAGCCTATGCCCGGCGTGCCTAGCATGGACCCATGGCGAGCAGGATCGACACGACGGCGGGGCGCGCGGCGCTCGAGGCGGCCCGCGCCGCGCTCACGGCCGGGGAGAAGCCGGCCCGCTCCGACTACGCCACAGCCGTGCGCTACCTGTTGCAGCTGCTCGACGAGAAGGCTCCGGGCAACAGCGTCGAGGTGCGCGTGCCGCCGTTCGGTGCCGTGCAGGTCGTGCAAGGGCCGCGGCACACGCGGGGCACGCCGCCGAATGTCGTCGAGCTGGATCCCGCCACGTGGATCGCCGTCGCGATCGGATCCGAGACCTGGGCCGCCGCCGTCGATGCGGGCCGCATCCACGCCTCCGGCACGCGCGCCGACCTGACCGAGCTGCTGCCGCTGCGGCCCTGATCATCCGCCGGATCCCCGCACAGGTGCGCGTGGGACAATGGATCCATGAGCACGTCGCAGCCGCATCGCACGCCCGAGATCGAGATCGCGCGCGTTCGTCGAGCGCCGCGCTGGGGCGTCTTCCTCGGCATCGGCGTGGGCCTGGGCGTCGTTCTCGCGTTCCTGCTGACCGTGTTCGGCAACTTCGGCGCCTCGGAGGCCACGCAGGTCTCCTACCCGTTCGGCCAGGTGTTCGGCTTCCTGCTGCTGTGGACCGTGCCGGCCGGTATCGCCGTGTTCGGCGTCATCGCGCTGCTGCTCGAACGCGCCGCCCGCCACAGCGAGCGCGTGGTGCGCGTCGACCACGAGACCGTCGTCGAGTAGCCCGCGCGAGGGCACGAGCGCAGGCAGCCGTCAACCGGTCAGGCGACCTCGGCGATGACGGGGCGGATGGCGCTGTCGAAGTCGACCGGGTCGTGCCGGAGGCTGTCGGTCACCGCGATGCTGAACGCCCCGATGCGCCAGATTCCGCGCTGCGCGAGCGGCAGCACGTGCACGTTCAGCTCGAAGGAGTGCGCGCGGCGCCCGGTGTCGCGCTCGAACTCCGCGAGCGCCGCGGCGTATGCCCGATACGGATCACCGGTGCCGGAGACGGACCGGGAGTAGCGCTGCTGCGCCTCGTTCGCGTAGCGCACCACCTCGGCGGCGAGCGGGGCGATCGCGGTGCGCAGCCGCTCGGCTCCGACGGCGGGGAGCGCGACGATCGTGTCGAAGCCGTCGATGAGCTCGAGCGGAGCGGCGGACGGGTGCGTCTCCGGCTCGACCGTCATGTCCCAGTACGCCCGCCATTGCCGTTCGAGCACGTCGTCCGCCCCGGCGTCGTCGAAGGCGCGCAGCGGATGATCCCTCAGCGTGGGAAGCTCGGCGGGGGTCCGTACGCCGAGCCGCTGGCGCAGCGCGAGTGCGACGAGCACCGGGATCCCGGCCTCCTCGCGCACCAGCCACTGCGGCTTGTCGACCATGGCCCCATCGTACGGATTCCGGGGCCTCGCGGGGCGGCTCGATTCACGATTCAGGGAGCGATGTCCGTCCTGATCCGTGCAGGAACAGGACCGGCATCGCTCCCCGAACCGGAAATGCGGATCCGGTGCCGCGAAACGCGCCGGTCAGCCGATCGTTCGGGCGACGGCGTCGAAGGCTTTGATCGTCCACAGCAGCCGCTCGGCATCCTGCGGCGTCGGCCAGCTGGAGAGCTTGGCGGCGACGACGTTCGCGGCACGGTTGACGTAGATCATCTGTCCGTGGATGCCGAGCGCGAGGAAGACGTCGGACCCCGGGTACGGGAACCAGAACCCGTTGCGGTACATGCCGCCGGGCATGAGCGTCGGCTCCGCCGCGTTCGCGAACGCCGCGCGGGAGTCGGGTGCGCCGGCCATGGTCTCCGCGATCCAGGACGAGGGAAGCACCTGCTTCCCGTCCATCGCTGCGCCGTCGCGGAGGAACAGCGTGCCGAAGCGCAGCAGATCCCGCAGGGACGCCGAGACGCCGCCGTCGAACATGCCCGCACCGACCGCGTCCACGCCGACGTTCGCGCCGAACTCCGCCCCCATCGGACCCCACAGCCGCTCGGACATGAGATCGGCCGCGTGCACGCCGGTCGCGCCCTCGAGCACGAACGCGAGCGCGTCGGTCTCGCACGACTTGTAGTCGAAGCGGCCGCCGTGCGGGCCGTCCGCGCCCAGCGTCGCGAGGAAGTCGCGCAGCGTGCCAGGGGTGTCGGGGTGCCTGCGCGGCGCCCAGCCGATGGCCTCCTCGAGCAGGCGGACCTCGGCGTTCTCGTCCAGATACGCCTCGGAGAACCGCACGCCCGTGCGCATGTCGAGCAGGTCGCGCACGCGTGCGCCCTCGTAGCCGGATCCGGCCAGAGCCGGGACGTAGGCGGTGACCTGCGCTCCCGCATCCAGCGCTCCGGCGCCCATGAGCGTGCCGGCGACGGCCGTCGTGAGCGACTTGCTCACCGACATCAGCAGGTGCAGCACGCTCGCTGACATCGTGCCGGTGTACTGCTCGCCCATGACCGCGCCGTCGCGCGAGACGATCCATCCGTCTGTGAAGGTCGAGGCCATCACGTCCTCGAACGGCGCCGAACGCGGCTCCCACGGGTGCGGGACGTCGATGTGGCTGAGATCGGCCGGCACCGAGGGCAGCGCGAGCGTGCGCCCTCGCGAGGAGATCTCGTGCACCGGCAGGAAGTCCGCCATGTGCTGCATCGACCAGCGCAGGTTGGGCTCCTGCTGCCAGGCCTCGAGCGGGGGGATGAACCCGTCGATCGGTCGCGGGCCGTCCGGTGCACCGCCCGCCGCCGGTATGGTGCCGTTCCAGGTGTCCGTCGACGGGGGTGTCACATCACCGCTCATGGTGTCGGTTCGGTTCCGATCTGCTCGTGCTCGTCGATCTCCGCCGCGGGCGGCAGCGGCGTGGCCGCGTACATCGCCCGGATGGACTCGATGAGATGCTTCGCGCGGATGGACAGGCGCCCTGTGGGCGTCTGCAGCCGGCCTTTGGTGACCAGGATCCCCAGATCCGCGCCCTTCCAACGGTAGTCTCCCGGGCCGTAGATCCGCAGGAAGAACGATTCCGACTCGCTGCCGAGCAGGTGCCAGTCCAGGTCGCCCTGCGAGAATGCGAGGCGACCGTACGCATCCAGCACGTAACGGCCGGTGGGCGGAGCCACATCGATGTGCTCCACGGTCGGATCCGTGTGCTTGATGATCATGTGGCTCCACTGGTCGGCGGCGGCGAGCTCCTCCCAGCGGTCGTTGATCTCGTCGACGTCGAGGTCGAACTCCACCCCGGAGAACTCGAGCAGGTGGAACACGAACAGCGGGATGTCGGCGTACGCGCCCGCGGTCACGTTCGTGATCGCGGAGGCGCCGGAGATGCGCGGGTTCAGCTCGCCCAGGTACACGTCGCCGGTGTCGGTGTCCAGCAGCACGTCGACCTCGAAGAAGCCCCGGTAGCCCTCCGCGCTCAGCGCGTCGCCCAGCTTGCGCACGAGGCTGGTCGCCGCATGCCGGGTGGGCTCGTCGAGCACGCCCGGGAACATCTCGTTGCCGGCCCAGCCACCGCGATACGGGGTGAGCTCCTTGTGCCCGGTGATCTCGGTCATGAACGGGCCGACGATCGTGCCGTGCCGGGTGAGCACCGCCTCGACGGCGATCGGGCGGTTGTTGATCCGCTTCATGACCTTGATCTCATGGCCGATCACGTCGGCCGCGTTCTTGTCGAACGAAGCGCGGTCGGTGACGAAGTACGTGGTCTTGCCCGAATCGCCGTAAGCGGTCTGAACGACGAGGTCGGATCCGAGACCGGCCTTCTCGGCCTGCGCCATCAGGTCCTCGAAGGACTCCGCCTTCGTGATCACGTTCGGCACGCTGGGAACGCCGACGGAGTCCGCGATCCGGGTGGTCACCATCTTCGAGTCGAGGCGCTCCCGCAGTGACGCCTTGGGCAGGATCAGCTCGTAGCCGAGCTCCTCGCAGATCGCCTCGGTCTCCTCGTCGAAGAACACCAGCGCGATGCGCGGCTTCTCTCCCGCCGGAGTGAGTCGGGCGATGTGCGCTCGCACCTCGTGGTGGCGCAGCAGCCAGTTGTTGATCTGCTCGCCGCTCTCCCACTCGATGTACGGCTTGTGGATCGGGCTGAACACGCGCGGATGCGCGCCCTGCCAGCTGTCGTAGTAGGCGATGTACGAGAATCCGCGCACCCAGCGATCCAGGCCCAGCAGGTTGAACGACGACGCGCCCACGAAGAAGATCGGGGTGCGGTTGGTGCGGAAGAAGTGCCGGATCTCCGACATGTTCCGCAGGCCGTGACGACGGACCGGCGGCTCCCCGGGAGCGATCTCGGGATCGAGCGTGGGGGCGGCCACCGGCAGCGGTCCGGTGTTCGCCGACGTGGTGGGCATCGGCACCGGCTTGCGGGCGCGTGATCGCGATGCGCCGGCTGTCTTCGCCACGGGCGTGACCGGAGCCTTCGCGGCCGCAGCACTCGCCGCGCGGCGACGCGGCGCCGATCTCTTCACGGCGGCCGCCTCCTCCGCCGGAGCAGGTGCGGATCCCTTGTCCTTCTGAGTGCGTGCCACGATCGTCCTCTCCACTTGCCACCGCACGGCGTCGTTGCCGTGCGGTCTCACATCCAGCGCGTCACACGCCTTCAGGGGTCTCTCAGGATCGGGGGAGTCAAGTATTACCAGGTCCGCGGACGATGCACCAGGACATTTCGGATCGGTCCGTCCGACCGCCCTGCGGGCGGGCCGGGACGGCGGCGGTCTCCCGGGTCTTCGCACAGTCGCCCGCCGGTAGGATTGACGGGTGTCCTCCCGCACCTATGCTGAGGCCGGCGTCGATACGGCAGCCGGCGATCGCGCCGTCGAACTCATGAAGTCCGCCGTCCGTGCCACGCACGGACCCGAGGTGCTCGGCGGGGTCGGCGGATTCGCCGGTCTCTTCGACGCCTCCGCCCTGCTCGGCTACCGCCGGCCGCTGCTCGCCTCGAGCACCGACGGCGTCGGCACGAAGGTCGCCATCGCGCAGGCGATCGACAAGCACGACACGATCGGGCACGACCTGGTCGGCATGGTCGTGGACGACATCGTCGTGGTCGGCGCGAAGCCGCTGTTCATGACCGACTACATCGCCTGCGGCAAGGTGGTCCCCGAGCGCATCGCCGACATCGTGCGCGGCATCGCCGAGGCCTGCGAGCTCACCGGCACTGCCCTCGTCGGCGGCGAGACGGCCGAGCACCCGGGTCTGCTGGGCGTCGACGACTACGACGTCGCGGGCGCGGCGACCGGCATCGTCGAGGCGGACCGGATCCTCGGATCCGAGCGCGTGCGGGACGGCGACGTCGTGCTCGCCCTCGCGTCCAGCGGCCTGCACTCGAACGGCTACTCGCTCGTGCGGCACATCCTCGCCAAGGCCGGCATCGGCTACGGCGACCGCGCCGACGACCTCGGCGCGACCTGGGGTGAGGCGCTGCTGACCCCCACCCGCCTCTACACGACTCCGCTGCTCGGCCTGACCGATCGCTTCGAGGGCGCCGTGCACTCCCTCAGCCACGTCACCGGCGGCGGCATCGCCGCGAACCTCGCCCGCGTGCTGCCGCAGGGATCCTGGGCCGAGGTCGACCGCTCCACGTGGTCCCCGGCCCCGGTGTTCCGTGTGCTGAGCGATCTGGCGGGCACCTCGCTCGAGTCCAGCGAGGGCACCTGGAACCTCGGCATCGGCTTCCTCGCGGTCGTCGACGCCGCCTCCGCCACCGCGATCGCCGACGCGCTCACGGCCGGGGGCATCGACACCTGGCAGGTCGGGACGGTGCGGCTCGATGCCGTCGCCGTACGCCCGGCCGGCGATTTCGAGCAGGGCGCCAAGGGCGTCGACGGTGGTGCCGTGCGCCTGGTCGGCGCCTACGCGGACGGAGCGAACTGACCTCATGTGCGGCATCGTCGGAATGGTCGGGCACGCCCCGGTCAACCAGGACATCTATGACGCGCTCCTGCTGCTGCAGCACCGCGGCCAGGACGCGACCGGCATCGCCACGGCCGAGCCGAGCGGGGTCATGCACATGGCCAAGGCGGAGGGCATGGTGCGCGAGGCGTTCCGTACCCGCGACATGCGCTCGTTGCTCGGCAACGTCGGCCTCGGCCACGTGCGCTACGCCACCAAGGGCACGGCGTCGAGCGAGGAGGAGGCCCAGCCGTTCTACGTGAATGCGCCGTACGGCATCGTCCTCATCCACAACGGCAACCTCACGAACACGCGCGAGCTCACCGCCGACATGGCGCACCGGGATCGCCGTCATCTGAACTCCTCGAGTGACACCGAGCTGCTGCTGAACGTGCTCGCGCACGAACTGCAGACCTCGACCTCGACCGTCGACCTCGACTCGGAGCGCATCTTCGAGGCGGTCGCGCGCACGCACAAGCGCATCGAGGGCGCGTACGCCGTCATCGCCATCCTCGCCGGATACGGGCTGCTCGCGTTCCGGGACCCGTTCGGGATCCGCCCGCTGATCCTCGGCAAGCGCACCCGCGAGGGGGCCGAGGAGTGGGTCGTCGCGAGCGAGTCCCTCGTGCTCGAGAACGGCGACTACGAGATCGTCCGCGAGGTGGAGCCGGGTGAGGCCGTGTTCATCACCAACGAGGGCGAGCTGTTCACGAAGCAGTGCGCGGCGGATCCGGTCCTCGCGCCCTGCGCGTTCGAGTACGTGTATCTGGCCAGGCCCGACTCGGTCATGAACGGCATCTCCGTGTACGAGTCGCGGCTGCGCATGGGCGACCGCCTCGCCGACACGATCGCGAAGCACGTGCCGTTGGACGAGATCGACGTGGTCATGCCCATCCCCGACTCCTCGCGGCCCGCCGCGATGGAGGTCGCCCGCAAGCTCGGCATCGAGTACCGCGAGGGCTTCTACAAGAACCGCTACGTCGGCCGTACCTTCATCATGCCGGGGCAGGCGGTGCGCAAGAAGAGCGTGCGTCAGAAGCTGAACGCGATGTCGACTGAGTTCAAGGGCAAGAACGTGCTGCTCATCGACGACTCGATCGTGCGCGGCACCACCTCGAAGCAGATCATCCAGATGGCGCGCGACGCCGGCGCGAAGTCGGTCATCTTCGCCTCCGCAGCCCCGCCCATCCGGCACCCGCACGTGTACGGCATCAACATGCCGTCCAAGCACGAGCTCATCGCGCACGGCCGCACGATCCCCGAGATCGCCGAGGTGCTCGGCGCCGACCGGCTCGTGTACCAGGAGGTCGAGGACCTCAAGGCCGCGATCACCGAGGGATCCGAGCTCACCGATCTCGACCTGAGCCCCTTCGACGGCCGGTACGTCACCGGAACCGTCACCGAGGAGTACCTGGGCTGGCTCGAGGGATCGCAGAGCTCGTGACGGCGGGCGGACCCGAGGTCCGACCGCTCTGGCGCGGGCGCGTCCTGGCGGTGCTCGGCATCGTCCTCGTCGCGTTCTCGTTGCGCTCCGCCGTGGCCTCGCTGTCACCGGTCGTCGACCACGTGGCGCGCGACTTCCCCATGCCGGCTGCCGTGGTCGGCCTGATCGGAACCGCGCCGCCGGTGTGCTTCGCGCTGTTCGGGCTGCTCACCCCGCTCATGGAGCGCCGGCTCGGTCTCGAGCGGGTGGCCGTCATCGCCTTGAGCGCCGTGACGGTGGGGCTCGTCGGGCGCGGGTTCGCCGTCGACGCGACCACGCTGCTGATCGCCACGGCGCTCGTGTTCGCCGGCGTCGGCATGGCGAACATCCTGATGCCGCCGCTGGTGAAGAAGTACTTCCCCGACCGGCTCGGCCTGATGATGACGCTGTACACGACGGTGATGGCGTTCTCGACGTTCCTGCCGCCGCTGGTCGCGGTCCCGGCGGCGGACGTCGCCGGCTGGCGGGTGTCCCTCGCGATGTGGGCCGTGTTCGCGCTCGCCGGGACGATCCCCTGGATCGTGATGCTGCTGCGCGCGCGGACCGAGGGCACGGCTGTCGGTGCCACGGCCTCGCCCGCGGAGACCGAGGCAGCGCCCGCGGTCGGCGACCGGGCACAGGATCAGGTCGAGGCCGACGTGACGGATCCGGCCGGGACCGCATCAGCCCGGCCGTCGTTCGAGGACGCCGCGGCGCTTTCCACTGGTCCGATCGTGACGGCGCCGTCCAGCTCGCGCGTCTTCTCCCGGCTGGCCCGCATTCCCCTCGCCTGGACGCTGGCGGTCGTGTTCGGCACGTCTGCGAGCATGGCCTACACGGCGTTCGCCTGGCTGCCCACGATCCTCGTCGAGCACGTCGGCACGACTCCGCAGCAGGCCGGTCTGCTGCTGTCGCTATTCGCGTTCACGGGCTTCCCCGCGTCCCTGATCGTGCCGGTGCTCATCGTGCGCTTCCACGCGACCACCTGGCTCTATGTGATCGGCGCGCTCGGCGCGGTGCTGGGCCTGCTCGGCCTGCTGCTGTTCCCCGCTCCGTCGATCGTGTGGCTGTGGGTGCTGCTGTACGGGCTCGCCGGGTTGCTCTTCCCGCTCGCGCTGGTGCTGATCAGCATTCGCGCGCGCGAGTCGGAGACCGCGGTCGCGCTGAGCGGCTTCGTGCAGAGCTGTGGCTATGTGCTCGCCGCGATCTTCCCGCTCCTGCTCGGCATCGTGCACACCGCGAGCGGCGGCTGGCAGGTGCCGCTGATCGTGCTCACCGCTCTGCTCGTCGCATCCATCCCCGCCGGCGTCTACGCCGGGCGTCCGATCACGGTCGAGGCCGCGTGGGAGCGGCGCCACGGCCGGCGCTGGTAGGCCCGAGGTCTAATCGCCTCCATCGGAGCGTGACCGGTCGGGCGCGTGCGGCGCGAGGGCATGCGTGAGGCGTACGGCGCCGTCGAGCGTGCGCATCTCCAGGCGCAGGGCCTCGGGATCCGCCTGGATGTCGATCCAGGTCGCGGCCTCCGCCGAGGAGGCGTCGAGGTCAGGCCCGCCCGCGACGACCTGCGCGTACGGGAACTGCGCGTCGCCGGGGATCAGCGCCGGCTCGTGCGTGTGCCCGGAGACGATGAGCTGCGCGCCCCAGGCGACGAGGGCGTCATGCCAGGCGTCGCGGCTGAACCGGCTGAACCAGTCGTAGCCCTCGTCGTCGTAGTCGGCCGGGGTCTCGTCGAGCCAGCGCAGCGGGATGTGGCAGAAAACGAGACGGTAGGGCGCGTCGCGGATCTCCGGCCGTGCGATCGCCTCGCGCAGCCACAGCGCCTGCTCGGCACGCAGCGGCTCGAACGCGACGCGACCCTCGAAGGTGGGGTGCGCGTCGGGCTTGTCCTCGC
Source organism: Microbacterium sp. 2MCAF23 (assembly GCF_052115565.1). Taxonomy (NCBI): domain Bacteria; kingdom Bacillati; phylum Actinomycetota; class Actinomycetes; order Micrococcales; family Microbacteriaceae; genus Microbacterium; species Microbacterium sp. 2MCAF23. The sequence goes on along the minus strand of NZ_JBFRGY010000011.1, from coordinate 104,705 downwards.
CCGTGTGCAGGAAGAGGCACGCCACAGGCCCGATCCGCGCGGCGGAGAAGGGCCGGCCGTCCCTGGTCGCCACGTAGTCCTGCAGCTGGAACGCCCAGTCCCCGCGGACGTCGTGGTTGCCGATCGTGATCTCGAGCGGCCGGTCGGCGCTGATGTCGCGCTGGGCGGGGGAGAGCACGGTGCTCACGAACTGGCCGGGGGTTTTCCAGTCGTTGCAGAGGTCGCCGTTCCACACCAGCAGGTCGACCGCCGGAGTCTGCTCGTCGAGGGCGCGGATCGTGTCGTCGCGCTGGTGCGTGTCGTTCCACACCGCGATCCGGGCGTGTGCGGCGGACGCATCCAGCAGGCGCACGGTCTTCCATGCGCTCACGTGCTGCGCGCCGGGGTCGCCGACCGCCTCGGTGACCGCGCGCACCTGCACCGTCGTGCCGGGGTGCATCCCCTCGGCGCGCACCCGCAGCACCTGCTCGCCCTGGGGCGTCATGCCGAACGGATCCATCCGCGCTTCACCCTCGGCGCGGTCGGTGCGCCACTCGAGCCGTCCACGGCTGAGCCGGCTCACCGCCCACACCGCCTCGAACCCGTCCGGACGCACGGCCATGATCACCAGCGGGCTCGTCACGAGTGCGTCATCGGCGGCGGACGCGCGGCGGACGTCGGTCATCGGTTCTCCTCTGCGAAGGCGGCTGCGCCGTCGAGGTCCAGCTCGAACCGGTAGCGCAGATCGTCATCGAACCACATCCGGAAGTTCGTGCCCCACACGTTGTTGTGCAGGTTCACGGCGAATCCGTCGGCCGGATCCGGGATCTCGTCGTCGAAGCGCAGCAGCGCAGGGGTGCCGACCGCGACGAGCGGGGCGTCGATGGTGCGCAGGCGCAGCGGACGGGATCCGCGGCGCTCCACGGCGGTCACCGCGTGCAGCGTGCGGTTGCCGCGGCTCACCACGCGCCGGGGGTCCACCGGCACGCCGAGCTTGCGCAGCGCCCAGGCGTCGGCGGCGGCCCTCTCGGCCGGCGCCGGACGGAAGCCGAACCAGCTCGCCTCGGGCAGCCGCGACGCCTCTCGCCCGCACACGTCGAGCAGGATCCGGATCGGGCCTTCGCCCTGCGGGAACCGGTACTCGATGCGGACCCGCCGCGGCGCCCCCGTCTCGGCGACGAGCTCTTCCGGGAGGGTCAGCTCGAGAAGCGCCGTGCCGTCGCCCTCCGGAGCGGCGCGGGTCGTGAGGCCGCGGAGCTCGGGCGCCGTCACGCGCGCCGGCAGGGTCTCGGCGATCGCGAGCCCGGGGCTCGCCTGGTCGGGGATCGCCCAGACGCCGGTGTGTCCGAGATCGCGGCAATACTGCTGCAGCCAGCGCTCCTCGTCGCGCTCGTCGAAGGTCTGATGCCGGAAGGCGCCGAGCGTGTGCTCCGGATCCGCCCACACGGCCCCGCGCTCGTCGCGCAGCCCGGTGATCGCGCCGTCCGCCCCGAACGTCACCCGGAACCGCCCCAGCGCGACTTCCTCGCCGACGCTCACCTCGGCCTCGGGGGTGGCGGGGCCGGCGCCGGTATCCGCCGACGGACGCAGCTCGGCCAGCGCTGCGCGCGCCTCTGCGGCGCGCTCAGGGGCGAGCGCGGTGAGCGCGGCATCCAGGTGCGCGCGCTGCTCGGCCCACGACGCCTCGAAGCCGGAATAGCTGAGGCCCTGCGGCGACGGATGCTCCGCCCACGCCCAGTCGTAGGTGCGGGTGTCCGCGGGATTCGCGGACGGATCCACGACATCGCGGGCGCGCGCGGCACGGAAGTCGGCCTTGGCGTAGTTCACGTAGTCGGGGAGGTACGTCTTCAGATCCTCGCCCCAGGTGTGCTCGACGATGCGAAGCAGGGCGACGCCGAAGTCGTGGTGCTCCGCCGACGACGGATCCAGCGCGCCGTCGCGCAGCCACGTGGTCCGCAGCCCCTGCAGCACGCCCTGTCCCGCCGTGAGCAGGGGATCGGCGCCCGCGCCGTGGATCCAGGTGTCGCCGATCTCCGCAGTCACGACGTGGAGGGCGTCGCGGTGCGCGAGCACGGCGCGGGCGAAGTCGTCCAGGTTCGATGCGACGATCCGTGCGCCGGGGTGCGCGGCCGTCAGGGCGGCGAACAGCTCCTCGACCTCGGCAGCCGAGGGCGGGCCGTTGTTGTCACCAGTGTGCGCGAGGTGCAGCGCGTCCGTGCCGCCCGGCACCACGGCGAGGTCGAGCCCCTCCGAGCCGTAGGAGCGGGCGTAGTTCACCACGACCTCGGCGCCGTCGGGTGCGCGCCACACGAAGAACTCGGGCACGTCGGGGACCGCGGAGGCGCCGTTCACGCCCAGGTGCAGGTACTCGATCCCCGCCGCGGCGAGCACAGGCACGAGCCCGATGGTGTGCCCCGGCACGTCGGTCATCTTCGCAGCGATGGTGCGCCGACCGTACCGGGCGTCCAGCCCCTGTGCGATCGACGCGGCGAACGCGGCGAGCGACGGATCCATGAGCTCGGTGTGCGTCGTGAACGGCAGTGCGTGCCAGTGGATCCGTCCCTCTCTCAGGGCGGCGTCCAGCCGGTCCTGCTGGGCGGGCGTGCCGGCCCGCAGCACGTGATCGATCAGCCAGGACCCGGTCGTCCAGACGAATCGGGCGGGCCCGCCGCGGCGCTCCAGTTCCTCGGAGAGCTCGATCGCGCGCGGCAGGTAGCGCTCGGTGTACCCGGCGATCACGTCGCGCGCGAGCGCCGTGAAGCCGATGTCGAGGTGGGTCTTGAAGACGACGTGGATCGTGTCGATCACGGCGGATCCTTCCGGGGTGGGGAATGCGGTGCAGGGGTCGGGTCGAGGGGCGCTGTCGCGTCGCGCAGGGTCGTGCGCCTGTCCCGGAGCGACGGTACGCCGTCCGGGACAGGTGCATGGGTCAGTGCAGCGGCTTGCAGAGCAGAGCGCTGGGCACGCCGCCCTGGACCCGCTGATAGGTGTAGGCGATGCCGGCGACGTACTCGCCGTCCGCGCACTGCCCCTTGAAGCGTCCGGGCGCCCAGTCGCTCGCGGTCGAGCCTCCGCCCGCAGGCCGGTTGTCCGCGCGGTCGAACCAGAGGGTGCGGCCGGCGCTCTGCGGCAGCGCGGTCGTGCTCGGCGCGCAGAGCAGCGTGGACGTGGCCCAGCGGTTGACCGTGCCGATGGTCAGGCTGAGGCCCACGGCGATCTCGCCGTTCGCGCACTGCAGCTTGCTGTAGCCGCCGGCCCAGTCGGACTGCACGTTCATCTCATTGCCGACGACGTGGCGCACGGTCGTGAGGGACGGCTGCCCGGCGTCGGTGCACAGGGCGCGGTTGCTGCTGCGCGACACGCCCTGGAGGTGCTCGGTGTCCGGGCAGACGCCCTTCCACTGGCCCGGATCCCAGTCGGGACGGTCCTGCATGAGCACAGAGGCGTTCGTGTCGGGCAGGTAGCTGTCGCTGCCCAGCATGTTCCAGCGGGTCGGGGGGTCGACGTGCCCGGTCTTGCCGACGGAGGTCACGAGCTTCTGCCACCCCGCGTATCGCCAGTCATCGGCGATGCTGATCCTGCTGCCGTCCGGCCGGTATCCGAGCAGAGCGTAGGTGTCGGCGAACGTGCCGGCGGCATCGGCCTGCGTGACCAGCGGCCATGCCGCGAAGTCGGTGTCGTTGGCGGCGAGCAGGTCGGTGAAGTTGTTCCACCAGTCGATGTTCTTCTGATCCGTCTCCCCGGCCCCGCGGATGCCGAACTCGCTCATCCACACCGGCGCCGTGTAGTGCTGCCCGGCGGTGGTGACGAACAGCCCCTCCTGCGTCACGGCATCGGCGAGCTGCGCCGCCGTCATGTCCCGATAGCGCAGGTCGTGCGTCTCGCCGAGGCCCGTGGCACCGGTGTGCTGCGGGCCGGTGTACGCGTACACGTGCGCCGAATAGACGAGCTTGTCGGGGTGCAGGATCGTGTTCGACGTGTTCGCGACCGGCTTCAGCATCGGCCGGTCGTGGAAGAAGCCGTCGATCGGCACCCCCTGCCAGTTGATGCCCTCCATCACGATGAGGACGTCCGGGTTCACCTTCTGGATCGCGATGGCCGCCTGCTGGTACGCCTTGTACAGGTCGTTGCCATCGCCCATGCCCCAGTTCGCGTCGTCGGTCACATCTCGTCGCACCTCATTGCGCAGATCCATGCCCACGACGCGCGGGTTCGTCCGATACCGCTGGGCCAGCATGACCCAGTCCGAGATCCACTTCTCGGTGGTCTGGCTGCTGTACCACTTGGTGTTGGCGTCCACGCCGCAGCACCACAGTGATGTCGTGGTGTGGTTGTTCAGGATCACGGCGAAGCCGTCGGCGGTGAGCGCGTCGATCACGGCGTCGAAGACCTGCAGGGGCGTCTTGCCGCGCAACTGCGGGTTCGCCGCGACCGCTGCGTCCGGCACGGCCGCCGTCATCCCGAGCATTTCGTTCGAGAAGGGGAGGCGGATGCTGTTGATCCCGATCGAGTGGAAGTCACTCATCAGGGTCGGCAGCGCCACCCGGTCCAGACCCATCGGGATGTCGTAACTGTCGCCGCTGTTGTGCGTGGTCGGGTCGGACTTGGATCCGTTCCCGCTCCAATGCCCCTGCGCGCCGTCCCAGTTCGCGGAGATGAGCTTGAACCGGTCGCCGTCCGCGTCCACCACGTAGCGCCCGCGCGTGCTCAGCGGCGCCGTCCAGCTCGCGGAGAGCTCGGCACCGGTGAGCTGCGGGATCTGGGTCGGCGCGGGGCCGGCGGCCGGTCGCGTCGAGGTCGTGGCGGCCTGAGCCGGCACGGCGAGGGCAAGGGCGAGGATCGCGCCGCTCAGCGCGATCGCCCCCTGCGTCCATCGTCGTCGTTGCATGGATCCAACTCCTTCGTCTTCTGTCCATCTGGTCGGCCTCCGTCTGCCTCCGCACATCGTCCATACGGTGGAACTTCGACGGATTGGCAACGTAAACATCACGTTTCCGAACCGTGAGTTGTTTACGTAACCATAGTGTGCCTATAGTGCTCTTGGTAACGCAACCAATCACGAGGAAGTGACTTGATGTCGATGGCGATGACGGGGCTCCGACGCTCCCGGCGGTCCTGGGCCGGCTGGTGGTTCGTCGGTCCTTTCATGCTCGTGTTCACGCTGGTGCTCATCGCGCCGCTGCTGTACGCGATCTATCTCAGCCTGTTCCGCGACTCCCTGATCGGAGGCACGCATTTCGTCGGCTTCGAGAACTACGCACTGGCGATCGTGGATCCGAAGTTCTGGGACGCCACCGGCCGTGTCGTACTGTTCCTCGTGGTACAGGTGCCGATCATGCTGATCCTCGCACTCGTCGCCGCCCTGGCACTGGACAGCGCGCGACTGCGCTTCGTGCCGTTCTACCGGCTCAGCATCTTCCTGCCCTACGCGGTGCCCGGCGTCGTCGCCGTGATGATCTGGGGCTACATGTACGGCGACCAGTTCGGTCTCGTCGCCGATCTGAACCGCTGGCTCGGCGACGTCGTGCCCTCCCCGCTGTCGGCGACGTTCATCCTCCCCGCGATCGGCAACATCGTCACCTGGGAGTTCGTCGGCTACAACATGCTGATCTTCTTCTCCGCGCTGCAGGCGGTGCCGCAGGAGCAGTACGAGGCGGCCGAGATCGACGGCGCCGGTGCGCTGCGCACGGTGTTCAGCATCAAGCTGCCGGCCATCCGGGGCGCGATCGTGGTCGCGACCATCTTCTCCATCATCGGCAGCTTCCAGCTGTTCAACGAGCCCGCCGTGCTGCAGAAGATCGCGCCGAACTCGATCTCCAGCTACTTCACGCCGAACATGTACGCGTTCAACCTGTCGTTCGCCGGATCCCAGTTCAACTACGCCGCCGCGATCGCGATCATCTCCGGCGTGATCACGATGATCATCGCCTTCGTCGCGCAGTCCATGGGCTCGAAGGAGCAGAAGTGATGAGCGTCATGACCTCGAACAGCGCAGAGCCGAGGGACACCGAGGCCATTGTCACCGGACGGCGCCCGAGCCGGCTCGCGAGCGGACGGGTCGCGCAGCGCCCGGTCCGGCGCACGCGGCGCACCTCGCCGCGTCGCACCCGCACCTCGATCACGCTGATGATCGTCATGTCTCTCATGCTGCTGTACAGCCTGGGGCCGCTGTTCTGGCTGGTGGTGAACGCCACCAAGTCGAAGTCCGACCTCTACACGACGCCCGGACTGTGGTTCGGGCCGACCTTCTCGTTGTTCACGAACATCGCGGACACCTTCGCCTACGACGACGGCGTCTTCCTGCGCTGGTTCCTGAACACCGTGCTCTACGTCGTCGTCGGCGCCGGCGGAGCCACCCTGCTGGCCACGCTCGCCGGCTACGGCCTCGCGAAGTACCGCTTCCCCGGGCGCAAGGCCGTGTTCGCGATCATCCTCGGCGCGCTCGCCATCCCCGGATCCGTGCTCGCCGTGCCGCAGTTCCTGCTGTTCAGCAAGCTCGGTCTGACGAACACGCCTGCGGCGGTGATCATCCCGTCGCTGGTGAGCGCGTTCGGTCTGTACCTGGTGTGGGTGTACGCCGCGGAAGCGATCCCCGACGAGCTCATCGAGGCCGCGCGTCTGGACGGCGCGGGGGAGCTGCGGATCTTCTTCTCGATCTCGCTGCGCCAGCTCGCCCCGGCCTTCATCACCGTGCTGATGTTCGCGGTGGTCGCGACGTGGAACAACTACTTCCTCCCGCTGATCATGCTCTCCAGCCCCGAGTGGTATCCGCTCACCGTGGGGCTCAGCCAGTGGGCGTCCGCCTCCGCCTCGATCGGAACGGCGCCGATCCCGCAGCTGGTCATCACCGGCTCGCTGCTCACGGTCCTGCCCATCTCCGCCGCGTTCCTGTACCTGCAGCGGTACTGGCAGTCCGGCCTCGCCGCCGGAAGCGTCAAGTAGCCGCGCATCCATCCACCCTCCCCGCATCACGAATCCCACGCACGAAAGATCTCTGCATCACCTCCCGAAAGGAAACCCGCAGTGAAGAAGAACATCTGGATGCGCGCCGCCGTCGTCGTCGGCGCCGCCTCACTCATGATGGGCGCCCTCGCCGGCTGCCAGGGCGGCAGCGACGCCGCCTCCGGCGGCTCGAAGGCCGACATCGACGCCGCGCTGAAGAAGGGCGGTGAGCTCACCTGGTGGACCTGGGGCGACACGACCCAGGACTGGGCGGACGCTTTCACCAAGGAGCACCCGAACGTCAAGATCAAGGTCGTCAAGCTCGACAACCCCGACGCGACGGTCACCAAGCTGCAGAACGCGGTCAAGGCCGGATCCGGTGCTCCGGACATCGTGCCGGTGGAGTACCAGACGATGCCGCAGCTCACGATGAGCGGTGCGCTCGCGGACATGACCCCCTACGGCCTGGACGGCTACAAGGACAAGTTCACCGCCTCCACCTGGAACGCGGTCAACGTCGGCGGCAAGCTCGTCGGCCTCCCGCTGGACTCCGGTCCCATGGTCATGATCTACAACACCAAGCTCTACGCCGCCGCGGGCATCACCGAGGCGCCGAAGACCTGGGACGAGTTCACCGCGGACAGCGCGAAGCTGCACGCGGCGAACCCGGACGCCTACATCGCCACCGGCGGCGACGCCGGCTTCTTCACCAGCATGATCTGGGCCTCGGGCGGTCACCCGTTCAAGACGGACGGGGAGAAGGTCACGATCGACCTGCAGGACACCGGCAGCAAGAAGTTCGCGGACATGTGGGGCGGGATGCTGCAGAAGGGCGAGCTCTCCCCGCTCGCCACCTGGTCCGACGAGTGGACCAAGGCGCTCGCGCAGGACAAGCTCGCCACGCTGATGATGGGCTCCTGGATGATCGACATGGGCGAGGACTACGGCGTGGACAAGTGGAAGGTCGCGCCCATGCCGACGTGGGACGGCACTCCCGGTTCCGCTGAGAACGGCGGCAGCGGCATCACGGTCACCGAGCAGAGCAAGAACAAGGCCCTCGCCGCGGCGGTGCTGCAGTTCCTCGCCGACGGCAAGGGACGCGACCTCGTCAACAAGGGCGGATTCCCCTCGACCGTCGCCACGTTCGACGACCAGGCGTGGGCGAACCGCACCTTCCCGGCCTTCGTCGACAGCCAGAAGGCGAACCAGGTCGGCGTCGCGGCGTCGAAGTCGGTCATCCCCGGCTGGCAGTACCTGCCCTTCCAGGGCTACGCCAACAACGTCTTCGGCGACTCGGTCGGCAAGGCGATCGGCGCCAAGGGCGATCTGAATGCGGCGCTGAAGGAGTGGCAGAAGACGCTCGTCGACTACGGCAACCAGCAGGGCTTCCAGGTCAACAAGTAACCCGGATCCGCCCTCGGGGGTGCGGGGTCCGCCGATGCGGATCCCGCACCCCTTCCGTCCGGCGTCCTCCGACGCCGATCCTCACGAACCCCGGAGACCCCATGCCCGCCTTCGCCATCGGCGAGACCGACTTCCTCCTCGACGGAGCACCGTTCCAGGTGATCTCCGGGGCCATGCACTACTTCCGCATCCACCCGGATCAGTGGGAGGACCGGCTGCGCACCGCGCGGCAGATGGGCCTCAACACGATCGAGACCTACGTGCCCTGGAACGCGCACGAACCACGGCGCGGGGCGTTCGCCGCCGAGGACGGCCTCGATCTCGGACGCTTCCTCGACCTGGTCCGGGCCCAGGGCATGTTCGCGATCGTGCGACCTGGCCCCTACATCTGCGCCGAGTGGCACAACGGCGGCCTTCCCGAGTGGCTCATCGAGGACGGCACGATCGCCGTGCGCTCGCGCGATCCGCGCTACCTCGCCGAGGTCGAGCGGTATCTGGGCGCGGTGTACGACATCGTCCGGCCGCGCCAGCTCACGCACGGCGGCGGCGTGATCCTGGTGCAGATCGAGAACGAGTACGGCGCCTACGGATCCGACAAGACCTATCTGCGCGCGCTCACCGAGATGACCAGGGCGGCGGGCATCGACGTGCCCCTGACCACGGTCGATCAGCCGACCGATGCGATGCTCGACGACGGCACTCTGCCCGAGCTGCTCAGCACGGCGTCGTTCGGGTCGCGCGCGGTCGAAAGGCTCGCGGCACTGCGGCGGCATCAGCCGAGTGGGCCGCTCATGTGCGCCGAATTCTGGTGCGGCTGGTTCGACAGCTGGGGCGAGCCGCACCACACGACGTCGGCAGCCGACAGCGCTGCCGAGCTCGAGGCGATCCTCGCCGCGGGCGCGAGCGTGAACATCTACATGGTGCACGGCGGCACCAACTTCGGGTACATGGCCGGCGCCAACGACAAGGGCGTCTACCGGCCGATCGCGACCTCGTACGACTATGACGCGCCGATCGCCGAGGACGGGACGCCCACCGAGAAGTACTGGCGGTTCCGCGACGTGATCGCGGCGCACGCGCCGGTGCCGGATGACCGTCCCGCCCCGCGTTCGCCCTCCCGCGTCCTGGAGGCGCCGCTGGAACGCGCCGTCGCGCTCGCGGACGCCGGACTCGAGCGCTGGAGCGCGCACGACACGGCTCCCGCCGCCACCGCCTTCGGGTCGCCGCGCGGATACTCGCGCTACGCGATCGAGATCCCGCACGGCGGCGCGCTCACCGTGGCAGAGGTGCGCGACCGCGCGCACGTGCTGCTCGACGGCCACGCTGTCGGCATCCTCGATCGTGAGGCGCACGACCGTGTGCTCGCGCTGCCCTCGGGTGGGGAGCTGTCGATCTTGGTCGAGCACCTGGGCGGCGTAAACTACGGACCCAGGATCGGCGAGGCCAAGGGCCTGATCGGCCCGGTGCGCCTGGACGGCGAGGAGCTGCACGGCTGGCTCGTCTCGCCCCTGGAGCTGGAGGCCGACGGAGTCCGCGCCGCGCTCGCGGCGCACGGGACGCCCGTGCTGCGGGGGGTCCCGCTGGGCGGACCCGTGCTGCTGGCCGGCAGCTTCGATGCGGACGCATCAGGCGATCTTCACCTCGACGTGCGGGGGTGGGGGTCCGGCGCGGTCTGGATCAACGGCTTCGCGCTGGGCCGCTACTCGGCGCGGGGACCGCAGGAGACCCTGTACGTGCCGGCTCCGCTGCTGCGCGGGGAGAGCAACGAGATCCTCGTGCTCGAGCTGCGCGGCCTGGAGCGACCCACGGTCCGGTTCGCTCCGGAGCCGCGGCTCGGCCCGACCGAGTTCTGAGGTGCGGTCAGTCCTGAGCCGGCACCGGGCCGGTGCTGTCGCGGACCACGAGCCGGGTCGGGATCAGCGGGTTCTCGGGCAGCGGCTCCCCGTCGATCATCGCGATGAGCAGTTCGGTCGCACGCTGGCCGACGACGTCGAAATGCTGGTGGATGGTGGTCAGCGGCGGCCAGTAGCTGCCGCTGTCGTCGCTGTCGTCGAAGCCGATGACACTGAGGTCCTGCGGAATGCGCAGGCCCGCCTCGTGCGCGGCGCGCATCACGCCCAGCGCCATCTGATCGTTGGCGGCGAAGACGGCAGTGGGGCGCGGCTCCTCGGCGAGGATCTCCCGGCCGGCGGCGTAGCCCGACGCCGCGGACCAGTCGCCGCGGTGCCGGGCGGGGGTGGCGAGGGCGTGCTCCTGGCAGACGCGCGCGTAGGCGTCCTCGCGTCGGTGCGCGGAGAACGACTTGAGCGGCCCGGCGACGTGGGCGATGCGTCGATGGCCGAGGTCGAGCAGGTGCCGCATCGCGGTTCGAGCGCCTTGCTCCTGATCGGTGTCGACGAGCGTGTGATCCGCCGTCGCGGTCGAATCGACGATGACCAGCGGGAGCCCTGCCGTGAGGGCGTAGTCGTCCGGCGAGCCGAACTCGGCGGACATGATCAGGATGATGCCGTCGACGGCCTGCTCCTCGAGGCGCCCGAAGGCGCCCGCCACCGAGATGCGGGTGGGATCCGTCACGGGGATCAGGGTCGTCGTGTAGCCCGCAGCCGCGCCCGCTTCCGCGACGGCCTCGAGCGTGCGCTCGTTGCCCAGCGTCGTGATGTTGAAGGTGACGACCCCGAGACTGCGGAACCGGCCCGACTTCAGGTTGCGCGCCGCGCTGTTCGGCCGGTAGCCGAGCTCCTTCATCGCGGCCAGTACCTTCTCGCGCTTCTCGGGTCGCACATGCACGTACCCGTTGGCGACCCGCGACACGGTCTGCGGCGACACGCCTGCGCGCTGGGCGACGTCCTTGATCGAGGCGCGTGGTGCGCCGTCCTTGATCCGTTGCACGTTGGTCCCTTGCATGGCAACGTAAACAATACTCGAACCGCCCAGGAAGGGGAATCATGTCGTCACTGACTCTCGACGGCCATGAGGCGAGCGCCGGAACCGTGGATCTCGGCATCGTGCTGGAGACGGGCGGCGTCGCCCTGGTCCTGGACATCCGGGACGGAGGGCTTCCCGTCGTCGTGCACTGGGGCGCGTCCTGCGGTCCGCTCGACGACGCCGGCTTCGAGGCGCTCGCCCTCTCCGGCGTGTTCCCGGATGCGGGCAGCGAGGTGGACGCGGTCGTGCCGGTGTCGGTGCTTCCCGAGCTCTCCCGGGGCTGGAGCGGAACCCCCGGCATCAGCGGATCCCGGGACGGCGCGCACTGGTCACCGCGCTTCCGGGTGACCGGCGTCGCGATCGACGGTGCTCCCGTCGGAGGTCAGGGTCCTTCGGATCCGTCGTCGGGCGGGCGCCTCATCCTCTCGTCGGGTCCGGCCTCGGTGCGCGTCACCGCCCTGGACGACGAGGCGCGGTTGACTCTCGCACTCGACATCGAGCTCACCGGATCCGGTGCGATCCGCACCCGGGCCGCTGTGCGCAACAGGGGCGACGACGTGTACCGGCTCGAGTCGCTGATGCCGACGCTGCCGGTGCCCCTGGATGCGGACGAGGCGCTGGACTTCGCGGGCCGCTGGGCGGTCGAGCGGGTTCCGCAGCGCCGGCGACTCGGCGTCGGCGCTCACCGCAGGGAGAACCGCCGCGGCCGCACCGGGCTCGGCGCCGCGATGGCGCTGATCGTGGGGCGCCACGGCTTCGACTTCTCCTCGGGGGAGGCCTGGGGGATCCATGTGGGTTGGTCCGGCAACCACGTGCATCAGGTCGAGAGGGTCGCCGAGGGGCGGCAGGTGCTCGCCGGCGGCGAGCTGCTGCTGCCGGGCGAGGGCCGCCTCGCGCCGGGTGAGGAGTACGCGACCCCGTGGCTGTACGGGTTCTACGGATGCGGCCTCGATGCGCTGGCCGTGCAGTCGCACCGGATGCTGCGTGCCCGCCCGCAGCATCCCCGCACCGCCCGCCCGGTCACGCTCAACGTGTGGGAGGCCGTCTACTTCCATCAGAACGAGGAAGACCTCATCGAGCTCGCAGACGCGGCCGCCGCCGTAGGCGTCGAGCGCTTCGTGCTCGACGACGGCTGGTTCGGCGCCCGCCGCAACGACCGTGCGGGGCTCGGCGACTGGACCGTCTCCGCCGAGGTGTGGCCGCTCGGGCTGCACCCGCTCATCGATCACGTGCGCGGTCTCGGCATGCAGTTCGGACTCTGGGTCGAGCCGGAGATGGTGAACCCGGACTCGGATCTCGCTCGCGCGCATCCCGAGTGGATCATGTCGGCCCGCTCGGAGTGGCCTCTCACGGGGCGCCATCAGCAGGTGCTGGACCTCGCGAATCCCGACTGCTACGCCCACATCCGCGATGCGCTGCTGGCCCTCCTCGACGAGTACGACATCGCCTACCTCAAGTGGGACCACAATCGCGATCTCGTCGAGGCGGGTTCGGGGCCGCGCCGCGCTCCCGGCGTGCACGGCCAGACCGCGGCGTTCTACCGTCTTGTCGACGACCTCAAGAGTCGTCACCCCGGGCTAGAGATCGAATCCTGCTCGTCCGGGGGCGGCCGGGTCGATCTGGGTGTGCTGGAGCGCACCGATCGAGTGTGGGGATCCGACGACAACGATCCGCTGGAGCGACTGCGGATCAACGCGTGGACCGCGCAGCTGATCCCGCCCGAGCTGATCGGCGCGCATATCGCCTCGGCGCCGTCGCACGTCACCGGTCGCACGCACACGCTCGCGTTCCGCGCGTCCGTGGCGCTGTTCGGGCACCTGGGCGTGGAGGCCGACATCCGGGGCTGGGACGACGACGAGCGCGCACAGCTGGCGGACTGGATCGCCCTGCACAAGCGGGAGCGCGCGCTGCTGCACAGCGGCCGGATGGTGCGGGCGGAGACGCCCGACCCGGCGTTCGCGCTGCAGGGCGTGATCGCCGAGGACGCCGGCCGCGCCCTCTACCTGTTCACGGCGCTGGCCGTCGGAGCGACCGCCAGCGCCGGGCGCTTCCGGCTGCCAGGGCTCGACGACGACCGGCGCTACCGGGTGGAGATCGAACCGCTCAGCCTGCGCGGGCTGAAGGGCAACCTCGCGGCCTGGCAGCGGGAGGGGGTGGCGCTGACCGGCCGGGTCCTCGGGCGCATCGGCATCGTCATGCCCTCCGTGCACCCCGAGACGGCGCTCATCGTACGCGCGACAGCGGTGGGCTGAGCGCCGCGCTCGGCACGTCCGTTCTCAGGACGGATTCGCTGGATCGCGTCGTGTCGACGGGCGCACAGGGGCGATCGGCAGAACCATCCTGAGAGCGGTGCGTCAGCCTCAGCCGAGGCTGACCTCGTCGCCCACCCGGATCGTGCCGCCGACGCCCGCGTCGTCACCCACGGCGCCGCTGACCCCGGGGAGGATCAACAGCCGGCCGAGCGTCGGCTGGACCTGCCCGAGGGATCCGGTGAGCGTCTTGAGCACGCTCGCGTCGCGCTCGCCGGTGTCGGGGTTCGCGTGCGTCGCGAGGCAGCGCACGATCGGCCCGGCCGTGGCGAGGCGCACGTCGCCGATCGCGACCTCGCCCTGCCAGTCCAGCTCGTCCCACGCGTCGACGCCGCCGATCACGATGTTCGAGCGGAACCGGCGGTCGTCGACGTCCTGCGCGAGCGCGGCGCCGAGTGCGGCGACGCTCGCGTCGCTGTGCACCGAGACGTAGCCGCGCCCACGGTCCTGGAATCGGGAGCTCGCGCCGTCGCCGACGAGCGTCAGGGGCAGCCGTCCCGGGCGCTGCAGGCGCTTGCCGTCGGGGGAGTCGAGCACGAAGGCGGTCACCGCATCGACCAGCTCGGCGCGGCCGTCCTCGTCCAGGCCCGCCTCCACGAGCGTCTCCCCGGCGTGGTCGATCCGCATGCTCTGCGCCGCGTCGTCGTACGCCAGGCGCAGCGCGGCGAGGCCGGGGAAGGTCTCGAGCGCGAGACCCTTGGACTTCGGCCAGTAGTCCAGTCCGTCGCGCTCCTCGGGGGCCGCCGCATCGGCGAAGCGGAACGCGAGCACGCGGTCACCGGCGATCCGCCCGTCCGCCTGCACGGTGAGGGCGGGCAGCTTCTCGGGGGTGAACCCCTTGACGGGATGGCGGTAGAGCGCGACGACGTGAGGCATGGATCCATCCTCGCAGGGGCGCGCGGGCGCTCGGGACCGGTCAGGCGTGAGGCTGTTCCAGAAGACGACGGACCCCGCCGCGAGCGGACTCGGGGCGGGGTTTCGGACGACGAGGCTCAGGCCTTTTCGAGTTCGTCCTCGTCTTCGTCGGTGTACTGATCCGCCCACTTGTCGACGTACTGGTCGTCGGTCTCCGGGTGACCCAGCTCGCGCTCGAGCGCCGAGTAGTTCACCGACGGACTGTACGACTTCAGTTCGCGGGCAATCTTGGTGTGCTTTGCCTTCTGACGGCCACGGCCCATGCGCGAGACCCCCTTACTGTAAGCAGTGGGCGATGCGGGGCCCGCTGTCTATTTCCGGCACCGGCTCGCGGCCGGTAAGAGTAGCATCCAGGATAGCACGCGGGCCACCTCACCTCGCCGTGACGGGTCCCCGGTAGCGCCGCACCGAGAGGAACGACGAGATGAGCGACACAGCCTCCACCCCCGAGGATCAGGAGCTGCAGGATCCGCAGTTGCAGAAGGCCGTGATCGTCGCGCTCCGGCCGGGACAGCCCCCGCGTGTGCTCGCCGAGGCTGTCCGCTACGCCGGCCTGTTGAAGGCCGCGCTGGTCGTCGTGCACGTCGACGTCACCCGGTTCGTGACCTTCGAGGATCCGGACGGGATGGTGCACTCCGCGCCGATCGACCTGAACATCGACACCGGTGCGGAGGAGTTCGCCGAGCTGCGCCGCGAGGTCGAGAAGGCGCTGGCCGGCTCCGGGGTCACCTGGACCGCGCGCCAGCTCGTCGGCGACCCGGCGCTCGCGATCAAGCACCTCGCCGGCGAGCTGGATGCGCAGCTGATCGTGGTCGGCACCCGCAGTCGGGGCCTCGGAGAGTCGATCCGTGAGTTCTTCACCGGATCCGTCGCCGCCCGGCTCTCGCACCGCCAGTCCCGGCCGATCCTCGTCGTGCCGCTCGAGGAGCCGATCGCCGACGACAAGAAGGACCCCTGGGCCAGCAGAATTGTGCTGCTGTCTCGCGACGGGGTTGCAGTCTCGCGGGGTGGGGACGTCGTCAGTGGCGAGACAGGCCCGCCAGGGCCGAGGTCACCGCGCGCGCCGCGTCGTCGAGCGCGGTGTCCAGCTGCGTCACGAGCGATGCCGGCACCATACCGCCGCGTGCGACGTGCGTGCGCAGATCTGTGCGCACCCTGGCCCGGAACTCGTTGATCGAGGCGTCCGCGCGGCGCAGCTCCTCACGGCTGGCGATCCGCTCGTCCGCGCGAGCGGAGGCCTCCCGGTAGGAGGAGGGCGACCCGGCGTTCTGCTCTTCGCGGGCGGCGGCGGCCAGGTCGGCGCGGAGGCTCTTCATGGCCTCCTGCACGCTCTGGCGCACCTCGTTCGCGATCAGGCGCACCGAGTCGTTCAGCCCCGCCTCGATGCCCTGCAGGTCGCCCTCGCGCGCGGTGAGCTCGGCACGGCCGGCCTCGGTGATCGCGTAGATCGTGGTGCGGCCGTCGACCGTCTTGGTGACGAGCCCCTCCTCCTCGAGCTTCGCGAGGCGCGGGTAGATCGTGCCGGCGCTCGGCGTGTACGTGCCCCCGGTGCGATCGGTCAGCGCCTGGATGATGCCGTAGCCGTGCTGCGGTGATTCCGCCAGCAGCGCGAGCAGGTACAGACGCAGATCGCCGTGGGAGAAGACCGCGGGGCTCACAGCAGGTCCTCTCCGTCGGAGGTGAACGACACCGGGGCCTCGGCGGCGTCGCGGCGCAGCACCGTGATGTCGCCGGAGACGGTGTTCACCCGCACATCGGCGAAGGATCCGGACAGCTCGCCGCGCGATCCCGTGAAGTTCGACGGGCCCGACGATCCCCGCGGAACGCCGTCGATCGTGATGCGGCCGCTCAGCGCGCGCGCCACGTAGTTCGCGGCGAGGTTCTCGTCCAGGCGCACGGTGGCGTCGCCGGAGACGCTGTTCAGCGACACGGTGTTGACCGGGCCGGTCGCGTCGATGAGCATCGCGCCCGAGACGCTGTCGATCGTGGCCTTGCGCACCTCGCCGGTCAGCGCGACGCTGCCCGAGACGGTGTTCGCCATGGCCGTGCCCGCCAGGCCTCGCACCTGCACGTCGCCCGAAACGGTGTTCACGTTCAGGTCGCCGGTGTGGGTGTCGACGATGAGGTCGCCGGAGACGGTGTTGAGCCGCGCGTCCTCGGTGAGGCCGGAGACGAGCGCTCCCGCGCTCACCACGCCCAGGGTGAGGGCGATGTCGCGGGGGACGGCGACGCTGATCTCGGCCTTGGGGCCGCCGGCGCCGAAGTTGCGGAACACCTCGAGGAAGTTGTCCCAGCCGATCTGCGGGTGGTCGATCTCGATCTGGGTGCCGTCGGATTCGACGCGCAGGTCCTTGACGGTGACGTTGTGCACCTCGATCCGGATGCCCGGCTCGTCGTGCGCGATGACGTCCACCTGTCCGCCGACGAGTCCGATCTTGAGCTTCGACGCGCGCTCGATGTCGATCACGCGCTCCTGCCCGGGGGCGATGAGCCACTTCTCGGTCATGTCTGTTCTCCTGAGTTGGGGGATCCCGAGTCTTCAGCTCGAGATATATCGTGTTTGAGAGCATAACACGATATATCTCGATCGCGTCAAGACTCTTTCCTGGGAGTTTCGAAGCGCGCACATGGCTGCATCCGAGGAGTGGATGCAGCCATGTGCGCGCTTCGAAACGAAGAAGCGGTCCTCAGCTCGTCGGCGGCGTGTGCCAGATGCGGTCGATGTAGTCGCGGATCGAGCGGTCGGAGGAGAAGTAGCCGCACCGGGCGACGTTGAGAATCGCAGCGCGGGACCACGCGTCCTGGTCGGCATAGGCGGCGTCCACGCGCTCCTGCGCCGACATGTAGGCGGCGAAGTCGGCGAGCACCATGAACCGGTCCTCGTACAGCAGGTTCGACACGATCGGCTCGAAGACCGAGCGGTCACCACCGGAGAAGGCGCCGGACGCGATGAGATCGATGGCGCGGCGCAGGTCGGCATCGGCCTGGTAGAACTCGCTCGGCCGGTAGCCGCGCGCCGAGAGCGCCTCGACGTCGGGCTCGGTCATGCCGAACAGGAAGAAGTTCTCGTCGCCAACGAGCTCGCGGATCTCGACGTTCGCGCCGTCGTCGGTGCCGATCGTGAGCGCGCCGTTGAGCGCGAACTTCATATTGCCGGTGCCCGAGGCCTCCTTGCCCGCCAGCGAGATCTGCTCGCTGAGGTCGGCGGCGGGGATCACGCTCTCCGCGAGCGTGACGTTGTAGTTCGGCGGGAACAGCACCTGCAGGCGGCCTTCGAGCCTCGGATCCGTGTTGACGACGGATCCGACCGCGTTGATGAGGTGGATGATCCGCTTGGCCATCGCGTAGCCGGGGGCGGCCTTCGCGCCGAACAGCGCGGTGCGCGGAGTGAGTTCGGCGAGCGGGATCCGCCCCGAGATGACCCCCTCGTACGAGCTCACGATGTGCAGCACCTTCAGCAGCTGCCGCTTGTACTCGTGCAGGCGCTTGACCATCACGTCCACGAGGTGCCCGTCGCCGACCGTCATCCCGTCCCGGGCCAGCAGCACATCGTTCAGGTGCCGTTTGTTGGCGACCTTCACCGCGGCGAACGCGGTGCGGAACCCGGGATCGTCGGCGAGGGGCTCGAGCTCGCGCAGCCGCTCCAGATCCGTGACCCAGCCGTCGCCGATCGCCTCGGTGATGAGCGAGGAGAGCCCGGGGTTCGCGAGCCGCAGGAAGCGGCGGGGCGTGACCCCGTTCGTGACGTTGGTGAACTTGTCCGGGAAGAACTCGGCGAATGCGGGCAGCACCTTGTCGCGCAGCAGTTGCGAGTGCAGCTCGGCGACCCCGTTCACGCGCGCGCCTGCCACGGTGGCGAGGTAGGCCATGCGCACGGAGCGCTCGGGGAACTCCGCGATGATCGACATGTTGCGGATCCGCATCTCGTCGTCGCCGAAACGGGCACGCACCGCGGCGAGGAACTCGTCGTTGATCCGGTAGATGATCTCGAGGTGCCGCGGCAGCAACCGGCCCAGCAGCTCGACGGACCAGACCTCGAGGGCCTCCGGCAGCAGGGTGTGACAGGTGTACGCGAAGCACTTCTGAGCGATGGTCCAGGCGTCGTCCCAGGGCATGCCGCGTTCGTCGACCAGCACGCGCAGCAGTTCGGGGACCGCGATCACCGGGTGCGTGTCGTTCAACTGGAAGATCACGCGATCGGGCAGGTGTGCGAGGTCGAAGTCCACCGGCAGGCGATCCAGGAAGTCGGCGATGGATGCGGCGACGAAGAAGTACTGCTGCTGCAGGCGCAGCTCCTTGCCCTGCGGAGTGGAGTCCTCGGGATAGAGCACCTTCGAGATGTTCTCCGCATAGGTCTGCGCCCGCACGGCCTGCTCGTAGTCGCCGGAGTTGAAGATGCGCAGATCGAACGCGTCGGTGGCGACCGCACTCCACAGCCGCAGGGTGTTCACGCGGCCGTTGTGGAAGCCCGGAACCATGTAGTTGTAGGGCACGGCGCGCACGGTCCAGGCCGGGATCCAGCGCGAACGGGGAGTGCCGTCGTCGTCATACGTCTCGGTATGCCCGCCGAAGGCGATCGTCTGCGCCTGCTCGGGGTGCGGGAACTCCCATGGCGAGCCGAGCGCGAGCCAGGCGTCGGGCTGCTCGACCTGCTGGCCGTCCTCGAAGGTCTGCCGGAAGATCCCGTACTCGTAGCGGATCCCGTATCCGGTGCTCGGTACGCCGAGGGTGGCGAGCGAGTCGACGAAGCAGGCGGCGAGGCGCCCGAGTCCGCCGTTGCCGAGCCCTGGCTCGATCTCGTGCGCGCGCAGTTCGTCGATGTCGATCCCGCACGCGGCGAGGGCCTCGGCCGCGACCTCGGACAAGCCGGTCGCGATCAGGTCGTTGTCGAGCTGGCGGCCGAGCAGGTATTCGGCGGAGAGGTAGCACACGCTCTTCGCCTGGCTCTCCTGCTGCCGGCGCTGATCCTCGAGCCAGCGGGCCATCAGGTAATCGCGCACCGTGCAGGCGAGGGCAAGATACCGGTCGTTCACGCTGGATGCGGAGAGCGTCACGCCGCCGTCGAAGTTCAGATTGTGCAGGAACTCCTCGACGAACCCGTCGACGGTGAGCGGCGGGGCGATCACCGGAGCGAGTGCGAGCGGGTGCGTGGCGTTGAGCGGGTGCGCGTCGGGGGTCACGGGATGAACGTACCGTGACCGACCTCGGCGTCGACAAGGATCCCGCTTGACATTAACGCAACGTCAACTTCTACGGTGGTCATATCGACGACGGAAGGAGGATCCCATGGCGCATCGGGACTGGTCGATCCAGGAGATCGCGCGGCTGACCGGCACCACGAGCCGCACCCTGCGGCACTACGACGACATCGGCCTGCTGCCGCCGACGCGGGTCGCCTCGAACGGCTACCGGCACTACGACCAGGGGGCGCTCCTGCGCCTGCAGCGCATCCTGCTCCTGCGCGAGCTGGGGCTGGGGCTGCCGGCGATCGCCCAGGTCGTCGGAGAGGGCGTGCCGGCATCCGACGGGGCCGGATCCGGTCGGTCGGCGAACGCCGCGATCGAGGTGGACGCCCTCGAGAAGCACCTCGCGCTGCTGCGCGCGGAGCAGACCAGGCTGGCGCGGCAGATCGCGTCGGTCGAGAACACCATCACCACCCTCAGAGAAGGAGGAGCACTCATGCCTGACGACATGTTCGACGGCTTCGACCACACCCAGTACAAGGACGAGGTCGAGACCCGCTGGGGTACGAAGGCCTACGCCGACAGCGACCGCTGGTGGCGCGGGCTGAGCGATGACGAGAAGGCCGCGTGGAAGCAGCGCGTCGCCGACCTCGGCGCCGACTGGATCGCGCTCGCCGAAGCGGGAGCGGATCCGGCATCGCCCGAGGCGCAGGACGTGGCGCGCCGCCACGTCGACTGGCTCACCGGCATCCCCGGCACGCCCGCGTACGGGGCCTCCGGCGACCGCAAGGCGTACGTCATCGGCCTCGGCGAGATGTACGTGGCGGATCCGCGCTTCGGCGCGAACTACGCCACCGACGCCGACCGGTCCGCCGCTGCGACACAGGGAACCACCGGCACCGCCGGCGCGGAGTTCGTCCGCGACGCCCTGCGCGTCTACGCGGAGGCGAACCTGTAATCGGATCCTGAACCGGCTCCGCGGTCGCGTCAAAGAAGGAAGACGCTGCTCGGAACCATGTCCGAGCAGCGTCTTCCTTCTCTGAGGAGGATGAGGCCTCGCCTGGAGATGGATTTCGGCGCTCCAGGGTCGTCCGGAGCGACGTCATCCATCTTTCGGCGTCAGCGCCTGGCCCGGGTCAGGGTCCCACGGCGGCCTCTCCGGCACCCGGGATAGGCTGGCACCACGATGGGCATCTCGCGGCGAACCCTGCTCGTCGGCGCCGGAGCCGGTGCCGTCGCGGTGGTGCTCGCGGCCTGCACGCCCGAGCCGCAGCCCACCAAGACCCCGACGACCGCCCCGCCCTCGCCGATGCCGAGCGTGCCGCCCGGCGCCGCACCGGAGCCGACGGCGTGGATGCGCAGCACCTGGTCGACGGACGCATATTCCCGCGGCGCGATGAGTTACCTGCCGGCCGGGGCGACGCCGCAGCTGCGCAAGGATCTCGCCGAGCCGATCGGTGACCGCGTCTTCCTCGCCGGTGAGACGACGGATCCGGATCATCCCGGAACCGTCCCGGGCGCGATCGACTCGGGGCAGCGGGCCGCGGCGCTGCTCGTCGACGCGTCCACGAGCGGCGAGCGCGTCGCCGTCGTCGGTGCGGGCGCCGCCGGAGCCGCCGCCGCCCGTGCGCTCACCGATGCAGGGCGCACCGTGACCGTGCTCGAGGCGCGCGAGCGCACCGGGGGACGGATCCATTCGATCGCGGACAAGAAGTGGCCGATCCCGGTGCAGCTGGGGGCGTGGCTGTCGGCGGGCGAAGAGGCGGGCACCCTGGGCGGTGAGCTGGCCGCCCAGGGCATCCACCGGCTGACGTTCGGCACGCCCACGGGCTGGTCGAAGGACGGCGCAGCGTCCGCCCTCGACGGCGGACCGCTGCGGCACGCGATCGAGCAGGCGGCGAACGCGCCGGCCGACGCGTCGATCGACGCGGCGCTCCGGGCCGCCGGCGCCGACCCGGCCGATCCGGCGCTCGCCGCGGCTCTCGCCTGGCTGCAGGCGACCACAGGTGCCGACGCGGAGAAGGCGTCGAGCTGGTTCCCGCCGACGTTCGTCCCCGACGGGCTCGTGGGCGCTGATGGAGATGTCGCCGCGCTCGTGAACACGCCGCTCGACGGCATCAAGGTCACGCTCGCCTCACCGGTGACGCGCATCGCCTACGACGACTCGGGGGTGAGCCTGCGCCTGGCCACCGGCGAGTCGCTGTCCTTCGATCGCGTGGTCGTCACGGTCCCGCTCGGGGTGCTGCAGCACGGGGCGATCGAGTTCGCCCCGCCGCTGCCGTTCACGCATCGTGGTGCGATCGCGGCGCTCGCCTCGGGATACGTGGAGACGGTGTGGGTGCAGTTCGACGAGGCGTTCTGGAAGGTCGATGCGGACCTCTGGCACGTCGTCGGGGGCGACGGCCCGATCCGCACCTGGCTGAACCTCCAGCCGGTCACCGGCCGGCCCGTGCTCGTGGGTCTCGTCGGCGGGCCAGAGGCCGAGGCCTTCGCGAAGCTCGGAGACGGCGACGCGGAGTCCGCCGTGCGCGAGTCGCTGCGATTCTTCGTCTCGGCGACGCCGACGCCGACGCCCTGAACTCAGGCCGGATCCGGGTCGTCCCCGTCCGCTTTCGGAGTGCCGCGCAGATCCGTCCGCGCCGTGGTGCGCAGCCGGCTCAGGGCGACCAGGGCGCTCGCGACCAGGGCGAAGATCGCCAGAGCGATGACGCAGGTGACGATCATCTCGGGCAGCCCCGACACCTGACGCGGATCCAGGAAGTAGTACGGATACCAGCCGACCAGGCCGCCGCGCCAGATCGTGAACACGCCCCAGGCGACGGGGTAGAGGAGCACGTACGGCACGATCTGCCAGGAGGCCGCGCGCCGGCCGGGGCCGAAGACCCAGGCGACGACGGTCCACGCCGGAAGCACGAAATGCAGCACCACGTCGGACCACGGCACCCAGATCGGGATGCCGTGCAGGCCCGCCTGCCACACGATCAGGGCGAACGCGAGACCGGCCGTGATGGTCCAGCTGAGCACGACCGCACGTGCGGTGGTGAGCCAGGCGGGATCCTCCGGCGTGCGCAGCGCGATGATCCCTGCGATCAGGGCGAGGACGGCGAACGCGATGTTCGACTCGATCGTGAGGTACGCGAGGAAGTTCTGGCCGGCGATGGTCTGCGAGCCCAGGCCCCAGAACAGGCGGTCCACGAGGGCGACTCCGCACACGGCCGCGGTGAGCAGACGCGACCAGCCGAAGGCGATCCTCATGGTCACGCGCGCATCGTCCTCCTCGGCCGGCTCGGCGGGGGCGGTCCCTCGGGCAGGGCCGCCGCCACCCGGCCGAGTCTACGGAACCGGCCTGGAAGCGGGGCGATCCGCGTGCCGTCGGACGAGCCCGCCGAGACGCCGGGTCTAGGCTGACGGGCGTGAACTCGCCCGTCCCCCTCCGCCTCGCGCTCGTCGTCGCGGGGGGCGTGGTCGGCACCGCCGCGCGCCTGGGACTCGGACTCGCCCTCCCCGTGCCGAGCGGTCACGGGCTGGCCGCCGTGCCGTGGGCCACGCTCATCGCGAACCTCGTGGGCGCCTTCCTCATCGGCGTGCTCGCCGCGCGGCTGCCCGGCTCGCATGCGGTGCGGGTGCTGCTGGGCACCGGTGTGCTCGGCGGGTTCACCACCTACAGCGCGTTCGCCGTCGGCACGGTGACGCTGTGGCATGCCCAGCCGTGGCTCGCTTCGGCGTACGCGATCGGCAGCGTCGCACTCGGCATCGGGGCCGCGGCCCTCGGTCTCGATCTCGGCCGGCCGGGCCGCTGGCGCGGGAGGCGCCCCCGCGCCTCGCACACGCAGGCGCGCGGATGACCCCGCTGGTCTTCCTGTACGCCGCGCTCGCCGGGGGTGTCGGAGCAGGTCTGCGCTACCTCGTCGATCTCGGCGTGGCTCGGCTCGTCGGCACGCGCTTCCCATGGGGCGTGCTGGTGATCAACGTGACCGGATCCTTCGTGCTCGGTGTCGTCAGCGGCGGGTTCCCCGGCGCAGCCTTCATCGTCGGCGCGGGCCTGCTCGGCGGCTACACCACGTTCAGCACGGCGATGCTCGACACGGTCGCGCTGTGGCGGGACGGATCCTCGCGCGCCGGCGCCTTCAACGCCGTCGGGATGCTGCTGCTCGGGATCCTCGCCGCTGTCGGCGGGCTCGCACTCGGCACGGCTCTCGCCGCCTGAGCTCCGGCCACCCGGATACGCGCTGCCACGATCAGCACACGATGCGACGATCAGCACACGGATCCCGTCACCACGCGTGCGAATCGTTGCATGCTGTGCTGATCGTCGCACCGTGACGGACGTAGTCGCAGTCGTGGATTCAGTCGCTGCCGCCGCCGCAGCCCGCAGCCGCGGTTTCAGTCGCGCACGCGCACCGACAGGCAGGTGACGCAGCCCTCGAGCTTCTCGAACTCGGAGACGGGGGTCTCGATCACCGTGAGGCCGCGGTCGCGGAACAGCTGCGCGCTCTGCGGGGCGTCGGCCGACATGAGCACCGTGTTCTCGTCGAGCACGACGACGGCGGTGCCATGCTCCTCCGGGACGGCCAGGAACTCGGGGTAGATCGACGGGTCGTCGACGAGCGGGGGATAGCCGATCACGGTGCCGTCGGGCAGAGCCGTGACGCCGCTCTTCAGGTGCAGCACCTTGGTGACCTCGACCGGCACGACGGTCCAGCCGCGCGGGGCGAGCAACGTATCCATCTGCCGGATGCCCTCGGCGTTCGTGCGCAGGGTCTGCCCGACGTAGACCGTGCGGCCGACCTTGAGCACGTCTCCGCCGTCGAGGGTGCCGGGCGCCTCGACCTCGGCGTAGTCGATGCCCGCCTTCTCGAGGGCCGCGCGAGTCGTGTCGATCTCGCCGCGCCGCGAGTCCGCGCCGGGCCGGGTGAGCAGCGCGATGTCGCCGAACATGACCACGGTGTCCTCGACGAACACGCCGTCGGCGTGCGCGTCGTCCGGATCGATGTCGATCACGTCCCAACCGCGGGATCGGTACACCTCGACGTATGCCTCCCACTGGCGCTGTGCGAGCTCGGGATCCACGGGGACCCGCTCGATGTGCGTGAGCTCGCCTTCGGCGAGGCGGGGCGAGGGGCGGCGGACGAGAAGACGGGACATCGTCCCAGACTAGACGCGGCGGTTCACCCGGCGGGGCCCGGTTTCACGGCCGGAGCGGTGACGGCTGCGGCAGATGCCAGAGGTATCCGGACTCGGTGGCAAGGGCGACCGCTTCCGCGGCCGATGATGCCCCGAGTTTGCGGTACAGCGAACGCTGGTGGGTCTTGACCGTGTTGATCGAGCGGAAGAGGTCCCGTGCGATGTCCGGTCTGGTCATCCCGCGCGCCAGCCGTGTCAGCACTTCGAGCTCCGGCCGCGTGAGCGTCGGTTTCTCGAGCACGCCCGCCCGGTCGAAGGAGAAGCCCTCCGGCAGCAGCTCGGGGACGAGATCGGCGACCACCCCGAGGACACCCGGCGCCAGGGTGTCGAGCACCGAGATCTCGTAGGGGCTGCATCGACGCGCGCTGACCGGGAGCAGAGCAATCGTGGCGGACGCCCTTCCTGAGTCGCCGCTCAGATAGTGCGCGAGCGCCGAGACCAGGTATCGCTGCCGGTCGGCCTGCAGAAGCCCGGCCGTCGCGTCGGCCGCGGCCTCGAGGCTGTCCAGCGCGCGGCGAGGCGCGCCGGATCCGATGTCGATCAGCGCGCGCACCACGGTGGCTATCCAGTGATCCTCCTGGACGTCGCGGATCTCGGCCTGCGCCCGGGGGAGGTCGCCGTTCAGGAGCGAGTCCAGCGCGAGCATGAGGGGCAGCGTCGAGCCGATGAGCCCTGTGCCATCTCGTCCGAACCCGGCGTTCGCCATCGCCTCCATGCGAGAGCGCGCCGCATCGCGACGGCCCGTGATGGAGCCCCATGCGTGCAGGGCGATCACCGCGAACGGCCACAGCTCACCCAGATCCGAATAGGTCAGGGTCAGCAGAGCGGAGAAGGCCTCGTTGAGATCCTCCGACGCGACCATGATCTCGACCAGCCGCTGATCGCCATCCAGCCGGCTCTCCACCCAGCTCGTGGTGCGCGGCACCTCTGCGGACTGCTGCAGATGGGATCGAGCGACACAGGTATTGCCGTAGTGCTGGTGGATGAGCGCTGCCCGCAGGTGCGCTCTGCGGGCGAAGAACTCCATATCGCCCGTCCGCGGTGCTGCGGCCAGCTCCTCGAACAGGGCCAGCGCGTCCCGCAGACGTCCGGCGAGGAGCGCCGACTCCGCGGTCTGCATCAGAACGAACGCCAGAGCGGGGTCGGTGGGGCCGATGCCGGTGCGGGAAGCTCCGGCGACGTTCTCGCGAAGGCTCGAGAGCAGCTCGAACGCACCGACAGGATCCCCGGCGACCCGTCGCCGTGCTGCCTCGAAGATCGACGCGCGGCGGTGATGATTCGCCGGCACCGGTCCGCGCCGACGCGGCATCCGGAAGGTCGCGTCGTCCGGCGCCAGGGCGCGCGAGAGAAGAGAGACCGTGGGGCTCAGGTGATGCGCCTCAGGAGAGAGCCGGTCCAGGAGCGTCCGGAGCTGGTAGGGCGGCAGCGAGTACCAGAGCTCGATCGGCCAGATCTCCACGAGCGCGGCGGCGTCCGCATCTCGGCTCGACAACACCGCATCGATGAACCGCTCCCCGATATCCACGCTCGTCCCCACGAATCCCCCGCGCCGGCACCCGGCCGGCAGGTGCATGCGCCTGCATGCTTCAACCATCTGCCACGCTACGGGTTCACATGCTCCGGCGCTCACCCGGGTGGGTGAGTGAGGGGGTGATTCTGCGCCGGATGACGCGACTGGCGCTCTCGCGGGGGTGAACGTGGTGAGTGCGGACGGCGCACCCGAGCGCCGTCCGCACGCGCCTGGGGCTGCGCGTCCGCATGCCCGCGCGCAATCGCATCCATGCCCGCGCCGCACCTCCGTGCGCCCGCGGGCCACGTCATCAGGGGAGAGAACCATGTCCGAGCAGAACACCGAGGCCCGCAGCACGTTGAGCCGCCGCACCGTCATCAAGGGAGCAGCCTGGAGCATCCCCGTGATCGCGGCGGTCACGGCGGTGCCCCTCGCGGCCGCGTCGACGAACGGTGCCGCCGACGACGTGGTGACCTGCGGGAGCGCTGCGGCCGTCGACAACGGCAGCTACACGGTCGACGGCGAGCGCGTCATCGTCAGCTACGACAGCGCCCCTGACATCTACGAGCTCAACGCCCATTTCGTCGACGGCACCTCGGCCTCGTATGGCACCAACTACGCCACCGCTCCCGCGCAGGGCTCACGCCGGTGGAGTGTGGAGACCGGCAAGCGGGTGTCCTGGGTGCAGGTGCACTCCTTCAACACGCACTATCAGAACGGCGTCTGCCAGTAGCCCGCGGCCGGGATCCCGGCGCCGCAGGGTGCCGGGATCCTGTGACGGGAGCGAGACATCGGCGCTCTAGACTCTGGCCTGTACGCCGGATCCCGCCCCGGAGTACGAAGGGGGACCCGTGTCGAAGCTCGCCGTCCTGAGCCTGCGCAACCGCGCCCTGATCGCGCTCATCACGATCGTGGCCGCCGTGTTCGGCGGCCTCGCGCTCACGAACCTGAAGCAGGAGCTGATCCCGTCGATCGAGTTCCCGCAGCTCGCGATCGTCGCCAGCTACCCCGGCGCCTCGCCCGAGGTCGTCGAGCACGACGTGTCGACCCCGATCGAGACGGCGATCCAGGGCGTCCCTGGCCTCGATACCTCGACCGCCACGAGCACGACGAACTCCTCCGTGATCCAGGCGTCCTTCGCCTACGGGACCAACCTCGCGACGGCCGAGCAGAAGATCAACCAGGCGATCGGTCGGATCAAGTCCCAGCTGCCCGACGGCGTGGATCCGCAGGTCATCACGGCGTCGATCGACGACTTCCCCGTGATCCAGGTCGCGGTCACCGGCTTCTCCGACGCCGAGGCGGCGCAGCAGCGCCTCACGAACACGATCATCCCGAAGATCGAGCGGCTCAAGGGCGTGAACGCGGCGTCGCTCGTCGGCGGGCAGGGCAAGCGGCTCACGATCACCCCCGACACCACCGCCCTGCTCGGGGCGGGGCTGACCTCGAGCGCGATCAAGGATGCGCTGCAGCAGAACGGCACTCTGTTCCCGGGCGGGTCCATCACGGAGGACGAGAACACGCTCACCGTGCAGACCGGTGAGAAGCTCACCAGCGTCGAGCAGGTGCAGGCGATCCCCTTGGTCGGCGCGGCGACGCCCGGCGTCACCGTCGGATCCGTCGCGAAGGTCTCGATCGACGGGAATCCGGTCACCTCGCTCTCCCGGGTCGACGGCAAGACCGCCCTCACGATCGCGGTCACGAAGCTGCCCTCGGCCAACACGGTGGACGTGTCGAAGGCCGTCACCGCCCTCATCCCCGAGCTCAAGAAGGACCTGCCCGGGGCGACCTTCACGACCGTGTTCGATCAGGCGCCGTTCATCCAGCAGTCGATCGAGTCGCTCGCCCAGGAGGGTCTGCTCGGGCTCGTCTTCGCCGTGCTGGTGATCCTGATCTTCCTGCTCTCCGTGCGCTCGACGCTCGTCACCGCGATCTCGATCCCGACCAGCGTGCTCATCACGTTCATCGGCATACAGGCGTTCGGCTACTCGCTCAACATCCTCACACTCGGCGCGCTCACGATCGCGATCGGCCGCGTAGTAGACGACTCGATCGTCGTGATCGAGAACATCAAGCGGCACTATGTGCAGGGCGCCGACAAGAAGACCGCGATCCTGAGCGCGGTGCGCGAGGTGGCGACGGCGGTCACCGCCTCGACAATCACCACGGTCGCCGTGTTCCTTCCGATCGCGTTCGTCGGCGACATGACCGGCGAGCTGTTCCGGCCGTTCGCGCTCACCGTGACGATCGCGATGGCGGCGTCGCTGCTCGTCGCTCTCACCATCGTGCCGGTGCTGGCCTACTGGTTCCTGCGCCCGGGCAAGCCGCTGCTCGGCGCAGACGGCCATGCGATCGACCCCGAGCATGAGGACGCCCCGCCGACTCGCCTGCAGAAGGCGTACCTGCCGATCCTGCGCTGGACGCTCAAGCACTCCTGGATCACGGTCCTGCTCGCCGTCGTCGTACTCGTGGGAACTCTGGCGGCGGCGCCGCTCATGAAGGTCAACTTCCTCGGATCCAGCGGGCAGAACACGTTCCGGATGACGCAGTCGCTGGGGCAGTCGCCCAGCCTCGACGCCGAGGACAAGGCGGCGCAGAAGGTCGAGGAGGCGATCAAGGACATCCACGGCATCAAGACCGTGCAGGTCTCGATCGGCTCGAGCGGATCCGCCCTGCGGGATGCCTTCTCCGGCGGCGGATCCGGCATCACCTACTCGATCACGACCGATCCGTCGGCGGACCAGGACACTGTGCAGTCCGATGTCCGCGCGGCTGTGAAGAAGCTCGACGGCGTCGGCGACATCACGATCGCCGCGTCGGAGGGTTTCGGATCCAGTGACATCCAGGTGAAGATCACCGCGCCGGACGAGAAGACTCTGACGAGTGCGGCCGACGCGCTCGTGAAGGAGCTCAAGGGCTCGGCGGGCGTGAACCAGGTCTCCAGCAACCTCTCCGCGTCGCTGCCGTACATCTCCGTGCAGGTCGACCGCGCGGATGCCGCGAAGGCGGGACTCAGCGAGGTCGCGGTCGGCGGCATCGTCTCGCAGGCGATGCGTCCGCAGCAGATCGGATCCGTGGAGATCGACGGATCCTCGCTCACCGTCTACCTGCAGAGTGCGAACCCGCCGACCACGGTCGACGCGCTCAAGTCGCTGACCATCCCGAGCCGGACAGGGCTCCTCCGCCTGGACCAGATCGCGACGGTGCAGCAGAGCGAGAGCCCGGCGTCGGTCACGACTCAGCGCGGGCAGCGCACCGCGACCGTCTCGGTCACCCCGAAGGGCAACGACCTCGCGAGCGCCTCGGCATCCGTGTCGAAGGCGATCACCAACGCCAAGCTGCCCTCCGGAGCGGACGCGTCCCTCGGCGGCGTGGTCACGCAGCAGCAGGATGCGTTCGGTCAGCTCGGGCTCGCGATGCTCGCAGCGATCCTCATCGTCTACATCGTGATGGTCGCGACGTTCAAGTCGCTACGTCAGCCGATCCTGCTGCTGAGCTCGGTGCCGTTCGCGGCGACCGGTGCGATCCTGCTGCAGATCGCCACCGGCGTGCCGCTCGGCGTCGCCTCCCTCATCGGCGTGCTCATGCTCATCGGCATCGTGGTGACCAACGCGATCGTGCTCGTGGACCTCGTGAACCAGTACCGCGAGAAGGGCATGAACGCGCACGACGCGACCATCGCGGGCGGATCCCGGCGTCTGCGCCCGATCCTGATGACTGCGCTCGCCACGATCTTCGCGCTCACCCCGATGGCGCTCGGGATCACTGGCCACGGCGGATTCATCTCGCAGCCGCTCGCGATCGTCGTGATCGGCGGCCTGGTGTCGTCGACCGTGCTGACCCTGCTGGTGTTGCCCACGCTGTACAACCTCGTCGAGGGGGCCAGGGAGCGCCGGGCGGCCAAGCGTGCGGCGAAGGCCGGCGGGTCGCAGGGTGGCACGGACACGTCGGATCCGGGCGCCCCCACGGTGCCGGAAGCGCCGTCGGGCGGCACGTCTGCGGCGGCAGCGGAGCGGGTGAGCGATCCGGCCACCGTCACGGACGAATCGTCAGGCAAGGGTTCCGCCGCGGCGTCTCACGTGGCAGGGTCCGCGGCTGCTCCGTCGGAGCCTCCGACCTCGACCTCGCAGCTGTCCGCCATCGCGGCGGCCTATGTGGAGGGCACGGAGCCCCCGGCGCACCACCTGACTCGGCGCGAGCTGCGCGGGCACGGGGTGCCTGGCGGTTCATCGGGGTCGTTGAGCGAAGACGCCGGAGGCGACTGAGACAAAACGGGGTGCACATACGGAGAAGATCCGCGAGGCACTGCGTTTCGTCTCGCTCCGCTCGCTCAACGACCCGGGAGGCGACGCCGCGAGACCTCAGCCGAGCTCGTGCTCGTGGATCGCGGTCGTCAGGGACGTGCCGTTCAGATCGAGGTAGAGCGTGCGCTCGGTGACGGTCATCGTGACCGTGTTGCGGCGCTCGAGCAGCGGCACCGCGGACTCGATGAAGCCCGGGTCGAAGCTGTAGACGCGGATGTGCTCGGAGCGGTGGATCCGCTTGCCCTCCCAGGGTGCCATGACCTTGGCCGGGTCGCGGTGCGTGTACACGACGGTGCGCTCGGCCAGGCGGTTTCCGTAGTGCAGGCGCTCGGCGTCGGGCGCGCCTACCTCGACCCAGGCCGTGATCCGCCCGGTGAGGTCGCGCACGACGACCGCGGGCTCGTCGGTCGAGGAGAGCCCCTCGCTGAAGGCGATCCCCTCGGCGAACTCCAGCCCGTAAGCGAGCAGCCGGGTCAGCATGTACGCGTCGGTCTCGGAGGGGTGCCGCGCCACGCGCAGCGAGTAGTCCTCGTAGACGCCGCGGTCGGTGTCCGCCAGCTGCACGTCGAACGTGTGGATCGTCGCCCCGATAGCCATAGGCGTCTCAGCCTACGGGGTGCGTTCGTGATCGCCGTGCCCGCCCAGCTGGGCCAGCAGGTGGTCCAGGATCGGATCCAGCACCGCGAGGCCGTCGCGCACGCCGCCGCGCGAGCCGGGGAGGTTCATCACGACGGTGCGCCCCGCGACTCCGGCCACACCGCGGGTGAGCAGCGCCATCGGGGTCGCAGCGAGGCCGCGGCGACGCAGCTCCTCCATGAGGCCGGGGATCTCCCGGTCGAGCAGCGCGGCGGTCGCCTCGGGCGTGCGGTCGTCGGGGGAGAGCCCGGTGCCGCCCGTCGTGAGCAGCAGATCGGGGGTATCGGCGAGCGCGGCCGCGAGCGCGTCCGCCACGGAGGCGTCGGCGACGACGACCGGATCGCCGACCGCGAACCCGCGTTCGGCCAGCCACGAGCGGATGATCGGCCCGGTCTCGTCGGCGTACACGCCCGCGGAGGCTCGCGTCGACACCACGAGCACGGTCGCGGATCGGGCGGAGGACGGTGTCGCGGTCACTCCGCGGTCCAGTCGCCGCTCTTGCCGCCGGACTTCGCGAGCACGCGGATGTCGCCGATCACGGCGTGCTTGTCGACGGCCTTGATCATGTCGTAGAGGGTGAGCGCTGCCACGCTCGCGGCCGTGAGCGCCTCCATCTCGACCCCGGTGACACCCTTCGTGACGGCCGTGGCGATGATGCGCACCCGGTCGCCTTCCGGCACGAGGTCGATCTCGACCCGGCTCAGCGGCAGCGGGTGGCAGAGCGGGATGAGCGTGGAGGTCTGCTTCGCGCCCATGATCCCGGCGATGCGCGCGGTGCCGAGCGCCTCGCCCTTGGGAAGGGTGCCGTCGGCGACCTTCGCGACCACGTCGGCGCGGGTCTGCACCACGGCCTGTGCTTGCGCCTCACGGCGCGTGACCGCCTTGTCGGTCACGTCCACCATGTGCGCGGATCCGTCGGCCCGCAGGTGGGTCAGATCGCTCATGCTCGTCTCCTCCGGCTCTTGTCTTCCTGCCACGGCCCCAGATCACCGAGCTTGTCACGTTTCGCCGACGGATCCGCCGGAAATCTCGGCCAGACGGGGCATCGTCGGCGATTCGGGACCCGATCCGCGGGTCCAGAGGGGCAGGCGTCCCGGGGCGCGGGCGGTGGAACGGATTCGCCGGACTCAGCCGCCGGCGAACGGCGGCAGGATGTCGACGGTCTCGCCGAGAGGACGGGAGTCGTCGCGGCTGACCTTGCCGTCGACGAGGAACGAACCGGAGCGCAGCACCTTCGCCATCGGGTCGCCGTAGCGCCCGAGCAGCTCCGCACGCAGGGCGCCCACCGTCGACAGGGCGTCCGGACCGTCGACGATCAGCTGCTCCTGATCGCGCCCGGCGGCCTCGGCGGCCGCGGCGAAGTACCGCACGGTGATGGTGGCCATGTCCTCAATCTAACCCGTATCGCGGAAGTTGGCATCCGCATCATGGAAAACAGACGGTTTCGCGAGACGTTCTCCGCGTACACTCGATCCTATGATCGCGCTCGTCGAGCCGGGGCCGGAACTGCCGCCCGAACACATCGTCCGGTACAGCCGTCAGCTCATGCTGCCCGGCTTCGGCGAGACCGCGCAGCGGCGTCTGCGCGCGGCTCGGGTGCTCGTGATCGGCGCGGGCGGTCTCGGCAGCGCCCTCGTCCCCGCGCTCGCCGGCAGCGGGGTCGGCACGATCGGCGTCATCGACGACGACGTCGTGGAGCTGTCCAATCTGCATCGCCAGCTCAGCCACGGCATGGACGACATCGGCCGGTCCAAGGTCGGCTCGCTCGCCGACACCGTGCGCGACATCGACCCCGGCATCCTGGTGCGTCCGTATCGTGAACGCGCGACCGCCGAGACGCTGCCCGGGATCCTCGCCGAGTACGACCTCCTCATCGATGGCAGTGACAACTTCCCGACCCGCTACCTCGCGGACGACGCCGCGCGCCTCGCCGGCAAGCCGCTGGTGTGGGGATCCATCCTGCGATTCCAGGGACAGGTCGGCGTCTCTGTGCCCGAGGTCGGCTTCCGCGACCTGTTCCCCGTGCCGCCGGCCGCGGACGAGGTGCTGTCGTGCGAGCTCGGCGGAGTGCTCGCGAGCCTGTGCACCGCGATCGGATCGTTCATGGCGACCGAGGTGGTGAAGCTCATCACGGGCATCGGCGAGCCCCTGGTCGGCCGCGTGCTGTTCTACGACGCGCTCACCGCGCGCACCCGCGAGATCGGGTTCGAGCGCGCCGCGGATGCTCCGGCCGTCACCGGACTCATCGACTACGAGCTGTTCTGCGGCACCGGCCCGGCCGAGGACGCGTCGGCGCTGTCCGCCGCCGACGTGCTCCGGCTGCAGCGTGAGGACGGAGTGCGGTTGCTCGACGTGCGGGAGCCGCACGAGACTCTGCTGCGGGGGATCCCCGGCGCCGGCACACTGCCGCTCGGCGCGCTCGAGGGCGGCGCTGCGATCCCCGCGAACCTCGAATCGGGCGACGGCCCGCTCGTCGTGTTCTGCGAGAAGGATCCGCGCTCACGTCGTGCAGTGCGGGTACTGCGCGAGCGCGGCGTCGAGGCGCGCTATCTCGTGGGCGGGATCGGGGCATTCGCCGCCGTGGGCGGAGTGACGGAAGGGGTGGACGCATGAGCGAGCGCGCGATCATCAGCGACGAGCCGCTGGACGAGGCGAGCATCAGGGCGGCAGTCGGCGACGCGGCGCACGGAGCGACGGTGATGTTCTGCGGCGTCGTGCGCGACCACGACGGCGGGCAGGCGGTGCGCTCCCTGGACTACCGCGCGCACCCCGACGCCGAGCGGTTCCTCGAGGAGATCGTGGAGCGCGTGACCGCGGAGACCGGACTGCTCGTCGCGGCTGCTCACCGGGTCGGCGACCTGAGGATCGGCGATGTCGCCCTGTTCGCCGCGGCGTCGGCAGGGCACCGCAAGGAGGCGTTCGAGGCGTGCGAGCGCCTGGTCGAGGAGATCAAGCGGGGCGTGCCCATCTGGAAGCGCCAGCACTACGCCGACGGCGTCTCGGAGTGGGTCGGGCTCTGACGCAGCGCGGTCGTTGAGCGAGCGAAGCGAGACGAAACGCGCAGATTCAGATCTCGAGCTCAGCCCCCGATGTAGCTCATCTCGATGCGCTGTCGCGCGGCCCGCAGCTCGGGGGTGAGGCTCGATCGGATCTCGGAGTAGCGATCGTCGCGCACTCCCCAGATCTGCGCGAGCGTCGCCGTGAGCTCGGCGTCGTTCGCGCCGCCGCGCAGCAGTGCGCGCAGGTCGTGGCCCTCCGTCGCGAACAGGCACGTGAACAGGCGCCCCTCCGTGGAGAGGCGGGCGCGGTTGCAGGTGCCGCAGAAAGCGTTCGTGACCGAGGAGATGACGCCGATCTCGCCGGACCCGTCCGCGTAGCGCCACCGCTTGGCGGTCTCCCCGGTCGCAGCCGGTGCGATGGCTTCGAGGGGGAAGCGCGCATCGATCGTCGACACGATCTCGGCCGAGGGGACCACCTCGTCCAGGCTCCAGCCGTTGGTGGCGCCGACGTCCATGTACTCGATGAAGCGCAGCACGTGACCGGTGCCGCGGAAGTGCTCGGCGAGGCTCA
This sequence comes from Microbacterium sp. 2MCAF23, assembly GCF_052115565.1. Lineage (NCBI taxonomy): Bacteria > Bacillati > Actinomycetota > Actinomycetes > Micrococcales > Microbacteriaceae > Microbacterium > Microbacterium sp. 2MCAF23. Next base: position 69,844 of record NZ_JBFRGY010000011.1, on the reverse strand, counting down.
GGATCTCGCCGTCGTTGAGACCCCGTTTGACCACCGTGTTGAGCTTCACAGGCATGCCGGCGGCCTGCGCCGCATCGATGCCCTGCAGCACGCGGGCGACGGGGAACTCCACATCGTTCATCCGCCGGAACAGCTGATCATCCAGGGAGTCGATCGATACGGTGACGCGGTCGACGCCCGCCGCCCTGAGAGCTTCCGCCTTGACGGCGAGAGCGGATCCGTTCGTCGTGAGTGCGATCTCGGGCTTGGTCCCGTCGAGGGTGCGCAGAGCCGCGAGCCGTGCGACCAGATCTTCGATCCCGCGGCGCAGCAGCGGCTCGCCACCAGTGAGCCGCAGTTTGCGGACGCCGTTCGCAAGCGCGGCGCGGGCGATCCGCTCGATCTCCTCGAAACTGAGCAGTTCATGCCGTTCCAGGAATGCATAGTCGCGGCCGAACACCTCGCGCGGCATGCAATAGACGCAGCGGAAGTTGCACCGGTCTGTGACCGAGATCCGCAGGTCGCGCAAGGGACGATCGCGGAGGTCGAGGACGCCGGACGACGGCAGCCGCCGAGCACCGCTGCGCGCCGGAGCGGCATCGGTCTCGCGTGTTCGCGGCGCGGTCGGCATCGGTCTGTCCCCTTTCGATGGGCAACCGTAGCACCGCCGTGGCTGTGCAGGATCCGGAAAGCGATGACTGCTCGCTGGTCGCGAATTGCGGTTCTGGCGCGGGCGGAGTCGCAATCTGCGACCAGTGAGGTGGAACGTCGTCGCTCAACGCCCGCTGCGGCGCTGCGCTCAGGAACCCGCGCGGACCGAGACGTCGGACTCGTCGATGTGGAATGCGAGGCGCTGTCCGGGGTGCAGCCCGAGCGTCACAGCGTGCGTGGAGGGGCAGTCGACGGCGACATCGGGGTGCTCGGCGGTGTGCAGGCGGATCCCGCCGGGGATGGGGTCGAGCTGCGTGACCCGCCCGGTCCAGCGGTTCGGTTCGGTGGCGGATCCGACGTCGCCGAGCGCCTCGAGCGAATCCATGCGCACCGAGCCCGGCGCGAACACGACGCTGCCGGCCTCGCCGACGCCCAGGGCATCGCCGTGCCCGCGCAGCACCAGGCCGCCCGCGTGCACGAGGCCATCGTCCGCGCCGAGCGCCTCGAGGCGGTTCACGCCGGCGAGCGCGGCCACGAACTCCGAACGCGGGTGTCCCAGCACCTCGGCGGTGCTGCCGCCCTGCACCACGGACCCGTCGTGCATCACGAGCGTGCGTGCGGCGAGGATCAGCGCGTCCATCGGATCATGCGTGACCAGCACGATGGGAAGCGCGGGGTTCTCGCCCTGCTGCGCGGCGACGAGCCGCCGCGCCTGCGCGGCCGACGGCGCGTCGAGGGCGGCGAACGGCTCGTCCAGCAGCAGGGCATCGGGCTCGGAGGCGAGCGCGCGCGCGATCGCGGCGCGCTGCTGCTGCCCGCCGGAGAGCTCTGCGGGGCGGCGCGCGGCGAGGCCGCCCAGTCCCACTTCCTCCAGTCGCTGCTCGGCGCGACGTCGGGCCTCGGCCCGCGGCACTCCCTGTGCGCGAGGCCCGAATGCGACGTTCTCGCGCACGGACAGATGCGGGAACAGCAGCGGGCGCTGTCCGAGCAGCGCGATGCGGCGCCGCGAGGGCGGCACATGGATCCCGCGCGCCGCGCCGGGACCGGCCGGTGCGTCGAGCACGCGGTCGCCGACGACGACGGACCCGGCGGCCGGGAGGAGGCCGGCGATCGCGTTCAGCAGCGTCGACTTGCCGGATCCGTTCGGCCCGATCACCGCGAGGATCTCGCCCGGCTGCGCCTCGAAGGCCGCGGACATCGCGAATCCGCCGCGGCAGGTGTGCAGGTCGACCCTCATCGCACGGCCCCCGCCCGCCAGCCGCGCACCAGCACGAGCACCGCGAGGGCGACGAGGATCAGCAGCAGCGACAGTGCGATCGCGGTGTCCTCCTCGACCCCGGCCCCGTTGAAGGCCGTGTAGATCGCGAGCGGCATCGTGCGGGTGACCCCGGCGGCGTTGCCCGCGAACAGCGCGGTCGCGCCGAACTCTCCGAGCGCCCGCGCGAAGCACAAGACCGTGCCTGCGACGAGCCCGGGAGACGCGAGCGGCAGGGTCACCCGGCGGAAGACCGTGAACCGGCTCGCCCCTAGCCCCGCCGCGACCCGCTCGTGCTCGGTGCCGATCGCCCGCAGCGCGCCCTCGATCGAGATCACCAGGAACGGCAGGGCCACGAAGGTCTGCGCGATGGCCACGGCCGCCGTCGTGAACGGGATCCTGATGCCAGCGACGGCGAGCGCGCCGCCGAGTAGGCCGTTGCGCCCGAGCAGGGCGAGCAGCGCGATGCCTCCGACGAGCGGGGGCAGCACGAGCGGCAGCGTGGTCAGCGTGCGCAGCACCGAGGCCAGCCATCCGGGGCTGCGGGCCATGGCGACCGCGAGCGGCACCCCGAGGATCGCGCAGATCACGGTCGCGATCGCGGCCGTGGCCAGGGAGAGCCCGAGCGCCTGCAGCGCCGCGGGCGAGGTGATCGCCGCCGGGACCGTCGCCCAGTCCAGGCGCACCAGCAGCGCGATGAACGGCAGCACCAGCAGCAGCACCGCGATGATCGCCGGGATCAGCAGCCAGGTAGGCAGGTGCTCTCCGCCCTGGCGCGGGGCAGGCGCGGGGGGCACAGGCGCGGCATCCGGGGTCGGGGCGTCGCCGCGCGCGGCCGCCGTCATCGACGACAGGGCCGCGCGCGGTTCCCTCCGGCCCCCCGTTCTCATGCGCCGCCGAAACCCAGATCCTTGAGGATCTTCTGCCCCTTGTCCGACAGCACGAAGGCCTGGAACGCTGCCGCGGCATCCGCGTTCTTCGAGCCCTTCAGCACCGTGATCGGGTAGGTGTTGGTCGCCTTGTCGGCGCCGGCGATCGCGATGCCGGTCACTGCGGAGCCCGCGGCCCTGACATCGGTCGTGTAGACCAGGCCGGCGTCGGCCTCGCCGGCCTTGACCTTGGCCAGCACCGCGGTCACGTTCTGCTCCTCGCTGGCGGGCGTCACGGTCACGCCCGCCGTGTCGAGGAGCGTCTTCGCGGCGTTGCCGCAGGGCACCGCGGGCGCGCACAGCACGAGCTTGAGACCGGGGTCCGCGAGCGAGGCGAGATCCTTCACCTTCAGCGGGTTGCCGGGGGCGACGGCGATCTGCAGCACGTTCGTGGTGAACACCGGTGCGCCACCGGCGAGACCGGCCTGGGTGACCTTGTCCATGTTCTTCTGATCGGCCGAGGCGAACACGTCGACCGGCGCGCCCTCGATGATCTGCGTCGCGAGCGTCGAGGATCCGTCGTAGGTGATCGGGTTGACGTGCACCTTCGGGTTGTCGGCTTCGAAGGCGGTGGTGATCTGGTCGAACGCCTTGCTGAGCGAGGCCGCGGCGAACACGGTCAGCTCGCCGCTCGCGGTGGAGGCGGCCGCGGTGCTGGTCGGCGTCGGCGTCGCGGCGGGCGAGGAGCCCGAGCATGCGGTCAGGGCGAGCGCCGCGGCGACGGCCGTGGCGACGACCGCGGACAGGCGGAACGGCAAGGAGCGGGTCATTCGGGATCAGGCCCTTTCGGCTTCGATGATCATCATGGTGGCCTTGGTGACGGCGACGGCCTTGCTGCCGACCTCGAGCCCGAGCTCGGTCGCGGCCTCGGCGCTCATGAGCGACACGATGCGGTGCGGACCGCTCTGCAGTTCGATCTGCGCCATGAGCCCCTCCACGCGCACGGCGGTGACGAGGCCCACGAAGCGGTTGCGCGCGCTGCGCAGCACGTTGTCGCCGGGATCCGGCTCGCCGGCCAGCGCCTGTGCTCGTTCGGCGAGCTCCGCACCCGGCACGATCTGGTGTCCGGAATCGTCCTTGGAGACGGTGAGGATCCCCTCGGCCGCCCAGCGGCGGATGGTGTCGTCGCTGACGTCGAGAAGGCGCGCTGCCTCACTGATCCGAAAATGCGTCATGGAAGGGATGATAGTGCCGCGAATGCGGAAGCGAAACCATGTTTACCGCGATACGGAATGTGAGTTCCAAAAAACCATGGACGCGGCGGAGGATCGCTGTTATCGTCATTCCAGCCCGAGGCCGCAACAGCCGTCTCGGGCGGGATGACAACCTAGCGGTTCGACGTACTTATCTCGAGGAAGGGCCCGACGACGGGCTCGACCGGAAGCCGTATCACTGCGACGACAGCAAGGAAGCTCTCCATGAACAGCACCCCTGTGCCTTCTCACGGCACTGTGCCTCCGTCCGCTGCGCCGGCGACGCCCGCCGAGTATCTCGCTCAGGCCGTCGCCCTTGCCACGGACAACGTCCGCAACGCCGGAGGTCCGTTCGGCGCCCTCATCGTCTCTGCCGACGGCAGGGTGTTCGAGGGCGTCAACCGGGTCACCGCGAACCTCGATCCTTCGGCGCACGCCGAAGTGACCGCGATCCGCAACGCGTGTCAGCAGCTCGGCACGTTCGACCTCGCAGGCTGCACCCTCTACACGAGCTGCGAGCCGTGCCCGATGTGCCTGGCCACGTCGCTCTGGGCGCGCGTGGACCGCGTGTACTTCGCGGCGAACCGCGACGACGCCGCCGATGCCGGTTTCGACGACGCGGTGTTCTACCGCTATTTCGAGGGCGGGCCCGAGGACAAGGCCCTCATGCCCGTCTCCGACATCGCTCTGCCGGCTGAGGAGCGCGTCGCGCCCTTCACCGAGTGGATCCGCACCACCACCCGTATCGAGTACTGACCCGACCCGAAGGAATCAGGAGCAGACAATGACGTCATCCACTCCCACCCCCGAGACCGAGGGCATGCCCACCGTCTCCGGCGGTGACGTGTTCTCCCGCACGACACAGGACCTGCCGCCGCTGAAGACCGGCGCCAGCACCACGGTGGACGCCGAACCGAAGAACGCGTTCGACAGGTTCTTCGAGATCACCCGCCGCGGTTCGACCATCGGCCGTGAGATCCGCGGCGGCATCGTGACCTTCGTCACGATGGCCTACATCGTGATCCTGAACCCGCTGATCCTCGGCGGCACCAAGGATGTCGCGGACCACGCGCTCAACGCCGCGCAGATCGGCGCCGCGACCGGCCTCACCGCCGGCGTGATGACGATCCTGTTCGGCGTGATCGCCCGCCTGCCGTTCGCGCTCGCCGCGGGCCTGGGCATCAACTCCTTCCTCGCCGTGTCGGTCGTCGGCCAGGTCACCTGGCAGGAGGCCATGGGCCTGGTCGTGATCAACGGCGTGCTGATCGTGCTGTTCGGAGCCACCGGCATCCGGACGGCGATCTTCAAGGCCGTGCCCCAGGCGCTCAAGGCCGCGATCACGGTCGGCATCGGCCTGTTCATCGCCTTCATCGGCTTCGTCGACTCGGGCTTCGTGAGCCGCACGCCCGCCGGCCCGCCGGTGCAGCTGGGCGTGGGCGGATCCATCACCTCCGTCCCGACACTCATCTTCCTGCTCGGCGTGGTCGTCATCGCGATCCTCGTGGCGCGCAAGGTGCCCGGCGGCATCCTGATCGGTATCGTCGCGACCACGATCGTCGCGCTCATCGCCCAGGCGGTGCTGCAGCTCGGCCCCTCGTTCAAGGATCCGAACGGCTGGCACATGACGATCCCGCAGCTGCCGAGCACGTGGGTGACCGTCCCGGACTTCGGCCTCGTCGGCCAGTTCGACATGTTCGGCGCCTTCGGCCGGATCGGCGCGCTGTCCGCGACGATGCTGGTCTTCACCCTGGTGTTCTCGAACTTCTTCGATGCCATGGGCACCATGACCGGTCTCGCGAAGAACGCCGGCCTGGCGTACAAGGACGGCACGTTCCCGCGGCTGCGCTCGGCGTTCATCGTGGAGGGCTTCGGCGCCGTGGCGGGCGGTGCGACCTCGACGTCATCGAACACGGTCTACGTCGACAGCGCCTCCGGCATCGGCGAGGGCGCCCGTACGGGCCTGGCATCACTGGTGGTCGGCGTGCTGTTCCTGCTGTCCATGTTCCTCACGCCGCTCACGCTGGTGGTGCCGATCGAGGTCGGATCCGCAGCGCTGGTCGTCGTCGGCGCGATGATGATGGCCCAGATCCGCGAGATCTCGTTCAAGAAGTTCGCCGTCGCGCTGCCGGCATTCCTCACGATCGTCACGATGCCGCTGACCTACTCGATCGCGAACGGCATCGGCGTCGGCTTCATCTCCTGGGCACTCGTGAACGCGCTGTCCGGACGGGCGCGCAAGGTGCACTGGCTGATGTGGGTGGTCGCCGCCGGCTTCGCGCTCTACTTCGTGCGCGGTCCGGTGGAGCAGCTGCTCGGACACTGAGCCCGACGATCCGAAGCCCCCGATCCGCGCTGCGGGTCGGGGGCTTCGGCGTTCACGCGTGCGTATTCCGGGGGCGCTGAGTGAGCCCTCTCCGGGGTCGTTGAGCGAGCACCGAGCGCAGCGAGGAGCGAGACGAAACGCGGTGCCCTCGCGAGAGCACCGCGTTTCGTCTCGCTCGCCTGCGGCGTCCTCGCTCAACGACCCCGGAGTCAGCGAGGGGCGCGCAGTTCGGGCCAGGATGCGAGGTCGGCGGGCTCGTCGATGTCGTCGCCGCGGCCGAGGTCGCTGCACTCGACGTCATCGACGAGGTGCCGATTGTGTGCGATCCACGTGCGCGCCGCAGCATCGCCCTCCGCGAGGGCCGCGGCCGTGCAGAGGTCGCCGGTGTCGAACACCACGGGGTTCGCGGCGACGCCGTGCCACAGCGCGCGGGTCACCCGCCCCGGCACGTGCGAGTCGAACAGCCGGCGGATCACGGGCGCGTCGACGCCGGGCTGATCCACGAGCAGCACGATCACGGCGTGCGGCGGAGTATCGGTCACGACCAGCGGCAGTACGGCGGCGCGCAGAGAGGCGGACATGCCCAGATGCGCGTCGTGCACCCTGACCACGTGCACCGCGGGGCAGCGGCCGCGCAGCCAGCTGCGTGCCTCGCGGCCGGCCGGACCGACCGCGACCGTGACGCTGCAGCCGGCCTCGGCTGCGGCGCGCGCGGCGCGAGTGACCAGCACCTCGCCGTTCCACGGCAGCAGCGCCTTGGGGCCGCGTCCGAGGCGGGTGCCGTAGCCCGCGGCGAGCACGATGGCGTGCCTGAGCGGGGTCGTCATCGGTTCGTTCCCGAGATCTCGGTCGTTGAGCGAGCGAAGCGAGACGAGACGTCGCGCCCTCTCCGGGACCGCGTGTCGTCTCGGTCGCCTTCGGCCGGTTCCTGAGCTTGTCGAAGGGCGCTCAACGACCCCGGGAAGGGGAGCGACGCGTCGCGCTCCAGGATCGCGGCGTGGATCCGGTCGCGCGTGAAGGGCGTCACGGTCATCCGGATTCCGGTCGCGTCACGGATCGCCGCGGCCAGCGCCGGCGCGATGGGGTTGAACGGCGACTCGCTCATCGACTTGGCCCCGAGCGGGCCGAGCACGTCCGAGGTCTGCGCGAAGTGCACCTCTGAGCGCGGGATGTCCGCGAACGTCGGCACGTGGTACTGGCGCAGGATGTCCGACACGACGGTGCCACCGTCGTCCACGCGCACGATCTCATGCAGCGCGGCGCCGATGCCCTGTACGATGCCGCCTTCGACCTGGCCCCGGCACTGCTCCGGGTTCACGACCACGCCGGCATCGGCGGCGTGGATCGATCGCAGGATCCGCAGCTCTCCGGTCGCCTCGTCGATCGCGACGCGGAACCCCTGCACGTTGAACGCGACCGAGCGCGGCGTACCGCCCCAGTACCCCTTCTCCTCGAGCGCCCCGCCGTGAAGCTCCGCGCCGGCGGCGATGTCGGCGAGGGCGACCGACTGCTCGCCGCGGATCACGCGTCCTCCGGTCAGCACGCACTCGTCGACGGGGGCGTCGAGCAGCGACGCTGCCCGGGCGAGGATGCGCCCGGCCAGCGCGGTGGCGGCGGCGTGCGTGGCCCGGCCCGCGACGACGGTCCCGGTGGATCCGAAGGCGCCGGTGTCGTGCGGCACCAGATCCGAGTCGGACTGGCGCAGCCGCACGGCGCGCGTCGTCGTCTGCAGCACGGTCGCGGCGATCTGCTGGTGCACCGTGGAGGTGCCGTTGCCGAACTCCGCCGTGCCGACGTCCAGCCCGAACGCCCCGTCGGCCTCGAGCCGGATCACGGTGTGCGAATGGTGCCCGCGCGGGGGGACCGTGGCGATCATCGCGACGGCGGATCCCTCCCCGAGACGCCATCCCGGCGCGAGTCCGGCGCGGTCTGTCTCCCGATCCCGCGCCAGGCCGTCGCGCACGATCTGCACGCATTCGTCCAGGCCGTAACTGCCGATGATGAGATCGAGCTCCTCGTGCGCGGCGATCATCGCGTCGTCCTGCCCGATCAGGTTCGCGGTGCGGAACGAGAGCGGATCCATACCCAGCCGCCGCGCGATCTCGTCGACGGTCGACTCGATCGCGAAGATCATCTGGCTCAGGCCGTAGCCGCGGAAGGCGCCGGAGGGGACGGCGTTCGTGTAGACGACATCGGCGTCGATCTTCTTCGCGGCCGCACGGTACACGGCGATGGACTCGCCCACTCCGTGGAACATCACGCCGGGGCCGTGGTTGCCGTAGGCGCCGGTGTCGGAGCGCACGTCCACGCCGATGCCGGTGATCCGGCCGTCCGCGGTCGCCCCCATGCGCACCCGGATGCGGAACGGATGCCGCACGCTCGTCGCCGTGAGCACCTCCTTGCGGGAGAACTCGACGCGCACCGGGCGTCCGGTCACCATCGTCGCCAGCAGGGCCAGATCCTCGGTGAAGATCTCCTGCTTGCCGCCGAAGCCGCCGCCGACGCGGGCGGAGTAGACGCGCAGCTGCTCCTTGTCGATGCCGAAGATGCGGGCGAGCGTGCGCCGGGCAAGGAACGGCACCTGGGTGCTGCTGCGCACCACGAAACGGCCGTCCGGATCCTGCCAGGCGATGGATCCATGCGTCTCGAGCGCCGTGTGCGAGACGCGGTGGGTGTGGAAGGTGCGGTCCTCGACGACGTGGCTCGCGGCGAGCTCTGCCGTGAGGTCGCCGGTCTCGGTGTGCAGCTCCATGACGACGTTGTCGTCGGGGCGGGCGACGCCCTCGGGGCCGTCGATCTCGCGACCGGCAGCCCGGTCGCGCCGGCCTCCCGGCGAGGCCGGGCCGTGCAGCGCCACGGTGCCTGGACGGTCGGCGCGCTCGGGATCCGTGTTCGCGGGCAGGACCTCGTACTCGACGTCGACCAGGCGTGCGGCGCGATCGGCGGCGCGCTGCGACTCCGCCACGACCAGGGCCACGCGCTGCCCGACGAAGCGCACGTACTCGTCGAACACGCGGGTGTCGTAGGGGTCGTCGGCCTCGATCTCGTGCTGCGCCGTGGAGAACACCGTCGTCGGAGCGTCGTCGCGGCTGAGCACGCGCACCACACCGTCGGCGGCGAGGGCCCGCGTCGCATCGACCCGGACCACGCGCGCATGCGGATGCGGGCTGCGCACGACAGCGGCGTAGAGCAGCGGGCCGGGGAGCTCGGCGGGGTCGATGTCCATCGTGTAGCGGACGGTCCCCGTCACGACCCCTGTCGCGGCGGGCGCTCCGGTCGCACGGCCGACGCCGCCGGCGCTGTCGTCGATGTTCACGGCGCCGTGCACAGCGTCCTCGATCGCGCGGTATCCGGTGCAGCGGCAGATGTTGCCCTTGAGCGTACGGCCGAGGTCCTCCTCGGCGCCGGCCGGCATCGAGGCGACCGTGCACACCATCCCGGCCGTGCAGAACCCGCACTGGAATCCGGCGGCACGGCGGAACCGCTCCTGCACCGGGTGCGGATCCTCGGGTGTGCCGAGGCCCTGGACCGTGACGATGTCGCGGCCGACGGCACGATGCGCGGGGTACACGCAGCTGTGCACCGCCTCGCCGTCGACGATCACCGTGCACGCGCCGCAGTCGCCGCCGTCGCAGCCCTTCTTCACGCCGTACGAGCCCTGGTCGCGCAGCCAGGTGCGCAGGCACTGTCCCGGTTCGGGATCGACGGCGACGGCACGGCCGTCGAGGGTCGCGGTCGCGGCCACGGTCGCGCGGCCGGATCCCGGAGCGCCGGATCCGCAGATCGCCCCTCGCGAGACACCACTTTCTGCATGAGACTCCTCGTCTGGCATGGAGTCTCGTGCAGAATCCGCAGTCTCGCGCTGCGGGGGCCGGACGGTCCCGATGTTCTCGGCGGTCATCGTGCACTCCTCTCGATGCGCAGGTCGCCCGTGACCCGCCCGATCGCGTCGTCGACGCCGGTCGCGAGGCCCGGCAGCAGTTCCGCGAGGATCTCCTCGCCGAGGCGATGCGTCATCCGCCGTCGCCAGGCAGGCTCGCCGTGGATGTCGTCGTACCAGCCACGGGTGCGGTCGACCGCGGCGTCGATCGCGGTGCGCCAGGCGGCGCCGTCCGCACGCACCGCGAACCCGTCGCCTCCGTTCGCGGCCACGGCATCCGGATCCGCGGTCACGTCGAGCACGATGGGGTGGAACGTCGACGCGGTCACCGTGAGCCGCAGCGTCGAGGTCGAGGTGCGGCGTCCGATCAGCAGCGCGGCGGAGCGCCCGCGCTCGGTGAGCGAGATGCGGCGGAACGCGGACTCCTGCGCGAGTGCGCGGACGGCCACGCGGAAGCTGCGGATCAGCTCGCCGTCGGCCAGGCGGGTGCGGGCGGGACCGACGACGAGGTCGGCCACGGGCGTGCGCCGCTCGGATCCGTCCGGGCACAGGATCACGGCGGTCGCGTCCCAGCTGCTCAGCAGTGAGATCGTCGGCCCGGCCGGCAGCGCGGTGGCCACGTTGCCGCCGACCGTGGAGACATTCCAGATCTTCCACGACGCGACGAAGGAATCGCAGGCCGGCGGGATCAGATCCAGCCCGGGCAGGCTCCGGCGCGGCATTCCGCCGGGGAAGGGGTCGTCGGCGAGGGCGCGCAGATCCGCGATGCGGCACGTCGCCGCGATCTCCAGGATCCCGTGCTCCAGTGAACCCAGGCGGTCGCCGGTGTCGTGCCAGGTCAGCGGCGCCCAGCCGGCTCCCGTGATGTCGAGCAGCCGCGTGGGCGCGCCGCGGGTGATGTCGGTGCCGTACGAGAAGATCACGGTGCCGCCCGCGAGCCAGGAGTCGCCCGGGCGCCACTGTCCGGGGTCGGCGCACATCAGCACCTCGTCGACGCTCGTCACATCCATGCCAGGGCCTCCTTCGGCGTCGCGGTGCGTCGCGGGGTGACCGCGCAGCTGCGGCCGATGGGCGCTGCCGCGCGGCCGACCTCTGCGGCGACGAGCCTCGCGAGCGGCTCCGCTCCTCGCCGTGCGCCGTCGTGCACGTCGCCGGTGGTGTCGCGGAGTCGGGCGGGCAGCGCTCGGCTCCCGACCTCGGCACGGGCGCTCGCCGGCGCGGATCCGGCTCGCGCGGCCGATTCCACGAGGATCAGCTCGGCGAGGATCGACACCGCGACCTCTGCCGGGGTGCGCGCGCCCAGGTCCAGGCCGATCGGCGAGTGCAGCCGGTCGAGGTGCGCGGCGGTGAGCCCGCCCGCACGCAGCTCCTGCACGCGCTTGTCGTGCGTGACGCGGGATCCCATCGCACCGACGTAGGCGACGCCGTGGCGCAGTGCGGCATCGAGCACGGGAAGGTCGAAGCGAGGGTCGTGGGTGAGGACGACGATCGCGGTGCGCGCGTCGATGCGGCCCGCGGAGAGTTCCGCCGTGAAGTGCTCGGCCGGGTGCATCAGCACGACCTCGTGCGCGCCGGGGTGGCGGTCGCGGGTGGCGAACACCGGCCGGGCGTCGCACACGGTGACGTGCCTGCCCAGTGCGGCGGCGGCCTGCGCGAGCGCTGCGGAGAAGTCGTTCGCGCCGTAGATGAGGAGCCGCGCGGGCGTCGCGGTCGACTCCACGAGCAGGCGCCGCACGACCGAGCACTCCGGCACCGCGCGGTCGGTGACGTCCACCACGTGCGTGCCGCCGGTCCGCAGCGCCGCACGGATCCGGTTCGCCGCGTCCGCCGCGACGTGAGCGACCACGTCGGGAAGGTCTTCCCCGTCGAACGCCGCGCAGAGCGCGTCCGGGCCGAGCGTGATGCCGAGGCCCTCCGCGGTGAGGAGAGCGCCGGCCGTGGTGTCGTGCAGGGGCAGATCGCGGACCAGGTGCGTGCGGAACCGCGGGTCGACCGCGCCCAGCGTGCGCAGCGGCTGCACGAGCACGCGCACGTCGCCGCCGCACATCAGGCCGATCGACATGCCGTCATCGTCGGGGTAGCCGAAGGAGTGCAGCTCGGTCGCGCCGGACTCCAGGCACGTGAGCGCAGCATCGACGACGGCACCCTCGACGCAGCCGCCCGAGATGGACCCGATCGTGCGGCCGTCGTCGCGCACCGCCATAGACGTGCCGGCAGGGCGCGGGACGGATCCGGACACCTCGACGACCGTCGCGATCGCCCAGCGGTCCGGCTCGGTGAAGCACTCGCCGTATTCGTGAATGCGATCCAGCATGGGGCACCTCCCTCATCCAGGTGCCGGCCATCGGCTCCTGATCAGGCGGTGCATCGGGATGGTGCGGGAGGGGCCTGCACGGGGAGGAACTCCGGGTCACGATCCACGACGTCGCCGCCTGGGATGCCCGGTAGATGGTTCACTGTCGTAACCCGCCTAGGCCTGCGATGATTCTACGTCCCCGAGGCCCATCGTGCAAGACAAAAGTCCGCAATGCGGATTCAAGTTTCCGCTGTACGAACTTCGGCGATGCCTGGGGTCGGCGCGCCCGCCCGCTCGCACGGTGCGGTGTCGAACCTCGACCTCTGCGAACTGTGCGCCCGCGGTGCGGTGCGGTCAGATCCGCCGACCGCTGATGCTCATGGCGCAGCCGAAGAAGTGCCGGCGCACCTCGATGCGCAGGCCGGCCTCCGCACGGAACGCCTCGACGGCACGGGAACCGTCGCCGAAGCCGGCGAGATAGCGGTGCAGCATCCGGTACTCCGTCGGGTTCGAGAGCAGCAGGATCCCTGCAAGCGGCACGATGCAGCGCAGGTACGTCCGGTAGAGCATCCGCAGCGGTCCGCAGTCGGGCTCGGTGACATCGATGAAGGCGAAGGATCCGCCCGGCTGCAGCACTCGCGCGACCTCGGACGCCAGGCGCTCCAGCTGTGCGGCGTCGAACGTCTTCAGACCGTACGCGCTGACCACGACATCGACGGAGGCGTCCTTCGTCGACCCCGCCAGGGCGTCCTCCTGCCGCAGCCGCACACGCCCCCCGAAGCGGCCGCGACTGCGCGCCTCCGCCTGCGCCATCATCTGCGCCGAGAAGTCGACCGCGGTGATCTCCGCCTGCGGGAGCCGGCGCTCGATCTCGGCCCAGGTCTCGCCCCGTCCGCTCATCAGGTCGAGTACGCGACGGGGGGATCCGCTGGCGTGTACCAGGCCGAGCAGCTGTCGTCGCCACAGCGTCGAGAATCCCAGGGACAGGGCGATGTTCATCCGGTCGTAGGAGGCGGCCATGCGGTCGAACAGCTGGCGCACGTCCTCGGGATCGAAGAGCGGATCGGCGGGCGCGGGGCTGGTCGTCGCGCTCGTGGTGCTCTCCAGGATCTCGGTCATGGGTTGACGATACAACAGGAACTGAACATGTTCAATAATGACGAGGGTCGATTACACCCCTAGGGGTGAAGACAGCCGCCCGACCGATGAATAGCGTTGAGAGCGTTCAAGGCAGCGACTGGATCGTCTGACCGATCCCTCACGAGGAAGCGAGAGTGGAGATGAATCCTCTCCCGGTCGGAGATTCGAAGGCGTTGCGGGTCGCTCTGGTGAACGACTACGAAGTCGTCGTCCGCGGACTCGCCGCGATGCTGCACGCCTATCAGGACGTCGTCCAGGTCGTCGAGCTGGATCTGAACAAACCGGTCGCGGAAGTCGTCGACGTCGCCCTGTACGACACCTTCGCGTCGACGCAGGGTGACCGCGCCGATGTCCACGACCTCGCGGCGAATCCGCGAGTCGGGCGAGTCGTGGTGTACTCGTGGAACCTCGATGACGTGTTGATCAATGCCGCGATCACCAACGGTGCCGGCGGCTACGTGTCCAAGGGCGTCCCCGCGAGCCAGCTGGTCACCGCCCTGCAGCAGATCTGCGCCGGGGGCCCGCAGGTCTGGGTGGGCACGCAGGGGAGGCCCGCGATCACGGTGGGCGACTGGCCCGGCCGCGAGGAAGGGCTCACCGCCCGGGAATCCGAAGTCCTGGCGCTCATCACCCAGGGCCTGTCGAACGCGAAGATCGCCGACCGCACCCACCTGTCGATCAACTCGGTCAAGACATACATCCGATCCGCGTATCGGCGTATCGGTGCGACGTCCCGCACGGAAGCGGTCCTCTGGGGTGTGGAGCACGGCTTCCGGCCCGACCGGATGCGAGTCCGCCACCCGGAGGTCCCGTCATCGGACGACGGTGCCGAAGACGACGGGAGCGTCGCATGATGACGGCCGAGCTGCTCGAGCTGCACCAGATCACCGGGACGGAGTGGGTCATCCTCGACCGCCGCTACCCGGCTGATGACCCGCGGGCGACGGTCGCGAGCATCCTGCGGGCGGCCGACGGCGAGTGCGAGGTCACCTGGCTGGTCGACGTCGCGCTGCCCACCAGGTACGTCTGCCCGGCGAACGTCGTCGAAGACCTTCGCCGTGCGGTCACGCGCAGCGCGAAGCCGATCCCGATCCCTCATTTCGCGCCGGTCGGGATGCACCCTGCGCGGCGCTCGGGATAGGCGCCACGTGGGAACCATCTACTACGGCGGGTCGGCATCCCCGATCCACATCGAGGACCGCGCCCTTGCGCATCTCAAGATCGTGATCGCGACCAAGCTGCGCCGGGGCGAGAGCTTCACCGTGTCCTGGCCGCACTCGGAGGATCAGCCACCGGGGCGCAGCACGATCTGGTTGAACCCGGCTGTCGAGCTGAGGTTCGTCTTCGAGGAGCCCGAAGCACCCGAGCTGAGCCGGGACTATCTCGCGCAGCTGGCGAACTCCGCGAACTCATCGGGCGGCATACAGCTCACCGCCGAGGATGTCGGTCTCTGCGTGTGCTCGTCGCACCCGTGACGAAAGGAAGGGCGCCTGTCGATGATCTGCCGGTCGGATCCGGTGGCGCACGTGCCGGCGGGGAGACCGAGGGGAAGGCATCCGAGACGGCTAGCGTGGACGGAGGAGGACCCATGATCACCGACACCGTTCTGCGAACCCGACTCGACGAGATCTTCGCCGCCCGGGATCGCGGCCACATGGAGCCGACCATCGCGGCGTTCCTCGAGATCCTCGAGGAACATCCCGATGACCCTGCCGTGCTCTACGAGGTCGGCGGCGCCTATGACACCGACGGCCAGGAGGAGGTTGCGCTCGGCTACTACCGCCGGGCGATGGGGGCTGGTCTGGAGGGACGCTGGCTGCGGCAGTGCTATCTGCAATACGGCAGCACGCTGCGCAATCTCGGCCGCCTCGATGAGAGCCTGGCGGCGTTCGACGAGGGCATCGCGCTTTTCCCCGAATCGGAGTCGCTCGGCATCTTCCGCGCACTCACCCTGCACGCGATGGGCCGGCCCAGTGCCGCACTCGGCGCCGTGCTCACCGTGGTCGCCGACCGTTTCCCGACCGCGGAGGTGCAGCGCTACGAGGCGGCGCTCCGCGGCAACGCGGGCTACCTCGCGTCGCTCGACGACTGACCTCGTCGACCGCGGTGCTGGGCCGCGCGCTCTCAGTCCGTCGCGGCCGCCGCGTCGATGAGCTGCAGGATCCGGGCCGCGACGCTCACCGCGATCACCGCGGGCTGCTTGCCGGCGACCTCGGGGATCCCGATCGGGGTGGTCACCCGCGCGACATCCTCATCGGTCTGGCCCAGCTCGTGCAGCTTCTTCCTGAACCGCGCCCACTTCGAGGCGGATCCGATGAGGCCGACGGACCCGAGGCCCGGGGTGCGCAGCGCCTGATCGACGATCGCCAGGTCCTCGACATGGTCGTGCGTCATGACCAGGACGTGCGCGCCGGGCGTGAGGTCCGCCAGTGCGGCCTCAGGGACGGGGGCGTGCACGACGCGCACCCGCGCCACGGCGTCGCCCAGCGGACCCCGCTCTCCGGGGATCCCGATCCGCTCCTCGGCCAGCATCTCGGCGCGCGAGTCGACGAGCATGAGCTCCAGCTCGTGCCGGGCGAGGATGCGTGCGAGCTCGAGGCCGACGTGGCCGAGGCCGAACACGGCGACGGTCGGGGTGACCCGGATCGGCTCCAGCAGCATGGTGACCTCTCCTCCGCAGCATTGCACCCCGTACTCCGTCACGGCCTTGTCGCTCAGCGTGAGCGCGAGCAGCTCGGGCTCCGCGGATCCGTCGGCGAGCATGCGTCGCGCCTGGTCGATCGCGGTCTGCTCGAGGTTGCCGCCCCCGACCGTGCCGTGCACGGCATCGGGGGAGACCACCATCTTCGCGCCGCCGTTGCGCGGGGCGTGGCCGCGGACGGTCGCCAAGGTCACGATCACGGCGGGGATCCGCCGCGACCGCAGATCCTGGAGCGCGTCCAGCCAGTCCATGGTGTTCCTTCTCTTCGAGTCGTCCCCCTGAGCACGAGCCATGAGTCGTTCTCAGGGGGACGACTCGGAAGTGGGGGTCAGTCGCCGGCGGCGGCGACCAGGGGGCGCTCCGCAGCGGGCGTGGGGGCGGGCGCGGCGCCAGCCTCGGCGGACGCCGCCTCCTGTGCGGCGCGGACGGCCCAGAACACGGCCTCCGGCGTCGCGGGGGAGCCCAGGTCGACCGAGTGCCCGGCCGGACCGAAGGCCGCCACGGCGTCGCGGATCGCCTCGCGCGCGCTGAAAGCGAGCATGAACGGGGGCTCGCCCACGGCCTTGGACCCGTAGACGGCGCCCTCCTCTCGCGCGTTCTCGAACAGCCGCACGTGGAACTCCTCCGGCATCTCGGAGAAGCTCGGCAGCTTGTACGTCGACGCCGACTGGGTCTGCAGCCGGCCGCGGTGCGGGCCGTCGCTCTCATCCCAGCGCAGCTCCTCGAGCGTCAGCCAGCCCACGCCCTGCACGTAGGCGCCCTCGATCTGGCCGATGTCGAGCATCGGCGAGAGCGAGTCGCCCACGTCGTGCACGATGTCGACGCGGCGCACCCGGTAGGCGCCGGTGAAGGCGTCCACCTCGACCTCGGTCGCCGCCGCACCGTACGCGAAGTACTTGAACGGGGACCCCTGCATGATCTCCGGATTCCAGTGCAGGCCCTCGGTGCGGTAGTAACCGGCCGCGAAGAGCTGCACGCGCTGGAAGTACGCCGCCTTGACGACCTCGCCCCAGGACACGCGATTCACCGGCGCGCCGAGCGCGGTCACGAAGCCGCCGCCGAAGCGCACGTCGCGCTCGTCGACGCCGAGCATGCGTCCGGCGACCTTCGCGAGCCGGTCGCGGATCTGCTCGCACGCGTTCTTCACCGCGCCGCCGTTCAGGTCGGCGCCCGAGGACGCGGCGGTGGCCGACGTGTTCGGCACCTTGTCGGTGCGGGTCGGGGCAAGACGCACCTGCTTCAGATCGACGCCGAGCGCGGTCGCGGCGACCTGCAGCATCTTCGTGTGCAGGCCCTGGCCCATCTCGGTGCCGCCGTGGTTGATCAGGACCGAGCCGTCCTTGTAGATGTGCACGAGGGCGCCGGCCTGGTTGAACGCCGCGAAGTTGAACGAGATGCCGAACTTGATCGGCGTGATCGACAGGGCGCGCTTGACGTGCGGGCTGGTCTCGTTGAACCGAGCGATCTGCTCGCGGCGGGCGGTCACGTCCGCCTCGTCCGAGAGCTGGCCCCAGATCGTCTCGAGGCGGTCCGCGTCCTTCACGAGCTGGCCGTAGGGCGTGGTCTGCCCGGGCTTGTAGAAGTTCTTGCGGCGCAGCTCGAGGGGATCGATGCCGAGGACCGGGGCGACCCTTCCCAGGATGTCCTCGATGAGGAAGACGCCCTGGGGGCCGCCGAACCCGCGGTATGCGGTGTTCGAGGTCTTGTTGGTCTTCACGATCTGCCCGTAGGCGTGCACGTTGGGGATCCAGTACGAGTTGTCCAGGTGGCAGAGGGCTCGGCCGAGCACGGGCTCGGACAGGTCGATCGACCAGCCGCCGTCGCAGGTGAGGGTCGTGTCGAGCGCCTGCAGCAGGCCGTTCTCGTCGAAGCCCACCTTCCACGCGATGTGGAACGGGTGCCGCTTGCCGGTCATGGTGATGTCCTGCGTGCGGTTCAGGCGCAGTCGCACCGGGCGGCCGGTGAGCTTGGCGCCGAGGGCCGCGATCGCCGCGAATCCGTGCGGCTGCATCTCCTTGCCGCCGAACCCGCCGCCCATGCGCAGGCACTGCACCGTGATCTCGTTCGCGGGGATCCCGAGCACGTGCGAGACCAGGTCCTGGGTCTCCGTGGGGTGCTGGGTGGAGCACTGGATGAAGTACTGCCCCTCGGAGTCGCGGATCGCGAACGACGCGTGCGTCTCGAGGTAGAAGTGCTCCTGGCCGCCGAACTCCGTGACGCCCTCGAAGACGTGGGCGGATGCGGCGAGGCCCGCGGCGGCGTCGCCGCGCTGCACCGTGCGCGGGGTGCCCTGGAACGACTGCGCCTCGAGCGCGTCCTGGACCGTGATGAGGGACGGCAGCGGCTCGTACTCCACGGTCACCCGTTCGGCGCCGAGGCGCGCGGCCTCCTGCGTCTCGCCGAGCACCCACACCAGGGCGTGGCCGTAGAACATGGCCTCGCTCGGGAACAGCGGCTCGTCGTTGCGGATGCCGGCGTCGTTGAGGCCCGGCACGTCGTCGGCGGTGAGCACCCGCACCACGCCGGGCACGTCGTACGCGCCGGACACGTCGATCGTGACCTTGGCGTGCGCGTTCGTGGACTGCACCGGCCAGGCCGTCAGCACGCCGTGCGTCTGCTCCGCGATGTCGTCGGTGTACATCGCCGCGCCCGTGACGTGCAGGGCGGCGCTCTCGTGCGCGGCCCGCAGGCCGACGACGGGGTTCTCCGGGCGGTCGGCGAGAGTGCTCATGCCGACACCTCCTTCGACTCGATGACGGTCGCGCTGTAGAGCTTGAGCAGCGCGGTGTTGAGCATGAGCGAGCGGTACTCCGCGCTCGCGCGGTGGTCGGACATCGGGGTGCCCTCGCCGCGGAGGATCTCGGCTGCCGCCTTCACCGTGGCGATGTTCCAGGGCTTGCCGATCAGCGCGTCCTCCGTGGCGCGGGCACGCAGCGGGGTGGCGGCGACGCCGCCCAGGCCGATGGTCGCGCCGGTCACGATCCCGCCGGAGATGTCGAGCGCGAACGCGATGGCGACGCTGGAGATGTCGTCGAAGCGTCGCTTGGCGATCTTGTGGAAGGCGGTCGTCGTGGCGAGCGGTAGCGGGATCCGGACGGCCTTGATGAGCTCATCGGGGCGCTTGACGGTCTGCCGATAGCCGGTGAAGTAGTCGGCCAGGTCGACCTCGCGCTCTCCGTCGACCGACGCCAGCACGACGCTCGCGCGCAGGGCGAGCAGGGCCGGCGGGGTATCGCCGATGGGGGATCCGGTGCCGAGATTGCCGCCGATGGTTCCGCGGTTGCGGATGAGGCGCGAGGCGAACTGCGGGAACAGTTGTGCGAGCAGCGGGATCCGACCGTCGAGGCGCTTCTCCACCTCGGAGAGCGGAAGGGCTGCGCCGATCTCGACGTAGCCTTCGGCGCCGGTGGCGACCTCCTCGGCGATGGTCAGGGTGCGCAGCTCCGGCAGCTGCTCGATCGCGACGACGAGCGGGGCGCGGCGGCCGCGGATGTTGACCTCGACGCCGTAGTCGGTGGATCCGGCGACGAGCAGCGCGTCCTTTTCGTCGTGCAGGATCCGCAGAGCCTCGGGGAGCGTCGCGGGGCGCACGAAGCGCGCACCTTCGACCTCGGTGTCGGTCGCGACCGGCTCCGGGGCGGGCTGCGCGAGCCGCTGCTGCAGCGGGTCGTCGGCCTCCGGCGAGCCGAGCGTGTAGGCGGCGTCGCGGATCGGGCGGTAGCCGGTGCAGCGGCACAGGTTGCCGCTGAGCGCGTGCAGGTCGAAGCCGTTCGGACCGTGCTCGGGATCGTGGACCGGGCAGGCTTCATCGTCGGCGCCGGTCGTTGAGCCGGTCGAAGCGTCGTCCGCGGGGGTGCGATCGGCGCGGTAGTACTCGCCCGCCATGCTGCAGGCGAAGCCCGGGGTGCAGTAGCCGCACTGGGATCCGCCGGCCTCGGCCAGCTTCGCCTGCACGGGATGCAGGTCGTCGACCGATCCGAGGCCTTCGGCCGTGATGAACTCCTGGCCGTCGAGCGCATAGACGGGCACCAGGCAGGCGTTGACCGGAGTCCAGGCGGTGCCGCCGTCGACGGTGGGGGTGGCCAGCAGCATCGCGCAGGCGCCGCACTCGCCCTCCGCACAGCCCTCCTTGCTGCCGGAGAGACCGTTGTCGCGCAGCCAGTCCAGAGCGGTGGCGTGCGCGGGCGTTCCGGCGAGCGGACGCTGCTTGCCGTTGACGGTGACGGCGATATCGGTCATGCGAATCTCCTCGAATCCGGCGACAGTGTGCGATGCGGCTCAGGCCGTGCCGACTCTCTGTGAGACGGAGCCTAGGCCTGGAGACTGCCCTGTGGGGGCATTCTCCTGTTCAGGAGCGCAACGCTGTGTGGTCAGGCGTCGTCGCCTTGGCCTTACCGCCAGTAGATTCGCGCTGTTTCCGATATACGGAAACCGTGTTCCGAAAACATCGACAGCCTAAGACGACGGATCGGCATCCGTCAAGGCGCGGCGCGCCGAAGCGCGACGACCCGTTGGCGCTCAGATCGCGTTCGTCACGGCCGAGATGTCGGCCACGACCTCGCGCAGCACCGGGATCGCCTGCTCGGCGAAGTCCTCGCCGACGCGCGACATCGGACCAGAGATCGAGACCGCGGTGAGCACCGGCATGTTCGGCACCGCCATCGCGAAGCAGCGCACGCCGACCTCGTGCTCGCCATCATCGACCGCGTAGCCGCGCTCGCGGCTCAGCGCGAGGTCCGCGAGTAGTGCGTCGATCGTCTCGAGCGAGCGCGGAGTGGAATGCGGCATGCCCGCGCGGGCGATGATCTCGCGCACCTGGTCGTCGTCGAGCTGCGCGAGGATCGCCTTGCCGACGCTCGTGGAGTGCAGCGGCGCACGGCCGCCCACCTCGGTGAACATGCGCATCGCATGCGGGGACGGAGCCTGCGAGACGTAGACAACACTGTCGCCGTCGATCGTGGCCAGGTTCGCGGTCTCGCCGAGGCGCGCGACGAGCGACTTGAGCTGCGGCATAGCCATCAGGCCGAACTGGCGGTTCGCGACCTCGCCCAGGCGCACGAGCTTGGGTCCCAGGGCGTAGCGGCGGTTGGCGAGCTGGCGCGCGTAGCCCTCCGCGACCAGGGTGCGCAGGAGGCGGTGGATCGTGGGCAGCGGCAACTCGGCGGCGGTCGACAGCTGGCTGATCGTGGCATCGCCACCGGCATCGGCGATGAGCTCGAGCAGATCGAAGACGCGCGAGACCGACTTGACGCCGGTGGAACTCTCAGCGGCCATGCGGATCCTCTCCTTCGAGATCCGGGCGCGATTATCCGCATGCCGGAAAGATGATTCCCGAGCAGAGTATCCCACGCGATGCGCTCAGGCGGTGAGGGTCACACCCCACTGCACCCTCCAGGTCTCACCGGGCGCGAGACGGCGCAGACCGCGGCCCGAGTTGAACGCCTCGGCGGGGGCGGACATCGGCTCGAGGGCGACCACGAGCTCTTGTCCCGGATAGCTCGTGCTCGTGTACGCCTGCAGGTAGTCCAGCCCCGGGCCCTGCCAGAGCGTGACCACGCGACCGTCGGGGGCGGTCAACGTGCTGCGCACGCGCCCATCCTCTTCACGATGGAGCGTGGCGAAGCCGGTGTCGAGCTGCACGTCGGCGAGGCGCCGGGGCGCGCGCAGGTCGGTGCCGTCGGACACGGGAGATTCGCCGATCGGCAGCAGCCGGTCGTCGGTCTCGAAGAACGTCTCGGCGGGGATGCGCAGGAGGAGCTGTTTGGGATCCGCTCCCGAGACGGTGAGAAAGGGGTGCGTTCCCAGTGCGACCGGGGCCGGAGCCTCGGAGCGGTTCACGATCGTGTGCTCGGCGGTGACGCCGTCGGGGCCGAGTGTGTAGCGCACACTCGTCTCCAGCAGGTAGGGATAGCCGATCTGCGGCACCACGTTCGCGCGCAGCAGCACGCTCGCGTCGCTCTGCTCGGCGATCTCGTAGGCCGTGTAGCGCAGCAGTCCGTGGATCGCGTTGTTCAGCTTCGGCTCGGTGATCGCGAGCGCGCGGGTCTCGTCGCCGTCGACCCAGATGCCGTCGCGGATCCGGTTGGGCCACGGGACGAGAACGACACCGGAGCAGGAGGGAGCCGGACGGTCATCGGGGTAGGGCGGGACGACCGTGGTGTCGCCGACGACGAGGTGCCGGAGGGAAGCGCCGACCTGCGAGATCTGCGCGCGGACGCCGTCCGCCTCGAGGTGGACCTGGACGCCGGTCGGAGTGGTCATGCCGCCATCGTAGAGCGGCAGGGGCGCCGGGCGGGTTCCCAGGTGAATCCGGTAGAGTGGAAGCGTCGGCTTCGGGCAACCGCAGCCCCACGGGATCCCCGTCGGGCGCGGATGTGTGCGAACGTGTGAGCCCAGGGGCCGATGGTGAGTTCGGCGGACATCGCCGAGCGCTTCATCCATCACATGAATGGCCCCCGGCCGACGACTGCCCGGGTTTCCCCGCGCCCTACGAGGGCGGCGGGGTGCTGTTCTCGTGCGAGAACCAGACAAAGGACATACCCGTGCCCAAGAACCACAAGCCCAAGGGTGGACGCCCCTCGGCGAACTTCGAGCCGCGTTACGCGAAGAAGACCTCCTTCCACGATCGCCACAACCAGGGGCGCCCCGCCCGCGACGGCGAGTCCGGCCGCGGCGGATTCGATCGCGATGCCCGTCCGGCCCGCGACGACCGGCGCGTGGACTCGCGTCCCGGCAGCCGCTCCCCGAGCCACCGCGGCTACCGCCCCGAGCCGGCGGCGGGCGAGCGTGCGCCGAAGCAGCGTTGGTCTGCGCAGGAGCGCGCCGGCCGCGACGAGTCGCGCTCGATCCGCAACCGCGCCGAATCGGGACGCATCGACGCACCGCACCGCCGGGATGACCGCCCCCGCTTCGACCGGGACGACCGTTCCCGTCGCGACGACCGCCCGCGGTACGACGATCGCGCCGGCCGGACCGAGCGTCCGCGGTTCGACCGCGACGAGCGTCCGCAGCCTGATGACCGTCCGCGGTTCGACCGGAATGACCGTCCCCGGTCCGACGACCGTGCCGGGCGGACCGAGCGTCCGCGTTTCGACCGGAACGACCGTCCGCAGCGTGATGACCGTCCGCGGTTTGACCGGAGCGATCGTCCGCAGCGTGATGACCGTCCGCGGTTTGACCGGAGCGATCGTCCGCAGCGTGATGACCGTCCGCGTTTCGACCGGAGCGATCGTCCGCAGCGGGACGACCGCCCACGCTATGACCGCGACGACCGCACTCGCAGCGACCGCCCGCAGCGCGACGACCGCGCGGGTCGCCCGTCGTTCGACCGCCCGCGGTTCGACCGTGATGACCGCGCCCGCCGGGACGATCGGGCCGAGCGCCCGCGCTTCGACCGCACCGAGCGCCCGAGCCGCGACGATCGTCCGCGTCGGGACGACCGCCCTCGCCGTACCGACGGACCGAGCCGCAGCGACTGGAACCGCACCGCGGATCGCGGTCCGAAGCACGAGCAGGTCGAGGATGTGGTGCACGAGCGCCTCGAGGCGCAGACCGTGAAGGCCGAAGAAGTCGCGGACGTGACCTTCGGCGATCTCGGACTCGGATCGAACATCGTCGAGGTGCTGACGAACATGGGCGCGGCGACGCCGTTCCCGATCCAGGCGGCCTCCATTCCCGCCGTGCTCGAGGGGCGCGACGTGCTCGCCCGCGGGCGCACCGGATCCGGCAAGACCATCGCATTCGGCGCTCCTCTCGTGGAGAGCATCCTGAAGGCGCAGAAGGGCAAGAAGCGCGAGTTCGGTCGTGCGCCGCAGGCGATCATCCTCGCTCCGACGCGTGAGCTCGCGCTGCAGATCGACCGCACCGTGCAGCCGATCGCGCGCAGCGTCGGCCTGTTCACCACGCAGATCTACGGCGGCGTGCCCCAGGCGCGCCAGGTCGGCGCGCTGAAGAAGGGCGTCGACATCGTGATCGGCACGCCCGGCCGCATCGAGGACCTGATCAACCAGGGCAAGCTCGACCTCTCCGACGTGCGGATCGCCGTGCTCGACGAGGCCGACCACATGTGCGAGCTCGGGTTCGTCGAGCCGGTGCAGCGGATCCTCCGCGCGACGGGGGAGGGCAGCCAGAAGCTGCTGTTCTCGGCCACGCTGGACCGCGAGGTCGCCGCGCTCGTGGACGAGTTCCTCGTGGACCCGGCCGTGTTCGAGGTGGCCGGTGAGACGCAGGACTCCGGCACGATCGAGCACCGCGTGCTCGTGATCGAGCACCGGGACAAGGCGGAGATCCTCGCCTCGCTGGTCGACCGCGACGGACGCACGCTCGTCTTCTCTCGCACTCGCGCCTTCGCCGAGCAGCTCGCCGAGCAGTTCGAGGATGCCGGGATCCCCGCGGTCTCGCTGCACGGCGACCTGAACCAGGCCAAGCGCACGCGCAACCTGCAGAAGCTCACCTCCGGCCGGGTGAACGTGCTCGTGGCGACCGACGTCGCCGCGCGCGGCATCCACGTCGACGACATCGACCTGGTCGTGCAGGCCGATGCGCCCGACGAGTACAAGACGTACCTGCACCGCTCCGGCCGCACCGGCCGTGCCGGCAACGCAGGACGCGTCGTGACCCTGATCACCCGCCCGCGCGGTCGCCGCATGACTGAACTGCTGAACCGTGCCGAGATCGATGCTCCCTTCGAGGAGGCGCGCCTCGGCGACGACGTCATCGAGGAGATCGCCGGTCGCATGCCGTCGGCGGCAGACCTCACGTCCTGAGCGCCGCGCGGCCGCGCGCCGCGCCATCACATGCAAGGGCCGGGAGCACCGGGTCCGGATGATTCCGGAGCCGCACTCCCGGCCCTTCCGTGCACCCGGGGGCCCAGCCGGGGAACGTGTCAGAGCGCGAGTGCCCAGTCGTTGCTGAGCAGCTCCTCGCCACGGAACGGGAACCGCCGGGTCGCGCGCAGCGTGAACCCCGCACGGCGGCAGAGCGCGTTCGAGGGCTCATTGTCGACGGAGGGGTAGGCGTGGATCTCGTCGTGCCGGCCGTCGTCGCGGACGATGGCGAGGAGCTCCTGGAGCGCCAGCCCCGCGAAGCCGCGGCCCTGGTATGCGGGGAGCACTCCCCAGCCGGTCTCCCAGACGACCTCACCGCCCTCGAGGGTCTCCCAGTAGCCGATCGTTCCCACGGATTCGGATCCGTCGACGATCACGAGCATGCGCCCGGGCAGGTCGTCCTTCAGGTAACGGAGATGCCGCTGCTCCAGTTCCTCCGCGCTCTCGGTCGCGACGAGGTGCGCCGTCATCGCGGGCGTGTTGAAGGCGTCGAGCAACGGCCGGTCCTCGGGCTGCCAGGGGCGAAGCGTGACCATCCCGCGACGCTACTCGCAACCTCCGACACCACGGATCGAGCGGCCCGAGGGGCGGGTCGTCGGAGGAGATCGGCGACGAAATCGAAACCTGAGAATTCGGACAAAATATTCTGCAGGATCCCGGGATCCTCGGTGGGCTCCCAGGGACAGTGATGCAGGATCGTTATCTTGTACGCCCGACCCGAGGCGTTGACGTCGCTACCCGAGCGGCGCTGAAGACTTCAAGGATCGTTACTTCGTCATGTCAAGAAACCCGTTCTTCCGCTCTGCCCGCAGTAAGACCGTCGCCATCGTGAGCGCGACGGCCGTGCTCGGCGCCCTCGTCGTCGGCGGTGCCGTGCTCGTCGCCCCGACCGTCGCCGCCGCCTCTCCGGCCCTGGCGCAGGTCGACGACGTGACCGCCTACAACCAGCAGGCGCAGGTGCGCGCGGCTCTCGACACCGCCAAGACCGCGATGACCGACGCCGCCTCCGTGAACGCCGATGTGAAGGCCTCGGGCCTCGATCTCGGCCAGGCGCGCAAGCTCGTCGACGCGACCGGCCTGACTTCGGCGCACGAGGTGCTGTCGGACGCGGCATCGCACAAGGGCTCTGTGCACACCGCGCTCGCCGTGGCCGTCGCCGACTACTCCGAGAAGGTCGAGTCGCAGGTCGCCGAGGTCCGCACCAACCTGAACAACGCCGTCGCACAGAAGCAGGCGGCGGATGCCGCGGCTGCTGCGGCCGCCGCTGCCGCTCAGGCCGCCGCCGAGGCGCAGGCCGCGGCGAACACTCCGGACGGCGCCCGCGCCGCCGCGCAGCAGATCATGGCCAGTGACTACGGCTGGGGCGATGACCAGTTCCAGTGCCTGAACTCGCTGTGGAACAAGGAGTCCGGCTGGAACTACCAGGCCTACAACCCGTCCGGCGCGACCGGCATCCCGCAGGCGCTGCCCGGGGGCAAGATGGCCAGCGCGGGCGATGACTGGGAGACCAACGCCACCACGCAGATCAAGTGGGGCCTCGGCTACATCTCCAGCGTCTACGGCACCCCGTGCTCGGCCTGGGGTCACTCGCAGGCCACGAATTGGTACTGAGCCCGGTTCCACCTGCCGGTTCGGTACGGCCCTGAGTTCGCCGCGGCTCTGACCATGGCGCCGCTCTGAGCCGGCGCCGTGGTCAGAACAGGGTCGATAACGGCTCCGGGGCGCGCACTGCGCGCTCCGGAGCCGTTCTGCTGCCCCGCGCCGGGCGATCGTCGGAGTGCAGCGCCTCCAGCCCGTGCATCCGGATCAGTGGCTTGACTCGCCGTGCGAGCCACCGGCGATAGTCCTTCGGCGCCTCGGCCGCGGATCCGGGATACAGCACACGGTAGGACGACAGCAGATCGGGCCGGTGCTGCGACAGCCACTGCAGGAACCAGGGCTTCACGCCCTGCCTCAGGTGCAGTGCCCCGTAGATGACGTGGTCGGCGCCGGACTCCTTGATGCGTCGCAGTGCGTCGTCGATCGCGTTCACCGAGTCGGTGAGGTGCGGCAGGATCGGCATCAGGAACACCCCGACCCGGAATCCGGCATCGCTGAGCGCACGCACCGTGTCGAGCCGCGCCTGCGTGGACGGCGCCCCGTGCTCGATCGCCTCGCGCAACGTCTCATCGAACATCGCGATCGACAGCTGCACGTCCACAGGCACCCGGGCGGCGGCCTCCACGAGCACCGGGATGTCGCGGCGGATCAGTGTGCCTTTGGTGAGCACCGAGAACGGCGTCCCGGAATCGGCCAGTGCGCGGATGATCCCCGGCATCAGCCGGTAACGCCCCTCCGCGCGCTGGTATGGATCCGTGTTCGTGCCGAGCGCGACCGTCTCGTGCTTCCAGGATCCGCGGCGCAGCTCCTTCTCGAGCGTCTCCACCACGTTCACCTTGACCACGATCTGCGAGTCGAAATCGCGCCCCGCGTCCAAATCGAGATAGGTGTGCGTCCCCCGGGCGAAGCAGTAGACGCACGCATGACTGCATCCCCGGTACGGGTTGACGGTCCAGTCGAACGGCATCTTCGAGGGGCCGGGTACATGGTTCAGCGCCGACTTCGCGAGAACTTCGTGGAACGTCATGCCCGCGAACTCCGGCGTCGTCACGGTGCGGAGGAACCCCGTGCGGTTCTCCATGCCGGGCAGCGCCTGCGCGTCCGTCTCGTCGACCCTTTGCCCTTGCCACCTCATAGCAATATTCGAACATAACAACGATAGAGAGTCAAGAAGAGATCGTCAAAAACTTCGAATGTCGCGGATGTCCAGGTCCGCCGGTGAGAATGGACCCGTGGCAGACCCGCGGCACCCGACTCGCGCGCGCCGCATGGATCCGCGAGTGACGTTCCGGCTGTTCGTCATCCTCGGGCTGGCGGTCGCGCTGATCGGTGCGCTCTGGGCGCTTGCGGACGGCTCGGCCAAGGCCGGCCCTGGTGGGCACGCCGCGGCGGATCCGAAGCCGGCCGGGATCACGATGCCCGAGGCTGCCACGAGTCTCCCGTCCGTGCAGCTGCACGCGACGCCGGCGGCGAACCCCTGCGCGCAAGCTGGCGTGCAGCAGGCGCTGGCGTCCGGCGGCGATGACGCCGTGGTGACGGCATTCGGCGGCGGCGCGGCGTTCCGGGACGCGGTCGCCGCAGGCAACGCCCCGTGCATCGACCTGGCCGACCCGAGCCGGGACTGGGTCGTGGTGAACAAGACCCGGCCGCTCAACCCGGTGACCTACGCGCCGACTTCCCTCGGTGATCCTGCGCTCTCCGTCGACGGAGCGGGATCGCTGCGCTCCGACACGGCGCACGCCCTGGACCAGCTCTCCGCCGCGGCGGATGCGGCAGGCGTCGGCTCGATCGCGCTCGCCAGCGGCTATCGCTCGTACGACACCCAGGTGCAGACGTACTCGGGGCAGATCGCTCAATTCGGCCAGGCGCAGGGCGATGCCCTCTCCGCCCGCCCCGGCCACAGCGAGCATCAGACCGGCCTCGCCGCCGATGTGGTCTCGTGCGCGGGTGGCTGCGGCGACATCGACTCCTTCGGCAGCACGTCGGCCGGCGCGTGGGTCGCCGCGAACGGCTGGCAGTACGGCTTCATCGTCCGCTACGTCGCCGGCCAGACACCGGTGACCGGATACGATCCCGAGCCCTGGCACCTCCGCTACATCGGCGTACCCCTCGCGACGGCGTATCACGACGGGGGCTACGTCACGCTCGAGCAGTTCTTCGGGCTCGCCGCAGCTCCCGCGTACCTGGGCTGATCGGCATCGTCGGTCTGCGTTGCCGCGCCTGTTCGCGCGTCGGCGAAGGCGGGCCTCCAGCGCCCCTCGGCGCCGCTGGAGCGATCGCACAAATCGTGACACCGAGTCTCACCATCAGTGGGATGCATTCCCACAATTTGCGCCGAGATCCGCGATTTTCCGCATAGGATCGCGAGAGCGAAGACGCACACACGATCTGGAGGAGCGCGATGGAACGCGACATCTACGACGAGGACCACGAGGCATTCCGCGACCTGGTCAAGGACTTCATCAAGCGCCACGTCACGAACGAGGCCATCGAGCGCTGGGAGGCGGCCGGCGAGATCGACCGCGCGACCATGCTCGCGGCGGGCGAGGCTGGATTGATCGGGCTCTCCGTGCCCGAGGAGTTCGGCGGCGCCGGGATGCTGCAGGACTACCGCTTCCGCACCATCGTGATGGAAGAGGTCATCGCGGCCGGTGCGGGATCGCTCGCCGGCGCGTTCGGGATCCAGGACGATCTGGCCGTCCCCTACCTCGTGCACATGGGCACACCGGAGCAGAAGGCGAAGTGGCTGCCGCGCATGGCGACCGGCGAGGTGCTCGGCGCGCTCGCGATGACCGATCCGGGTGCCGGCTCCGACCTGCGCGGCATCAAGACCAATGCGAAGAGGGTCGACGGCGGCTACATCCTCAACGGCGCCAAGACGTTCATCTCGTCGGGGACCACGGCGGACATCGTCGTGACCTTCGTCAAGACCGGTGAGGGCAACCGTCCCGACGCCTTCAGCCTGCTGATCGTCGAGAAGGGCATGGAGGGCTTCGACCAGGGCAAGAAGCTCAGCAAGATGGGCTTCCACG
This sequence comes from Microbacterium sp. 2MCAF23, assembly GCF_052115565.1. Lineage (NCBI taxonomy): Bacteria > Bacillati > Actinomycetota > Actinomycetes > Micrococcales > Microbacteriaceae > Microbacterium > Microbacterium sp. 2MCAF23. The sequence goes on along the minus strand of NZ_JBFRGY010000011.1, from coordinate 40,041 downwards.
GCTGGGACACGGCAGAGCTCAGCTTCACCGACGTGTTCATCCCCGAGGAGAACCTCATCAGCGGCAAGGAGGGGCAGGGTTTCATCCAGCTGATGATGAACCTGCCGCTCGAGCGCCTGTCGATCGGCGTCGCCGCGGCGGCTGCGGCTGAGGCGGCGACGAACTGGACCATCGCCTACACGAAGGATCGCGAGGCGTTCGGAGAGCGCATCGCCGACTTCCAGAACACCCGCTTCCGCCTCGCCGACATGGTCACCACCACCGAGGTGATGTGGGCGTACGTCGACCGCGCACTGCTCGCCTACAAGGACAGCAAGCTGTCGGCCGAGGACGCCGCGAAGGTCAAGTTCTGGACGACCGAGCGCGAGTGGGAGGTGCTCGACATGGGCGTGCAGTTGCACGGCGGCTACGGCTACATCATGGAGTACCCGATCGCGAAGGCCTTCACCGACGCCCGCGTGCACCGCATCTACGGCGGCACCAACGAGATCATGCGCGATCTCGTCGGACGTCAGATCGCTGGCAAGCGCTGATCGCCTGACGCGTGAAAGGAACGCCCTCGGATCTCCGGATCCGGGGGCGTTCTTTCGGTGATCGCCCTGCACAGGTGGGGCGCGCGCCGAGTTCCGCACCGGTTGCGCGAACAGGCCCGCAGGCGCAGTGCCGTCTCGCCAGGCTGGGCGGCATGAATCCTGAATCACTGCGCGAGCAGGTGCTCGAAAGCGACGACGACCTTCGCGATGCGCTGGAGCTGCTGCTCCAGCAGGCGAACCAGCGGCAGATGTGGCTGCTCTTCATCGACGGGAGAGGCCGGCTCGGCGAGCCCATCATGCCCATGGCCGACTACCCGAGCGATCCGCTCGAGACCGTGTTCGTGGAAGACCTCGGCGAGATCGGCCAGGCGCAGCTGCTCGCGCATCGAATGGGCCTGCTCCGGGAGCTCACCGGCAACGCCGCGGTCGTGCTGGTGTGGGAGCGGCCGGGCGGCGACGTCGTGGGTGGCGAGGAGGATGACGTCCGGATCTGGGCGCGGGCGATGCGACGTCAGGCGGCGGCGCTCGGGCTTGCGCTGCGGGCGCAGTTCTTCTTGCATGATCGCGGCGTGCGCCAGCTGCATGCCGATGACTGGGTCTGAGCGCGAGTCTCGACGGTCGGTATCGACGCCCCCGGATCCTCGGATCCGAGGGCGTTCTCCGTCTCTCGACCGGTGTCCTTCAGCCGTCGAAGGTTGGTTGAAAAAGATTGGTATTCAGTGTTGCTATGTACCGGTACTCAGTGTTACTGTCTACCGGTAGTCAACATCACTGAGTAGAAGAAGGAGGCGATCGCGATGGCGAGTCAGATGACCGAGATGCTCAAGGGCACTCTCGAGGGGATCGTCCTGGCGATCCTGGCCGAGCGATCGGCTTATGGATACGAGATCACCACGCGGCTGCGGGACGGAGGCTTCTCCGACATCGCGGAGGGCACGGTCTACGCGCTGCTGGTGCGGATCGAGCAGAGGGGCCTCGTGGATGTCGAGAAGGTCCCGTCCGAAAAGGGTCCGCCGCGCAAGGTGTACTCGCTCAACACGCAGGGGCGGGATCAGCTCGCCGAGTTCTGGAGGACCTGGAGCTTCCTCGCAGAGCACATCGAACAGCTCCGCCACACCGACAGCAGCACGACCGACACGAATGAAGGAGCCTGACATGGCCGCCAAGTGGATCGAAGCCCTCACCGGGTCCCTCGAACAGAAGAAGCAGTACCGCCAGTACAAGGCCCGCATCGAGGCCCTTCCCGAGCCCTACGGCACGGTCGCCAAGGCCACGGACCGCTACCTGATGATCGCCGGCGGCATCACCGACGGCGACGTCATGGTGACGATGCTCAGCGACCTCGCCGACCTCTGGGAGCGCGCGGCGGCCGACGGCACGCCGGTGCGCGACATCGTGGGCGACGACCCGGCCGAATTCGCCGAGACGTTCGCCCGCGCTTACAACGGCAAGGTGTGGCTCGACAAGGAGCGCACCCGCCTCAACAAGGCGGTCGACGACGCCGCCCGGAAGGAGAAGTGACCATGACCACCCTCACCGCCCCCGCGATCCGCGTGCAGGGCGTCACCAAGGCGTTCAAGGACCTGCAGGTCCTGCGCGGCGTCGACTTCGAGGTCGAGCGCGGCAGCATCTTCGCCCTGCTCGGCTCGAACGGCGCCGGCAAGACCACGCTGGTGCGGATCCTGTCGACGCTGCTGAAGGCCGATGGCGGATCCGCGACCGTGCACGGCGTCGACGTCGCCTCGGCACCGAACGACGTGCGCGACGCGATCAGCCTCACCGGCCAGTTCGCCGCGGTCGATGAGATCCTCACCGGCCGCGAGAACCTCGTGCTCGTCGCGAAGCTGCGGCACCTGAAGGATCCGGGATCCGTGGCCGACGATCTGCTCGCCAGGTTCTCGCTCACCGACGCCGGCGGACGCCGTGCGGGCACCTACTCCGGCGGCATGCGGCGCCGGCTCGACATCGCGATGAGCCTGATCGGCAATCCGCCGGTGATCTTCCTCGACGAGCCGACCACTGGCCTCGACCCGCAGGCGCGGATCGAGGTCTGGGACACCGTCAAGGAGCTCGCGAAGGGCGGCACCACCGTGCTGCTCACCACGCAGTACCTCGACGAGGCGGAGCAGCTGGCCGACCGGATCGCGATCCTGCACGAGGGCACCATCATCCAGAACGGCACGCTCGCCGAGCTCAAGCGCCTCCTGCCGCAGGCGAAGGTCGAGTACGTCGAGAAGCAGCCCACTCTCGAGGAGGTCTTCCTCGCCCTGGTCGGCCCGTCCACGGGCCCGGCCCCTGAGCCCGTCGAAGGGCCTGACACCAAGAAGGAGGCAGTGAAATGACCAGCCACGTCCTCAGCGACACCGGCACGCTCACCGGCCGTTCGCTCAAGCACATCCTGCGCAGCCCCGACACGATCATCACCACCGCAGTGACCCCGATCGCGCTCATGCTGCTGTTCGTCTACGTGCTCGGCGGGGCGATCCACACCGGATCCGACCAGTCGTACATCGACTACATGCTGCCGGGCATCCTGCTCATCACGATCGCCTCCGGCATCGCGTACACCTCGTACCGGCTGTTCCTCGACCTGCAGGGCGGCATCTTCGAGCGCTTCCAGTCCATGCCGATCGCCCGATCGAGCGTGCTCTGGGCGCACGTGCTCACCTCGCTCGTCGCGAACATCGTGTCCGTGGCGATCGTGGTCGGCGTCGCGTTCGCGATGGGCTTCCGCACCGGGGCCTCGGTCGGGGCATGGCTGGCCGTGGTCGGGATCCTCATCCTGTTCACCCTGTCGCTGACCTGGCTCGCCGTGATCGCGGGTCTGAGCGCCAAGACCGTGGACGGCGCGAGCGCCTTCAGCTACCCGCTCATCTTCCTGCCGTTCATCAGCTCGGCGTTCGTGCCCACCTCATCGATGCCGGGTCCGGTGGCCTGGTTCGCCGAGTACCAGCCGGTGACGTCGATCGTGAACACCATCCGCGCGCTTTTCAACGAGCAGCCGGTGGGATCCAGCATCTGGATCGCCCTCGCCTGGATGGTCGGGATCCTCGTGGTCGCCTACGGCTTCGCGATCGCCATCTACAAGAAGAAGATCAGCTGAGCGGGCTCGATGCCTGAGTCCGCTGCCGGTCCGAACCGGATCGAACCGCCTTCGGCGCCCCATGCGCCCGGAGGCGGTTCGAGGCGGTTCGGGAGGGAATCAGCCCAGCGGTTCCGCCGCCGTCTCGCGCGCCGCGCGGGAGGCGGGCGAGGACGAGCCGATCCGCCAGTAGCCGCAGAAGCTGACCTGCCCCTTGTCGACGCCGCGCTCGCCGACCAGAAGCTTGCGCGCACCGGAAGCCAGTGCCTGCTCTCCCGCGGCATAGGCGTGGAACGGCGTCTCGGGGAGAGCCAGATCGCGCAGTGCCGCCAGAGCGAGCACGCCGGGCCGGTCGGAGGGGGCGCGCACGAACCACTGCACGTCGATGCCGTCGGGGTGCGGGAAGTCCAGCGCGTCCTCCGCGGACGGCGCCTCGAGCAGCACGGATCCGGTCGCATCCGTGGGCAGCGACGCGCAGATCCCGGCGATCGCGGGCAGAGCAGTCTCATCGCCGACGAGCACCACCCGGTCCGTGCCGCGCTCGGGGTTGAAGGTGAGGCCCTCATCGATCACGAGCACGTGCTCGCCCGGACGGCAGGTCTCGGCCCACCGTGAGGCCGGGCCCGCGGTGCCGTCGGCGGCGGAGCCGTGCAGCACGAAGTCCACGTCGAGCTCTGCCCCGGCCTCGGCCGCGGCAGGGCGGAACGCGCGCACGCTGTAGTTGCGCATGACCGGGCGCACGCCGTCGGGGATCCGGAGGAACTTCAGGTACCCCAGGGTGTGGTTGGCCTTGGCCGGCACTCGGCTCAGCGCCGCCTCGCCGCCGACAGGCAGGAAGAGCCGGAACCACTGGTCGAAGCCCATCGGCGTGAACCGTTCGATCTCGCCGCCGCCGAGGGTGACGCGGATCCAGTGCGGGGCGAGCCGCTCGGTCCGCAGCACGGTGAGGGGGACGAGCCCGGCCGAGGCCGGCTTGACCATCTTGCTGTATGCCATCGGAAACCTTTCATCTGTGTTTCGAAGTGCACAAATGGCTCCGAAATCGCGGTGCATGGAGCCATTTGCGCGCTTTGAATCCGGATCACGTCAGGATCAGGAGAGCCGCGGTGGCGGCGAGCATCAGGACCAGGAAGACGACGTCGCGCGCGCGGAACGGCACCTCGTGCCGCTCGGTGCGGGTGGGATGCGCGCCGAAGGCGCGCGAGTCCATGGCCAGCGCCACTCGCTCGGCATGCCGGATCGCGCTCGCCAGCAGCGGCACGATGTACCCCCAGCCGCGCGCGATCCGGGCGAACGGCCCGCGCCCGCCGTGCGTGCCGCGCACCCGGTGCGCCGCACGGATCACGCTCAGCTCGTAGCCGAAGCGCGGCACGAACCGATACGCCGCGAGCGCCGTGTAGCCGATCCGGTACGGGATCCGCAGCTGCTGCACGCCCGCACGCACCACGTCCGGCCCGGTCGTGGTGAGGCCGGAGATGAGCGAGAGCGCGAGGATCGCCGCCAGCCGCAGTCCCGTCGCGAACCCGGCCTCGAGCGCGCCGGCGTGCAGCTGCCATGCGCCGATCTGCAGCACGGCGGGGGTCGCGGCGACCTGTGCCGGATCCGTCCACAGCGCCATGGACAGCCCCAGCACGAGGATCCCCGCGGGGATCGCGAGCAGCAGCACCGCCCAGATCCGCGCGGTCAGTCGCGCGCCCGTCAACAGCACCATGTAGGCGAGCACCAGGAATGCGACCGGCGTCGCGAGGTCCCGCACGAACAGCAGCAGCGCCATCGCGGGCAGCACCGCTCCGAGCTTGGCGAGCGGGTTCAGGCCGTGCAGCCAGGCGCGCGCCGGTGCCGACGGCTGCTCGGCGTATGGATCCGGCGGGTTCGGAGGCGTGTCCGCGACGCCCGCGGTGACAGGCGGATTCGGGTCCGGGAGCACGTCGTCCCGCGGATCAGCACGTGACGCAGGAGATGACGAAGTGTCGGAGCCGAGGCTTGCGTCGGATACCCGATGCGCCCGCCTCGCGTCCAGCGGGCGCGAGGCAGTGCCGGTCTCGTCGGCCACGACCGATGAGACAGCGCGCTCGTCGTTGAGCAGTCCGCGCAGCGCTGGCGGGACCGCCGCGTACGCCGTCGGGAGCGGGATCAGGCCATCGCGCACGAGCGCCGGGGTGGGGCCGGCGGCGGCGACCGCACCGTCTTCGACGAGCACCGTATGGGTCGTGTGCCGCACCACCAGGTCGAGGTCGTGCGTCACGAGCACGATCGTCGTGCCGTCGGCGCGCAGCTCTCGGAACAGAGCGAGCAGCTCGTCGGTGCGGCGCAGATCCTGTCCGAACGTCGGCTCGTCGAGCACGAGGATGCGGGGGCGCGTGATGAGCGCGGTTCCCACCGAGAGCCGGCGCTTCTCGCCGCCCGAGAGCAGGTACGGGTGCGTGGCGGCCTTGTCTGCGAGGCCGAACCGATCGAGCATCGCCCCGATGCGCTCGGCGATCTCCGCGGGTGGGGTACGGCGCAGCCGAAGGCCGTGCGCCAGCTCGTCGAACACCGTGTGCGCGATGAACTGGTGCTCCGGGTTCTGGAATACGAAGCCGACGTGCGCGGCCAGCGTGCGTGGTGACGCGGTCGCCGGGTCGATACCCAGGAGCCGGACGGTCCCGCGCGGCGGTGGCACCACTCCGGCCAGCGCCTGCACGAGCGTCGTCTTGCCCGCGCCGTTCGGCCCGATCACCGCCGTGATCGACGCGGGCGCGATGTCGAGGTCGATCCCACGCAGGATCGGCGTTCGCCTGCGGACGACGTCCAGGCCGCGCACGGCGATGACCGGCTTCGGCGCATCAGCCGGACGAAACTCAGTCGATTCGGTCGGTTCCGCGTCGAAGAGGGCGCCAGCGGCCCGAATCGACTGAGTTTCGAACAGCGATGCGTCCACACCCACGCCGCGAAGGGCGCCCGCGAGCTCCGTCGCTGTGAGCGGAAGCGGGGCGATCGGATCCACCCTGAGCGACGGCAGTCGGTCGTTCAGCCGCCGCGCGGCGAGGGCGGCCGTCGGCAGGCGCACCCCGAGGGCGATCAGCTCGTCGGCGTGGTCGCGCAGCACCTCCGCGGCGGGGCCGTCGAAGGCGACCCTTCCGTCGTCGTCGAGCACGATGGCGCGCGTCGCGAAGCCGGCCTCGACCGTGCTCCGCGGGCTCAGGAACCACTCCGCGTCGAGGTCGTGCTCGACGAGGACGATCGCGCGCGTCGGCCCGGCGAGGCTCGCAAGCGCCGCATGCACCTCGGCGGTGCCGGACGGGTCGAGGTTCGCCGTGGGCTCGTCCAGGATGAGCACCGGGGCGGACGTCGCGAGTGCGGCGGCGATCGCCAGACGCTGCTTCCCTCCGCCGGACAGACGGTCGGGATTCTCGTCGCGGCGCTCCCACAGACCCATGCGGCGGAGGGCGTGCTCGGTGCGTTCCAGCACCTCGTCCACGGGCAGGCACAGATTCTCGAGCGCGAACGCCGTTTCGTCCAGGACGGATCCGGTGACGATCTGCGCATCCGGATCCTGGAACACGGTGCTGACATCCCGGCTCAGCTCTGCGACGGGCGTGGTGGCGGTCTCATGGCCGCGGACCGCGACGGTGCCGGTGATCTCGGCGTCGAGCGAGTGCGGGATCAGCCCGCCGAGCGCGAGCGCGAGCGTGGACTTGCCGGATCCGGACGGGCCCAGGAGGAGTACGACCTCGCCGGCGTTCACATCGAACGAGACGTCGCGGACCGCGGGATCGCCCGCGCCGCGATGCGTGACCGTGAGATCGCGCACGCGCAGAAGCGGGGCGGAGGGCATGGGGTTCCGTTCGGGAAGGGCTGCTTAGGCAAGCCTAACCTAGTGGGGCTGGAACCCTCGGGGTGCAGGGCGTCGGCCAGCGACGTCGGCGAAAGGTCGACGCCGTGCGGGGGCGCTCGCGAGGGGGCGCGCTCAGTGCGGGGCGACGCCGGCGCGACGCAGCGAGATGCCGATGCGCAGGCCGACCGCGGTCCAGGCGATCGGACCGAGCACTGCCAGAGGAAGGTAGACGATCCGCGCCCAGAGGGGCAGCTTCTCCAGGTCGACGGCGAAGAACACCACCACCGCGATGATCACGCCGATGATCGCCGCCGAGACGAAGAACCGCCACGCGCCCCAGGCGCGATAGCGCGTGAGGGCGGCGACGCCCTCCTGGATGAGGCCGAACAGCAGCGCGGTGCCGAGGAAGCGCGGGAACCAGATGGGGTTGAACGCGCTCGCGACGAGAGCCGCGAGCACGTGCGTGAGCAGCGCGACCAGTGGGCGGCGCAGCACCTCCTGCGCGATGATCCCCGGCAGCACATGCGAGCCCAGCACCAGGCCGTAGGCGAACGGCGCGCCGGCGATCACGGGGATCGTCACCCAGCCGGCGGCGGCGCCGAGCAGGCCCGTGGCGACCCCGATGGCGGCGCAGACGAGCAGGATCCGCGTGGGCAGCGGGGAGCGGGCGGGCACCCGTCCAGCGTACCGGCGCTCCCGGGCGGATCGGTCGGGAGCGATCCCCGGTCAGATCCTCCGGCGCCGTGGCATGAGGTGCACGGGCGGGATCGGCGGAGCAGGCACCCGCTCGTCGCCGTGACCGGCGACGTGACCGAACCGGTCGGATCCGGCTTCCCAGTCCTCGCGCGCCTGCGCGATCTCCTCGTGGCTGCGGGCGGCGAAGTTCCACCACATCACGAGGTCCTGTTCGAAGGGCTCGCCGCCGAGGAGGAAGAGCAGCGCCCCGCTCTCGCTCGACACGGTGACGTCCTCGCGGGAGTCGCCGAGGAACAGCACGTCGTCCGTGGAGAGCGCGGTCTCGGCCAGGTCGGATCCGGAGACACGGGCGTCGCCCTCGACGAGCAGCAGACCGTGCTCCCAGGCCGGATCGAACGGCAGCACGACGGATGTGCCGCGCTCGAGGCGGATCTCCGCGCCCACGATCGGCGTATAGGCCGTCGCGGGGGAGTCGACGCCTGCATAGGAGCCCATCACCACGGTGACGTCGGCGTCGGATCCGGTCTCGGCGGGAAGCGTTAGACCCGGCAGCGACAGGTGCTGTTCGAAGCCGGGCGCACCGGTGGCGGCGCCGTCGGGCAGCACCACCCAGAGCTGCAGCGCGTCGAGCGGGCCGGCCTCCTCGCCCACCGAGTACTCCGAATGCGCGATGCCGTGCCCGGCCGTCATGAGATTGAGCTGCCCGCGGCGCAGCACGACATCGCTGTCGATCGTGTCGCGGTGCCGGATCTCGCCGACGAGCGGCCAGGTCACGGTCTGCAGGCCGATGTGCGGATGCGGTTCCACACGCATGCGCACCTCGGCGGGGCCGAACCGGTCGAGGAAGCACCAGGCGCCGATCGTCGGTACATCTTTGCTGGGCAGCACACGCAGCACGTTCATCGCACGCACGCCACCGAGCGGAACCTCGCGCGCCTCGAGCACCGCTGCGCGCGGCCCGTGCAGGCTCATGCGGATCCGTCCGGGGCCGTCGGGAATCGCACCTTCGCGCCAGGGACCTCGTGCGTGCGGAGGTACTTGTTGATGTAGGGGCAGTACGGCACGATCGTGTCGCCCGTGGCCACCGCGTCGGCCAGCGCGCCCGCGGCGAGCTGCGCGGCGAGGCCCTGACCCTGGAACTCCGGATCCACCTCGGTGTGGATGAACAGGATCATCCCCGGGCGCCGCTGGAACTCGGCGAACCCGGCGAGTGCGCCGTCGCTGGTGATCTCGTAGCGCGACTCGGCCTCGTTCAAGCTCACGGCGATCTCGGGCATCGTGCTCCTTCGTGCGGTGTCGTGCGTCCAACATATGCCCGGACTGAGACACCCGGGGCGGGCGGAGTCGTCGTCCAGCGCCACCGGCTCGCAATTTCGAAGGATAAATGCATCTCGACAGGAAGAATCGCGGATCCGGATCCTGCGGAATTGCATTCATCCTTTCGAGTTGAGGGCAGGGCGGGCTGGAACCCGGGGGCGGGCGCAGTTGGGGCCGGGCGAGACCTGTGGACAGCGGCCTCCGGTGTCGGCACCGCTCGTTACGCTGGTTGCATGCCCCAGAACGATCCGCGCGACCCCTATGCGGATCTGCCGTGGTCCGATGCGCCCCTGGATGACCCCTACGCCGACATGCCGTTCAGCGACGAACCCTGGGATGCGGCGCCCCCGCCCGAGGAGGGCGATTGGGCGGGAACGCCGGGCGCCGTTCCGCAGGGGAGCTTTCCCGCGCCCGCTGCTGTTCGACAGGCTCAGCGACCGGCGACGCCGGCGCCGAGCCGGTACGCCACGGCTCTGGCCGCGCTCACCGCGGTCTACGGCTACGACGCGTTCCGCGGAGACCAGGCCGCGATCATCGACCAGGTCGTCGGCGGCGGCGACGCCGTGGTGCTCATGCCCACCGGCGGTGGCAAGAGCCTCTGCTACCAGATCCCCGCGCTCGTCCGCGAGGGCACGGGCCTCGTGGTCAGTCCGCTCATCGCGCTCATGCACGACCAGGTCGACGCCCTGCGCGCCAACGGCGTGCGCGCCGCGTACCTGAACTCGACGCAGACGGCGGCCGAGCGGGCAGAGGTCGAGCGCGCGTATCTGGCAGGCGACCTCGACCTCGTCTACGTCGCGCCCGAGCGGCTCTCGAACGCGCAGACCCTGGGGCTCCTGCAGCGCGGATCCCTCAGCGTCATCGCGATCGACGAGGCGCATTGCGTGTCGCAGTGGGGGCACGACTTCCGGCCGGACTACCTCGCCCTCGGCGGGCTCGCCGAGCGCTTCCCGGGCGTTCCCCGCATCGCACTCACGGCCACCGCCACCCGTGAGACGCACCGCGAGATCACCGAGCGGCTGCACCTGCCGCAGGCGAAGCACTTCGTCGCGAGTTTCGACCGACCCAACATCCAGTACCGGATCGAGCCCAAGGTCGACGTCCGCAAGCAGCTGGTCTCGTTCATCCGCACGCAGCCCGAGGGATCCGCCGGCATCGTCTACGCGCTCAGCCGCTCCTCGGTCGAGCAGACGGCCGAGTACCTCAGCGCGCAGGGCCTGGACGCGATCCCGTACCACGCAGGTCTCGACGCCGGCACACGCGCGGCGCACCAGTCCCGGTTCCTCCGCGAGGACGGCGTGATCGTCGTCGCCACGATCGCGTTCGGCATGGGCATCGACAAGCCCGACGTGCGCTTCGTCGCGCACGTCGACCTGCCCAAGTCCGTCGAGGGCTACTACCAGGAGACCGGTCGCGCCGGCCGCGACGGCGAGCCCTCGGTCGCGTGGATGGCCTACGGCCTCGGCGACGTGGTGCAGCAGCGCCGCTTCATCCAGCAGGGCGAGGGCGACCGCGCGATCAAGCAGCGGCAGAACCAGCACCTCGACGCGATGCTCGCGCTGTGCGAGACCGTCGACTGCCGGCGGCAGAACCTGCTCGGCTACTTCGGGCAGGACTCCGGGCCGTGCGGCAACTGCGACACCTGCCTCACCCCACCCGACAGCTGGGACGGGCTCGTCCCCGCGCAGAAGCTGCTCTCCACGATCGTGCGACTGCAGCGCGAGCGCCGCCAGTCGTTCGGCGCCGGGCATCTCATCGATATCCTCCGGGGCGCCTCCACGGAGAAGGTCCGCAAGTTCCGGCACGACGAGCTCGCCACCTACGGGATCGGATCCGATCTCGCCGATGCGCAGTGGCGCTCCGTCGTGCGGCAGCTTCTCGCGCAGGGCCTCATGCAGGCGCAGGGTGAGTACGGCACGCTCGCGGTCAACGAGGCGAGCGGCGGGGTACTGGCCGGGACGACGCCGGTGAAGCTGCGCCACGACGTGGTCACCCGTGCCGGGTCCTCCGGGGGCGGGCGCTCCGCGAAGAGGAGCGCCGCGGAGGCGCTCGCCGAGGGCGACCGCGACTTGTTCGAGGCGCTGCGCGCATGGCGGGCGCAGACCGCTCGCGAGCAGGGCGTGCCCGCGTACGTCGTGTTCGGCGACGCCACGCTGCGCGCGCTCGCCGAACACCGCCCCGCGAAGGCCGCGGATCTGGTCGGCATCAGCGGTATCGGCGAGAAGAAGCGCGAAGCATACGGCGAGGCCGTGCTCGAGGTCATCGCGGCCGAGGGCTGATCCTCACCGCCGGCCGCCGCTGCACCGACCATCTCGGATCCCAGACGAGCGGCTCGACACGGGGCGATCGGATCCGCTTGCGGAGTGGCACGATGGGAGTCCGGCAGGGCCCGCACCACGGATCCTGCCCGCACCACACGTCGCGGTCGTCGCCGATCGCGACGGCTCGCCGCATCCCGGCGGGACCCCAGCAGCCGGTTCGAAGACGACCTCAGCGATCCGGGCCGCCGTTGCCCGCGCCGCCCTCGGCGCTCCCGCCGGAAGGGAATCCGCCGATGACCAGCACGATCGACACCGCGCACGCACCAGGCATGCCGGCGAGCACCTGGCGGCTGCGCAGCGACGCCTGGGAGTTCCTGCGCTTCGCGGTCAAGCGCCTCGCGGTCGAATCCGACGCCCGTGACGCCGTCGCCAACCGCGACGAGATCCGGCGCTCGCTGCGGGCGCTCGAGACGATCGAGCTGTACTGGGCCGGTTTCGGGCAGCGCTACGTGCGACACATCCGGGAGCTGATCGAGCAGGGCGACGCGGCCACCGCCCTGGAGCGCATCGGGCGGGTGGTGCATCGCCTGCGCGGCACGTCCGTGCCGGGCGGGACCGATCCGGTGCTCGACGAGGCCGATCTCGCCGAGCAGCAGGACGATGCCGATCCGCGCACGCGGTTCGAGGTGCTGCTCATCGACGAGACCACCCCGGCGGATCGTGACGCGATCCTGTCCGAGGGGCGACGACTGCGCACCGATGCGGACGACTTCATCTACGACTTCGTGATCGTGCCGTCGGCGGACGACGCGATCGCGGCGCTGCTCACGAACCCGAACATCCTCGCCTGCATCGTGCGGCCGGGGTTCAGCGATCGCAGCCACCAGGTGCTCAGCGGTGACCTTCAGGAGACGATCGCGCTCGCGCACGAGCAGGCGGCGATCGCGCCCGCCGCGGCGCGCAGCTCGATCCCCTCGGTGCAGCGGGTGCTGCGTCTCGCCGACACGCTGCACGCCCTGCGGCCGGAGGTCGATCTGTACCTGGTCGCCGGCGCGCACATCGAGGATCTGGCGGGAGCTCTCACGCATCGGTTCCGCCGGGTGTTCCGGCGCGAGGATCAGCTCGAGCTGCATCTGTCGCTGCTGCGCCGGGTCTCGCACCTCTACGACGCGCCGTTCTTCGCGGCGATCCAGAACCACGCCCGCCGCCCGGTCGGGGTGTTCCACGCCCTGCCGGTGGGACGAGGCGGATCCGTCGTCACCTCGAAGTGGATCCGTGATCTCGCCGACTTCTACGGCATGAATCTCCTGCTCGCCGAGACCTCGGCGACATCCGGAGGATTGGACTCGCTGCTCGCACCGACCGGCGCGATCAAGAAGGCGCAGGATCTGGCGGCGCGGGCGTTCGGGGCGCAGCGCACCTTCCTCGTCACCAACGGCACGTCCACGGCGAACAAGATCGTGCACCAGGCGCTGGTGGAGCCGGACGACGTGGTGCTCGTCGACCGCAACTGCCACAAGTCGCACCACCATGCGCTCATGCTGACCGGCGGACGCACCGCGTATCTCGAGGCGTATCCCCTCGACGACTTCGCGTTCTACGGTGCGGTGCCGCTGGAGCGGATCAAGCGGCTGCTCCTCGACTACCGTGCTGCAGGCCGGCTGCACGAGGTGCACATGATCACACTGACGAACTGCACGTTCGACGGCATCGTGTACGACCCGGCTCGGGTGATGTCGGAGTGCCTCGCGATCAAGCCCGACCTGGTGTTCCTGTGGGACGAGGCGTGGTTCGCGTTCGCGGCGTTCCACCCGGTGACCCGGCAGCGCACGGCGATGGCCTCGGCCAAGCGCCTCGAAGAGCGGCTGCGCTCGACCGCGCACGCGGCGGCGTACCGCGCGCAGCGTGCGCGGCTGTTCGACGCGGAGACCGGCGAACCGCAGGACGACGAGGCGTGGATGCGGGAGGAGCTGATCCCCTCGCCCGACGCGCGGATCAGGGTCTACGCGACCCAGTCGACGCACAAGACGCTGACCGCGCTCCGCCAGGGATCCATGATCCACGTCTACGACCAGGACTGGGCGCTCGAAGCGGAGTACGCCTTCCACGAGGCGTTCATGACGCACACCTCGACCTCGCCGAACTACCAGATCCTCGCCTCGCTCGACCTCGGCCGACGCCAGGTCGAGCTCGAGGGCTTCGAGCTCGTGCAGCGCCAGCTCGACCTCGCGACCAGCCTCGCCCAGTCCGTCGCTCGGCACCCGCTGCTGCGTCGCACCTTCCGCGTGCTCACGATGCGCGATCTGATCCCGCCGGAGCACCGTCGCACCACCCGGCCGATGCCGCTGCGCGACGGTCTCGCCGCGATGTGGCGGGCCTGGCGCGATGACGAGTTCGTGATCGACCCCAGCCGGGTCACGATCGAGATCACGCGCACGGGCGTCGACGGCGACACCTTCAAGCACACGCACCTCATGGATCAGTACGGGATCCAGGTCAACAAGACGAGCCGCAACACGGTGCTGTTCATGACGAACATCGGCACCTCCCGCAGCGCGATCGCCTACCTGATCGAAGTTCTGGTGAAGCTCGCCGAGCGGTTCGAGCGAGATCGTGCGACGCAAGGCCTTCCCGAAGTTCGCGCCGAGGACGATCCGATGCCGCCGCTGCCGGACTTCAGCGCGTTCGCGCCGGCCTATGCGCACCCCTCGGGCCTGCCGGACGGCGATCTGCGCGACGCGTTCTACGACGGGCAGCGGCGCGGTCTGATCGAGTACGCGACGCCCGACGATCTGCGCGAACGGGTCGCGCGAGGGGAGCAGCCGGTCTCGGCGGGCTTCGTGACGCCGTACCCTCCCGGATTCCCCGTGCTCGTGCCGGGCCAGATCGTCACCGCGGAGGTGCTCGAGTTCATGGCCGCGCTCGACACGCGGGAGATCCACGGCTTTGACGCGGCTCGCGGCTACCGGCTGATCCGCTGACCGCTGACCGCTGACCGCTGACCGCCGACCGCTGGTCCGCCGGGAACGGCGTCGGCGGGTCGCGACCTGTGGAGTCGCCACAACCGCCTGGATCCTCGTCGGCGGCATCTGTTAGCAGAAGTCCACAGCCGCCTTCGCCCCACGTTGTGCCAGACCTACCATGAAGACATCCCCGAAACCTCACGAGAGGATCCTCATGGTCGACGCCGCCCTTCGGACGAACGCCGCGAACAGCGCTGACAACAGCTCGGACGACTCCACGTCGCGCATCGACGTCGACGCGGTCGGCGACCTGCTGCTGGGCACCTGGGCGGACACCCGCCGCGAAGCGCGCGAGATGATCAAGGACCCCGCGTTCTGGCGCGATGACTCGCTCGGCAAGGACGAGCACCGCGAGCGTGTGCTGAGCCAGATGCACCTCCTGGTGCAGAACAAGGCCGTGCACCGCGCCTTCCCGAAGCGCCTCGGCGGCGAGGAGAACAACGGCGGCAACATCGCCGGGTTCGAGGAGCTGGTGTCCGCCGACCCCAGCCTGCAGATCAAGTCGGGTGTGCAGTGGGGCCTGTTCGGATCCGCGGTGCTGCAGCTCGGCACCGCCGAGCACCACGACGCGTGGCTCCCGGGCATCATGAGCCTCGAGATCCCTGGCGCCTTCGCGATGACCGAGATCGGGCACGGATCCGACGTCGCCTCGATCGGCACCACGGCGACCTACGACCCGGCGACTGAGGAATTCGTGATCAACACGCCGTTCCGTGCGGCGACCAAGGAGTTCCTCGGCAACGCGGCGCTGCACGGCATCGCCGCGACCGTGTTCGCACAGCTGATCACGAACGGCGTGAACCATGGCGTGCACTGCTTCTACGTGCCGCTGCGCGGCGAGGATGGAGTGGATCTGCCCGGCATCGGCCGCGAGGACGACGGCCTCAAGGGCGGCCTGAACGGCATCGACAACGGCCGGCTCAGCTTCGACCACGTGCGGATCCCGCGCACCAACCTGCTGAACCGCTACGGCGACGTCGCGGCCGACGGCACCTACTCCAGCGCCATCGACAGCCCCGGCCGCCGCTTCTTCACGATGCTCGGCACACTGGTGCAGGGCCGCGTCTCGCTCGACGGCGCCGCTTCGTGGGCCTCGGCGCTCGGCCTGGACATCGCGATCACCTACGCCACCCAGCGCCGCCAGTTCAACGGCGCCAGCGGCGAGGAGACCACGCTGCTCGACTACGGCAAGCACCAGCGCCGCCTGCTGCCGCGCCTCGCGACCACCTACGCGCAGCTGTTCGCGCACGACGAGTTCCTGCAGAAGTTCGACGGGGTCTTCTCCGGGCGCACCGACACCCCGCAGGACCGCGAGGACCTGGAGACCCTGGCCGCGGCGCTCAAGCCGCTGTCGACCTGGCACGCCCTGGACACCCTGCAGGAATGCCGCGAGGCCTGCGGCGGCGCCGGCTTCATGTTCGAGAACCGCTTCGTGGGGCTGCGCGCCGACCTCGACATCTACGTCACCTTCGAGGGCGACAACAACATCCTGCTGCAGCTCGTCGGCAAGCGCCTGCTCACCGACTTCGCCCGGCAGTTCAAGGGCGCCGACGCCAAGACGCTCGCGAAGTACGCCGTCGGCCAGACCGCGGGCCGGGTGTTCCACGGCGCGGGGCTCCGCCAGTTCGGGCAGGCCGTCGCGGATCTCGGATCCACGGCCCGCTCGGTCGAGAACGGCCTGCGCGCCGAGCAGCAGCACGAGCTGCTCACCGACCGCGTGCAGCAGATGGTCGCCGACATCGCCGGGCGTCTGCGTGCGGCCGGCAAGGACAAGGTGCTCGGCGAGAAGCTGTTCAACGAGAACCAGGCAGAGCTCATCGAGGCGGCCAGGGCGCACGGCGAGCTGCTGCAGTGGGAGGCGTTCACCGACGCTCTGGGCCGCATCGAGGATGAGGACAGCAAGGCGGTGCTCACCTGGCTGCGTGACCTGTTCGGCCTGCAGCTCGTCGAGAAGCACCTCGCCTGGTACCTCATCAACGGCCGCCTCTCAGCACAGCGCGCGGCCTCGGTCTCCCGCTACATCGACCGGCTCTGCGCACGCCTGCGTCCGCACGCGCTCGACCTGGTGAACGCGTTCGGCTACGAGCCCGAGCACCTGCGCGCCCCCCTCGCCTCCGGCGCTGAGCAGATCCGCCAGGACGAGGCCCGCGCGTACTACGCCGAGCTCAAGGCCTCGGGCGAGGCGCCCGTCGACGAGAAGGCGCTGAAGAAGGCGCGCCAGCTGTAAGCCCGGCGCACGCAGAAGAGGTCCGGATCCCGGGAGGGGAACCGGACCTCTTCGCATGACTTCTCGGCGTCAGGCCCCAGCGACGCGCTGCGCCAGGTGGTCCGCGAGCGGAGCGTCGGTGCCGAGCACCACGCGCACGGTCGCGCCGTCGTGGTCGCGGACGCCCTGGCGCTGGCCGCGCAGGTCGAACACGGTCTGACCGCGGCCGGGGCCGCCGGTCGTGTCGACCACGGCGGGAACCGCGGGCGCGACCGTGGGGAGCACGCGGCCGACCGCGATCGCCGCAGCAAGCGGGTCATGCAGGGCGCTGCACCGGCGGCCGTAGGTCGCGCGGTAGAACTCCATGTAGAAGTCGAGCATCGCGGCGACGGCGCGCGCGACGGGGGATCCGGATGCGGCGAGCTGCTCGCGGTGCGACTCCTCGAACACGTTCTCCATGGTCACGTCCAGCGGCACGACCACGACCGGCCAGCCCGCAGCGAACACCGTGTCGGCGGCCTCGGGATCGTTGCCGATGTTCGCCTCGGCGACCGCGGTGATGTTGCCCGGTACGAGCGCCGCCCCGCCCATGAGCGTGACCCGGGCAACACGGGAGGGAAGGGTCGGATCCTGCTCGAGGGCGGCGGCGAGGTTGGTCAGCGGGCCGACCGCGAGCACCTCCAGGGATCCGGCGTGTTCGTGCGAGAGCCGGATGAGCAGCTCCGCCGCCGTGACGTCCTCGACTGCGCGGGCGGGTTCGGGCAGGGCCACTCCGCCGACGCCGTCGTCGCCGTGTACGTGCGGCGCCCCACCGTCGTACTCGTGGGTGAGGAAGTCGTGCCGCCCCACAGCCACCGGAACATCGTCGCGCTCGGCGAGGGCGAGCAGGCCCAGGGTGTTGCGCGCCGCCTGCGCGGCGGTGGTGTTGCCGCTGACCGTGCCGATGCCGCGGAGCGCGATCTCGGGCGACGCCAGCAGATACGCCAGGGCGAGCGAGTCGTCGATGCCGGTGTCGCAGTCGAAGTACAGCGGGGCAGGGGTGTCGGTCATCGGATCCTCCTCGGGATGCGGATGCGGGGCGGGTGGAGAGAGTCAGTCGGTCTTGGCGATCAGGAACAGGCTCGCGACGAGGGCGAGCACGCTGATCCCCACCGAGATCCACAGTGCCAGGACGACGTTGCCGGACACGACGAACGGCGCAACGATCGCGATGCCGAGGCTCGCTCCGAAGCCGAACGCGGCGCCGTTCATGCTCGGCAGGATCGCCGGAGCCTCGCTCGGCGACTGCAGCACTCCGAGGCCGTTCGCGGTGGTGAGCACGACCCCGTTGTAGGCGACTCCGAGCACCGTGAACATGGCGAACACCGTCCACGGGCTGAACGGGAACAGCGCGACCACGACGAGCGCCGCGATCGAGAGCACCAGGCCGATCCGCAGCATCGGGATCCACCCGAAGCGGCCCGCGAGCCAACCCGAGAGCGGGGCGGCGGCGAGGCCGATCAGCGCGGGTGGGGTGAGGTACAGCAGGGCAGAGGTCGATGCGTTCAGGCCGTAGCCGACGGTCTGGTTCTGGCTGAGGATCACGATCGTGAAGTTGATCACGGCGAACACGCTCGACAGGGTCAGCACGGTGACGGCGAGCACCGGCCACACCTCGCGCGAGCGCAGGTGCTGCACGGCGACGAGCGGGGTAAGGCGGCGCTTCTCGATGGCGACAAAGGCGAGCAGCGCCACGACGGTGCCGGCGAGGAAGAGCAGCGTGAGCGGGGCGAGCCAGCCCTGGCGGGATCCGGTCGAGACGAAGTAGGTGAGGCAGATCAGGCCGAGCGAGAGCGCGCCAGCGCCCCACCAGTCCATGCGCCCCGTCGAAGACGGCTCGCCATCGCGCGGCACGGCGAGGGCGACGCACGCGATCGCGACCACGGCGACCACCAGGATCACGACGAACAGCGAACGGAATCCGAAGGCGTCGGCGAGGAGGCCTCCGATCCAGCCGTCCACTCCGCCCACGCCGCCGTTGATCGCGGTGAGGATCCCGAGCACGGTCGGGAAGACGGCGGCCGGGAGGGTCTCGGCGAGGATCACGTAGGAGATCTGGAACGCGGCGCTGGAGGCTCCCTGCAGCACCCGCCCCAGCAGCAGCACCGGCAGGTTCGGCGAGACAAGGCAGAGCACCGTGCCGAGCACGATGAGCGCGAGCACGATCAGCAGTGCGCGCTTGCGGCCGATGAAGTCGCTCCAGCGCGCCAGCACGATCCCGCCGACGGCGCCGGCGAGGAAGAACAGCGAGGACACCTGCGAGACGGCGTCCATCGGCGCACCCAGTTGCTTCGCGATGTCGGGCAGGGCGGGGCTGATCATGCTCGAGTTCAGCTGGAACGCGACGACCGTGAGGATCAGGGTCGCCACGAGCAGGACGGATCGGCCGCCGCGGATCGGCTCCGGACGGTCGAGCGCCGCAGGCGCGGGAGAGAGCTGCACAGTGACTCCTTTGTCGGGGCGAGGGCTCGGTGTGGTCGACCCTCAGGTTATATGATGTTATACCTCTCAGGTAGAACATCTGCAAGCGTGACAGGTTCATGCTTGAATGAACGGCGAGCACGGCCCGATCGCGGCCGGAGACGCGCGGTGGAGGAGACCCGATGACGGATGTCGAGCAGTTCCTGGCCCGGCCGCTGACCGCCCCCGTGGGTCAGCCGCTGCGCGTCGCCGTGTACTCGCGCTTGGCCGACGGCATCAGGTCCGGCGTCTTCTCCCTGGGGTCGGCGCTGCCACGGGAGACCGAGCTCTGCGTATCACTGGGGGTGTCGCGCACGGTCGTCCGCGAGGCCCTCATGCTGCTCGAGGAGGACGGCCTCATCACCACCCGGCGCGGAATCGGCCGCTTCGTCGCGGAGGACCTGCCCAGGGTCGGCCTGGAAGAGCTGCGACCCCTCGAGGCAGCGCTCGCCGAGGGCGGCGAGGACATCAGCGTCCGCCAGCTCGAGTTCGTCGTGCAGCCCACCACCGACTACGTGTCGGGGCACCTTGGTCTCGACGACGCGGCGAACACCTGGTTCCGCGAGAGCGTGATCGAGCGAGGCGGCGAGCCGATCGCGATCCTGCAGGAGCACCTGCCCGCGGGCCGCTATCTCACCGACGCGAGTCCGCAGATCGCGGCCGTCGTCGAAGAGGCGGCGGCGGATCCGTCGAGCCTCATGACCGCCCTCGCCGCGCGCGGTGCCGTCTTCGGATCCGGCGTATGCGGGATCACCGTGAACGTGGTGGGCCGCTCGCGCGGCGCGCTGCTGGGGCTCAAGCCCGGCGATCCCGTGCTCATCCTCACGCAGACCGCCTCGACCGGCGGCGTCCCCGTCTACCTCGCCAAGTGCATCGTGTCAGGCAGGGCCGGCATGCTGTCGGTCGTGCAGACCGCGCAGTGACCGGGCGCCCCCTCCTCGCGATCCTCGCCCTTCCGGAACTGGAGTCCTCATGACCGCGCCTCTCGCGCTCGCCGTCGTCGGCAGCATCAACGTCGATCTCACGGCCCGTACGGCCCGCCTCCCGGAGCCGGGCGAGACCATCGGCGGAGGGCGGCTGTCCCGCGAGGCCGGAGGGAAGGGGGCCAATCAGGCCGCTGCGGCCGCGCGCCTCGGCGCCGCGGTGCGGATGGTCGGCGCGGTCGGCCCCGATGCCGACGGCGCGTGGATGATCGACGAGCTGGCCGCGGCCGGCGTCGACACGAACGCCGTGCGCCGCGGGGAGGAGCCCACCGGAGTGGCGCTCATCGTCGTGGACGCGGCGGGCGAGAACCAGATCGCCGTGTGCGAGGGCGCCAACGGCGAGGTGAGCCTGGACGGTGTCGTCTTCGGATCCGACGAGGCGGTGCTCGCGCAGCTGGAGATCTCGATGGACGTGATCGTCGCGCTCTCCGCGGCCGCACGCGGGTACCTCGCCGTCAATGCGGCTCCGGCGCTCGAACTCCCCGCCGCCGTGATCGGGCGTGCCGATCTCATCATCGTGAACGAGACCGAGTACGCGCTGCTGCCCGCGCTGCGCACCGCCCGCCGAGTCGCCGTGACCTATGGCGGCGAGGGCGCGAAGCTGTTCGAGCGCGGTGAGCTCGTCGCCGCGGCGCCCGCGGTGAAGACCACGGTCGTGAACAGTGTCGGCGCCGGCGATGCGTTCTGCGCCGCCCTCACGATCGGGCTCGCCTCCGGCGTCGACCCGCAGCGCGCCCTGTCGGCGGCCTGCGCGGTGGGTGCCGCTGCCGTCGCGGATCCGCGGTCGCAGCCGCTGCTCGCCGCACTCGGGGAGTACCTGCCTGCGGAGTGAGTCCGAGTGTCGGCGCCCGCGCCTACCCTGGATCCATGACGACGCCCCTCGCCGATGACCGTCCGCGCTGCGCATGGGCGGGGGACGACCCCGAGTACCGCCGCTACCACGACGAGGAATGGGGCCGGCCGCTGCACGGCGACCGCGCGCTGTTCGAGAAGATGTCGCTGGAGGGGTTCCAGGCGGGGCTGAGCTGGATCACGATCCTGCGTAAGCGCCCGCGGTTCCGTGAGGTGTTCGCGGGCTTCGATCCCGCCGTGGTCGCCGATTTCGGTGAGGATGACATCGCCCGGCTCATGGCCGACGCCGGCATCATCCGTAATCGCGCGAAGATCGAGGCGACGATCGGCAACGCTGCCCTCGTGCGGGAGATGGCCGACGGCGAACTCGACGCGCTGATGTGGTCGTTCGCCCCGTCGGCCGCCCGCGCGCGCCCTCGGCTCATGTCCGAGATCCCCGCCGTGACCCCCGAGTCGGAGGCGATGAGCAAGACCCTCCGCAAGCGCGGGTTCCGCTTCGTCGGCCCCACCACGATGTACGCGCTCATGCAGTCGGCCGGCATGGTCGACGACCACCTCGAGGGGTGCTGGCGCGCGGCATGAGAGCCGCTGCCGCGGCGCGGGTCAGGAAGCGGGATCCGCTGCAGCGTCCGGCTTGCGGTACGCCTGGCGCATGTGGTCGCTGGTGAGGAAGTCGGCGACGCCGATCATGATGAGACTGAACACGATCTGCTCGGTCACCATCCAGGCCGGATACAGTCCGGGGATCGCCGCCATCACGAGCGTGATGACCGGGAAGATCTGGGCGAACAGCCGCAGCCGCTGATACGCCCAGCGCCATCCCAGCGCCGCGCGCCAGGCGAAGTAGAAGAGTGTGACGGTCATCGCGAGCACGATGAGCGCGCGCATCCACACGGCGAACGGCACCGCGCCGATCGAGCCCGCCTGCGCGGCGATCACGACGGCGACGATGACCGCGGCGATGCCGATGAGCAGCTCCACGGCGAGCAGCCAGAACACCCAGCGGAACGCGCGGACCGTGCGGTGATGGTCGCGGTCCGATTCGACGATCTTCTCGTGCGCGTTGCGGCCGCCGGCCAAGCGGTCCACGCGCAGCAGCAGCGGCTCCACGCGGCGCAGCACAGGGTCGAGGAACATGCCTCGAGCGTACGGTCCCGGCCTATGCGGACAGCCGGATCCAGGCCTGTCGGCGAGGAAATCGATCGAAGGATGGATGGGGATTCCTCCCCATCGCGCCTCCCAGGATCCCGACATACACTCTTACAGTCCCCTGACAGTTACGCATGGGACAGCTGTGCTTGACGTTCGGGGGGAAAACCGTGGTGAAGTCGTTCGCGTGGTTGCGGATGCGACCGAAGACCCTCGCGTCCGCCGCCGGAGTGACCGCCGCGGCGGTCGCCGTCGCCGGCATGGCGTTCGCCTACGAGGGCAATCCCACCGCCGAGGTCGATCTGCACGACGGCGGCGTCTGGCTCACCAAGACCTCCAGTCTGCTGGTCGGCCACTTCAACAACGAGTCCCGCGTGCTCGACGGCGGCCTGCGCACCGGCAGTGAGAACTACGACGTGCTGCAGTCCGGCGGCACCGTGCTCGTCGACGACCGCTCCGCCTCCACTCTGACCAGCATCGACCCGGCGCGCGTCGTGCTCAGCGACGCCGTGCTCATCCCCGGTGGAGCGAAGTCGGTGCTCGGCGGCACCACCGTCGCGATCCTCGACCCCAAAGAGGGCAAGCTCTGGGTGCGCGCAGCCTCGTCCCTGAGCGGGTTCAAGGCCGCAGGCACGAAGCCCTCCGCCACTCTCGGCGCCGGCGCCGACGTCACCGTGGGCAAGGACGGCACGGTCTACGCCGTCTCTGCCAAGGACCGCAGCATCGTCACCGTGCACGTCGACGGGCAGGGCGACGCGCAGCCGCCGTCCACTGAGAAGATCGACCTGGCAGACAAGGCGAAGCCCACGATCACCGTCGTCGGCAGCACCCCCGTCGTGCTCGACGCCGACGCCAAGACCGTGTTCGCGGGCGGGCACCGCACCGAGCTCAGCGGCTCCGAGGTGAAGAACCTCGATGCCGCCGTGTTGCAGCAGCCGTCGGCCGAGAACGGCTCCGCGGTGCTCGCGACCGCCGACGCCCTGATCTCCGTGCCGCTGGACGGATCCGCGCCCTCGGTGCAGGATGCCGGCGGCACCGGGGCTCCCGCGGCGCCCGTCTTCCTGAACGGCTGCACCTACGGTGCCTGGGGCGGATCCGCGAAGTTCGTCCGCGACTGCATCGGATCCGGCAATGATCTGACCTCCTCGATCGAGGGCGCAGAGAGCAGCACCACCCTCGTGTTCCGCGTCAACCGCGACGTCGTCGTGCTGAACGACACCGCGAGCGGTGCGGCCTGGATGGCCACCGACAACCTGCAGCGCGTGGACAACTGGCAGGACATCGTGCCGCCGGAGGGCGACACCGAGAAGCAGGACGAGACCAGCGACGACCAGGTCGAGACGACGCTGCCCAAGCGCACGCCCGAGAACACGGTGCCGATCGCGCACGACGACGACTTCGGCGTGCGCCCCGGCCGCACCACGCTGCTGCCCGTGCTCGACAACGACACGGACGCCGACGGTGACGTGCTGGTCGCCTCGCTCGCGCAGGAGCAGCCGTCGCTCGGCGATGTGCAGCCCATCAACAACGGCGGGGCCCTGCAGATCGCGGTGCCCGACAGCGCGACGGGATCCGCGTCGTTCCAGTACCAGGCCGACGACGGCCGCGGCGGCAAGGCCACGGCGAACGTCGCGGTCAGCGTGCACGACTGGAGCGTGAACGCCGCCCCCAAGCAGAAGCGCACGCCCGGCCTGCTCGTCGAGGCGGGCGGTGCGGTCACCTACAACGCGCTGCCCGACTGGATCGACCCCGATGGCGATGACGTGTACCTGAAGGAAGTCGAAGCCGCCCCGGGCGACGAGGTGGATTACACGCCGGACGGCCAGCTCACCTACCGGGCCGTCGCCAGCCTGCCCGGCCGCAAGGAGATCCGGATCCAGGTCGCCGACGCGATGGGAGAGCTCACCAGCGGCGTCATCCGCCTCGACATCCGGCCGGCCGGCACCACGGCGCCGAAGACCAACGCCGACCACTACCAGACCCGTGCCGGCGAGCAGGTCACGGTGTCGCCGCTGCTGAACGACTCCAGCTCCGGCAAGGAGCAGCTGCGCCTCACCCGGGTCGACGAGACGCCGGGCGCCGTGATCACGCCGAACTTCGGCGAGGGCACCTTCACGTTCCAGGCGGAGCTGCCCGGCACCTATTACATGCAGTACCTGGTGAGTGCCGGCCCGAATGCGGTGCCGGGCCTCGTCCGCGTCGATGTGCTGGACAAGACCGCCGAGGCGGCGCCGCCGATCGCGGTGCGCGACGTCGCCCTGCTGCCGAGCGGCGGCGACGTGCTCGTGGGCGTGCTGAACAACGACGAGGACCCCGCCGGCGGCATCCTCGTCGTGCAGTCGGTCACCGTTCCCCCGCACAGCGGCGTGGCGGTGTCGGTGCTGAACCATGAGACGCTGCGGATCACGGATCAGGGCAACCTCGACCAGGAGGTGCGGATCAAGTACCGCATCTCGAACGGATCCAAGTCCGCCGACGGCGACGTGATCGTGATCCCGATCCCGGCACCCGCCAAGCTGGATCCGCCGACCGCGAACGACGACACGGCTGTCGTGCGCGCCGGTGACGTCGTGACGATCCCCGTGCTGGACAACGACAAGCACGCGCCCGGCACGACCCTGCACGTGGCGCCGAAGCTGATCGAGCCGCTGGTCGATCCGAAATTCGGCGAGGCGTTCGTGTCGCAGGACACCGTGCGCTTCCGCGCCGGTGACACCCCGCGCACCGTTTACGCGACCTACGAGGCGGTGGACTCGAACGGACAGAAGGCCGCCGGGTACATCACGATCCAGGTCCTGCCCGTGGACGAGAAGACCAACACCGCGCCCCGCCCGCACGACCTCACCGTGCGCGCACTGAGCGGCACCAGCGTGCGCATCGCCGTGCCGCTGGACGGCCTGGACTCCGAGGGCGACTCGGTCGAGCTCGTGGGTCTCGACTCCGCGCCGAAGCAGGGCAAGGTCACCGAGGTCGGTGCGAACTTCCTCACCTACCAGGCCTTCGACAAGGCCAGCGGCATCGACAGCTTCACGTACAAGGTGCGCGACCGGCTCGGCAAGGAGGCGACCGCGACGGTCCGCGTCGGCATCGCTCCCGGGGCGAACATCAACCAGGCCCCGTACGCCGTGAAGGACTCGATCGTCATGCGGCCCGGTCGCACGGTCGCCGTGGCCGTGCTGACGAACGACTCGGATCCCGACGGCGACACGATCGGCCTGGTCAAGAACGGCATCGAGACCGCCGCGGGCGTCGATGGGCTGAAGGCCACCGTCTCCGGTGACCGCGTGCTCATCACTGCGCCGAACCGGGCGCTGCAGACTTCGGTGCAGTACACCGTGGCCGACTCGAAGGGTGCGACGGCCACCGCGCCGGTGCAGATCACGGTCGCCGAGGACGTGCCGCTCGTGGCGCCGATCGCGCGCGACGATCGCATCCAGGCCTCCGACGTGAAGGGCGAGAGCCTGCAGGTCGAGGTGCCGGTGCTGGACAACGACGAGGATCCGGACGGCACGGTCGACGCCCTGAAGCTCGGCGTCTCCGACGCCACCGCGAAGGTGCTCCCGAACCGCAAGATCCAGGTCACCGTCACGGACAAGCGCCAGCTGGTGCAGTACTCGATCACCGATCAGGACGATCAGACCGCCTCGGCGTTCATCTTCGTGCCTGCGCTCTCCGAGCTCGCGCCGGCCCTCCGCTCGACCAAGCCGGTCGAGGTGAAGAGCGGCGAGACCATCGACATCCCGCTCTCGAAGTACGTCGCCGTCGCCGGAGGCGGAGAGGTGCGGATCACCGAGGCAGGCAAGGTCAGTGCCGTCAACAGCAACGGCTCCCCGCTGCTGAAGGACGAGCACACCCTCGTGTACACCTCGAAGCAGGGCTACTTCGGTGACGACGCACTGACCTTCGAGGTGACCGACGGCACCGGCCCCGACGACCCCAAGGGACGCAAGAGCACGCTGAGCCTGCCGATCAAGGTGCTGCCGCCGGACAACCAGCCGCCCGCGTTCACCAACGCGCAGGTGTCGGTCGCACCGGGTGAGGAGGCGCAGAAGGTCGACCTCGCTGCGCTGACGAAGGATCCGGATCCGGGCGACGCGAAGAAGATCAGCTACAAGATCACGAAGCAGCCGGAGAACGGCATCAAGGCGAACCTGGACGGTTCGACCCTGAAGGTCGAGGCCGACTCGTCCACTGCCAAGGGCAGCGGTTCGACGGTGCAGCTGAGCATCACCGACGGCAAGTCGGATCCGGTCACCGGCACGGTCTCCGTGACGGTCGCCGCGTCCACCCGCCCGCTGCCGGTCGCGAACGAGGACACGGTGCCGCAGGCCGACCAGGGCAAGGCGGTCACGATCCCCGTGCTGGAGAACGACGTCAACCCGTTCCCGGACAAGCCGCTGAAGATCCGCTCCGTGAGCGTGCAGACCGGTGATGCGAACGCCTCCGTGCAGGGCGACAAGATCGTGGTCACGCCCGACGCCAAGTTCGTCGGGCAGGTCGTGGCGACCTACCGGGTGCAGGACGCGACGAAGGATCCGGACCGCGAGGTCGACGGCCGCATCATCGTCACGGTGCAGGGTGTTCCCGACGCACCGGGCGCTCCGCAGGTGACCAGCGTGCAGGACCGCACCGTGGTGCTGAACTGGAGCCCGCCGTCGAACAACGGCGCCGAGATCACGGGTTACACGGTGCGCGCGTCGAGCGGCGGCAGCTACACCAAGGCTTGCGCATCGACGACGTGCACGCTGGACGGGCTGACGAACAACGTCGAGTACACGTTCGCGGTGACCGCCACGAACCGTGTGGGCGAGGGCAAGCCGTCGCCGACGTCGGCCGTGGCGCGTCCGGACGCCCGTCCGGACACCCCGAACCCGCCGACGCTGAAGTTCGGCGACAAGTCGCTGGACGTGTCGTGGACCACGCCGACGACCCCGGGATCCCCGGTGTCGTCGTACAACCTGGAGATCTCGCCCGCTCCGCCCAGCGGCGTGGCGACGAAGACCGGCGTCACGGGCAACAGCCTGAAGTGGGACGGACTGGAGAACGGCGCGAACTACCAGGTCCGCGTGCAGGCCGTGAACCGCGCCCCGGAGCCCTCGAGCTGGTCGGGCTGGTCCGCCTCGGAGATCCCGGCAGGCCCGCCGACGGCGCCCGGCACCCCGCAGGCGCAGAGCGCGCCGTCGGTGGGCAGCCAGTCGCAGATGACCGTGACGTGGTCCCCGGCTGGGCCTAACGGCGACGCGATCTCGAGCTATGACCTGCAGGTGATGCGGGGAGGATCCGTCGTCAACACCGTCAAGGTGGCCGGCACGGCCAACTCGCAGACGGTGACCGTGGACAACTCGTCCTCGGACTACACGTTCCAGGTGCGGGGCAGCAACAAGGCCGGGGCTGGCGCATGGTCCGCAGCGTCGAGTCCGCGGCGCGCGTTCGGCCAGCCGGGTCAGACGACGATCACCTCCTGGAAGGAGGGGAACAACAACATCTGGGTGGACTACTCGCTGTCCGGCACGAACGGTGCCAGCGGATCCGAGGTCCACTACGAGTACTCGACCGGCGGCGGTTGGAGCCGAAGCTGGGATGGCCACAACATCCCTGCGGCCAACAACGGCACCTACACGGTGTCGGTGCGCGCGTACTCGGTCGTCGGCGGGCAGGAGTCGCAGCCCGGAGCGGCGGGCTCGAAGGGCGGTTTGCAGCCGTACGGGCCCGTAGGCAACCCTGGAGCCCGGGCCGTCAACAACGGCCAGAGCGTGACGCTGAGCTGGTCCGCCCCGGCGCGGAACGGGCGTGACGTCTCGATCAAGATCAGCGTGGACGGCGGAGGGTGGCAGTCGGTCGGCGACAGCGGATCGACCTCGGCCGGCAACGGTTACAACCAGACCCACTCGATCAGGGTGCAGGCCTTCGACACGGCAGGGCAGTCCTCGGGCATCGCTCAGGATTCGGCCACCACCGACAGCCCGCCCCCGCCGCGCGTGTGGGTCACTCAGGGCGGTGACGCTCCCACCAGCTGGACGAACGGTAAGTGTGTGAACGGTCCCTGTCAGAAGTTCAAGGTGAATTTCCAAAACCTCTCTCTGGGAAACAGGACTGTCACGTGTCACTCGAGTGTCGACGGTCAGATCGGAGGCACTTACACCGTCAACTTCGATGGCAACGGCTCTCAGCTGATCGATTGCGCGAAGGGACAGGACGGTGTCTCCGTGTGGATCGACATCCTCAACTGGGGCGGTGGAGTTGACACCGAGAAGAACTTCTGGCCAAAGGGACACTGGTAAAACCAACTCGTGACGACCACCGATACTCCGGCTCACGCTGAGCCATCATCTTTGAGGAACAGACAGACATGACGATGACCCCCGAACAGGCGGCCTGGTTCCAGGGCACCTTCACCCGCCTCACCGACAACATCGACCGGGCGGTGCAGGGCAAGCGCGACGTGGTGAGCCTGGTGCTCGCCTCGATGCTGGCCGAGGGCCACGTGCTGCTGGAAGACGCCCCCGGCACGGGCAAGACGAGCCTCGCCAAGGCGCTCGCCGCGACCGTGCAGGGCACGAGCTCGCGGATCCAGTTCACGCCCGACCTGCTCCCCTCCGACGTCACCGGTGTGACGATCTACGACCAGAACGCGCACACGTTCGAGTTCCACCGCGGCCCGGTGTTCGCCTCGATCGTGCTCGCGGACGAGATCAACCGCGCTTCGCCGAAGACGCAGTCGGCGCTGCTCGAGGTCATGGAGGAGTCCCGTGTCACGGTCGACGGCGTCCCGCACGAGGCGGGCCGCCCGTTCCTCGTGATCGCCACGCAGAACCCGATCGAGCAGGCGGGCACCTACAAGCTGCCCGAGGCGCAGCTCGACCGCTTCCTCATCAAGACCTCGATCGGCTACCCCGACCTCGAGGTCACCGCGTCGATCCTCGCGGGCGCCGCCGACCGCAACCCCTCGGCCAAGCTGACCCCCGTCATCACCACGAGCGCGGTCGCCGACATGGCCGACCTCGCCGCCGCGGTGCATGTGGAGCCGGCTGTGCTGCGCTACATCGCGGAGCTCGTCGAGGCGACCCGCGACGACACGGCGATCCGCCTCGGCGTCTCGGTGCGCGGCGCCCTGGCCATGGTCCGCATCGCGAAGGTGTGGGCGGCCGCGCACGGACGGCATTACGTGCTGCCCGACGATGTGAAGGCGCTCGCGCGCCCGGTGTGGCTGCACCGCCTTCTGCTCGACCCCGAGGCCGAGTTCGCCGGCACCACGTCCGAGACCGTCATCGCCCGCGTGGTCGAGAAGGTCGCCGCGCCGCAGGCGCGCGCCGCCGCCTGAGCCGACCCCGGCTCAGGGACCGATCCACGACAGAAAGCACGAGCATGACAACGACCGCACCCGCGCGCGGCACCGGCCGCCCGGCCGGATCCGACCGCGAGGCCGGATGGCGCGACATCGCTGCGCTCGTGCTCGCGCGCATCGGCGCGCGCCTGCGCCTGATCGCGTCCGCCGTGCGTCCGCTGGCATGGGTGCTCGCCGCGATCGCGCTCGCGAGCATCGTGATCGCGCTGCCGCTGGGCTGGATCGAGGTCGCCGTGATCGCCCTCGTGCTCGCCGTGGTGCTGGCCGTCTGCGCGCTGTTCCTGATCGGGCGCACCGCCTACGACGTCAGCCTCGACCTCGCCCGCACCCGGGTCGTCGTCGGTGAGCGCGCCGTGGGTGCGCTGACCCTGGCCAACCGGGGTTCCAGGGCGATCCTGCCCTCGCGGGTGGTGCTGCCGGTCGGCGCCGGCCGCGGCGAGTTCGGCATCAAGCGCCTCGCCCCGGGCGAAGAGGCGGAGGAGCTCTTCGCGATCCCTACGCACCGCCGCGGCGTCGTCTCGGTCGGGCCGGTCAGCGTGGTGCGCGGCGATCCCCTCGGACTGTTCGAGCGGGCGCATCGCCGCGACGACCCGATCGACCTGTTCGTGCACCCCCGCACGATCGTGTTCGACGGGCAGTCGCTCGGGTTCCTCCGCGACCTCGAGGGGCTGCCGGCGTCGGATCTGTCCCGCGACGACGTCTCGTTCCACGCGCTCAACGAGTACCAGCCCGGCGACGACCTGCGCCGCGTGCACTGGCGCTCCTCCGCCCGCACCGGCGTGCTCATGGTGCGCCAGTACGAGGAGACCCGCCGCTCGCACTTCGTGATCGGGATGAGCCGCAACGCTGCCGAGTACGCCGAGCCGGACGAGTTCGAGCTCGCGATCTCGCTGGCCGGATCCGTGGGCCTGCGCGCGATCCGCGACTCGCAGCACGTCGACCTGCGCGTGCAGGGCAGGGCGCTGCCGTCGGGGACCGGCAAGCAGCTGCTCGACTCGCTCGCCGCGGTCGAAGAGGGGCGCGCCAAGGACGGCGGCCTGGCGACGCTCGCCGGAACCGTCGCCGCGCACATGCCCCTGTCCAGCGTCGTCGTGCTCGTGGCAGGCAGCCGCACCACGCCGGAGGAGCTGCGCACCGCATGCGCCCGGCTGCCCTTCGGCTCGCGCGTGCTGGCCATCGTCGTCGATCTCGGCGAGGCGCCGTCGCTGCGCCGGATCGGCGACGCCGATGTGATCACGGTGGGGGCGCTCGAGCAGTTGCCGCTCGCCCTCGGGAAGGTGCTCGCATGACCGCGCCCGCAGAGACCCGCTCCAGCCGCCGGGACAAGACCCCGAAACCGCCGCGCGCACCGAAGGCGCAGGCCGCCGGCCTCCCGCTCTCCCCACGACGCGTGCTCATCGACCTCGTCGCGGTCGCGCTGCTCCTCGGTGTCGGCATCGTGGGCTGGTGGCCCTCGTTCGCCGGGGGCTCCTACCTTCCGGCCGCGATCGGAGGGTTGCTCCTCGGCCTCGGCGTCGCCCTCCTCTGCGCCTGGCGTCACTGGGGCATCCTGGCCACGGCCGGGCTCACGCTGGTCGCGTACTTCCTGTTCGGCGGTGCGCTCGCGCTGCCGCAGACGACGCTGCTCGGGTTCGTGCCCACCGGGGAGACCCTTGGCGCGCTGTCGGCCGGAGCCGTCACGAGCTGGAAGGCCATGCTCACCACGGTGGCCCCCGTCGCGGTCGGCGACGGCTACGCGCTGGTGCCGTTCCTGTCCGCCCTCGTGTTCAGCGTGGTGGCGGCCGCGCTGGCGCTGCGCCTGCGTCGCGTCGCGTGGGCGCTCATCCCTGCGGCCGTGCACCTCATGCTCGTGATCGCGATGGGCGTGCCGGATCCGGCGGCTCCCCTCGCGCAGGGCGTCGTGTTCGCCCTCGTCGCCGTCGCCTGGCTGGCGCTGCGGGGTCTCGGGGAGTCCGCCGACGCGGTCGTGTCGGTCGCCGCCGACGGGTCGCACTCCTCCGCGCTGCGCCGTCGTCGCCTCCTCGCCGGCGCCGCGGTGCTCGTCGTGGCCGGCCTCGCCGGCACCGGCATGGCCGCCGCGACCACGCTCGCCGAGCCTCGTCACGTGTTCCGCGACGTGGTGCTGCCGCCGTTCGACGTGCACCAGTACGCGAGCCCGCTGCAGTCGTACCGCGGGTATGTGAAGGACCACCGCAAGGACACCCTGTTCACCGTCAAGGGACTGCCCGCGGGGGCCAGGATCCGCGTCGGCACGATGGACGCGTACAACGGCGTCGTGTACGACGTGTCGGACAAGGGCATCGGATCGTCCGGCGCCTTCAGCCCGATCCGCGACAACATGTCGGCCGACGCGACCGGATCCCCGGCGACGCTGAACTTCACGATGGACCAGTACAAGGGCGTCTGGCTGCCCGATGCCGGCCGGGTGAGCAAGATCACCTTCGGCGGATCCGACGCCGACGCGCTGCGCCGCGGCACCTACTACAACGAGTCCACGGGAACGGCCGTCGCGATCCCGAAGGTGCAGAAGGGCGACGCCTACACCGTCGACACCACGATCCCGAAGACCTGGACCGACAAGGAGCTCGAGGACCTCGACTTCGGCGCGGTCGCCATGCCGAAGCAGGCGGAGGCCCCGGAGAAGCTCGCCGCGCTCGCCTCGGACGCCGTCGCCGACGCGAAGACCCCGATCGCGCAGGTGCGGGCGCTGGTGAAGAAGTTCTCCGAGGAGGGGTTCTTCAGCCACGGCCTGGAGGGCGAGGCGCTGAGCCGCGCCGGCCACACCGAGGAGCGCATCTCCACGCTGATCGGCGAAGAGCAGATGATCGGCGACGACGAGCAGTATGCGGTCGCGATGGCGCTCGCGGCGCGCTCGCTGGGGATCCCGGTCCGCGTCGTGATGGGCTTCTACCCCGACAAGGGTCAGAAGGGCACGTTCTCGGCCAACGGCGACAACCTGCACGCCTGGGTCGAGGTGAACTTCGAGAAGGCCGGCTGGGTGGCCTTCGATCCGACCCCGCCGAAGGACAAGGTCCCGCAGGACCAGATCACCAAGCCGAAGGTCGTGCCCAAGCCGCAGGTGCTGCAGCCGCCGCCTCCGCCGCAGGAGCCGGTGGATCTGCCGCCGAGCGTGCCGGACCAGCGCGGCAACCAGGACGGGCCGGACAACCTGCTGAGCATCCTCGGCATGATCCTCGGGATCGCAGGCGGTGTGCTGCTCGTGCTCGCGATCCTCGCCGCCCCCTTCATCGTGATCGGTGCGTGGAAGGCGGCCCGGCGACGCAAGCGTCGTGCGGCGGCGCTCGCCGCGGACCGCATCAGCGGCGGCTGGGATGAGCTCACGGACCGCGCCGTGGACTACGGCGCCCGGATCCCCGTCGGCGGCACCAGGGCCGAGGAGGCGCAGACCGTGGCGACCGCGCTCACCGTTCCCGCCGTCACCGCCCTCGCCGACCATGCGGACGCGCAGGTGTTCGGTCCCACCGAGCCGACTGCGCAGGACGTGGAGGCGTTCTGGACCGAAGTCGACGGGATCGTCGCTGGCCTGGGCAGCCAGGCCAGCTGGCGGCGACGGATGCTCGCGCGCCTCAGCCTGCGCTCCCTGCTTGGCGGCTCGCGGCTGTCCACCGGGGTCCAGGGCCTGCGCGATGCAGCGGCGGAGCGCATCCGTCGTCCGGGCAGCGGCTCTGGCGCCGCTACGGGCGGAACTGGCACGATCGAGAGCACTGCAGCCAAGGCGGGCGGTACCCGAGCCGCACGCCCCGGATCCGAGAGCGAGACCCCATGACGAACGCCCCGACCGGGACAGGCTCCGCCGCCGCGCCTGTCGCCCCGATCGCGCGGCGCGCGATCGCCTACGTCATCGATGCCGCGATCGCCGGAGTGCTCTGGATCGTCGGGACCGTGGTGACCTACGTCGTGGCGGGTTCCAGGGCGGACGGCCTGTCCGCGCTGTTCGCCGCGGTCGCAACGGGGCTCGGCATCACCGCGGGTGTGCTGCTCGTGTGGCTCCTCATCTACAGCTTCCTGCAGGGATCCGGAGGATCCGTCGGGATGCGGATCATGAAGCTGAAGCTCGTGCGCGACGGCAGCGAGGCGCCGCTCGGCTTCGGGCGAGCCCTGCTGCGCAACGTCGTGTTCGGGTTGAGCGCGACCATCATCGTCGGCTACTTCACGCCGCTGTTCGACGGTTCCGGCCGGTTCCAGGGCTGGCACGACAGCGCGGCCGGCGCCCTCATGCGCGATGTGCGCACGGCGACCCCCGCCCCTGCCGGTTCGGCTCCCGCCCCGGGCGGTGCACCCCTCCTTCCCGCCGCACCGGCCGGCCTGTTCGTGCCGGGCGCCACGGCACCGGCGGCGGCTGCGCCCGCGTCCTTCGCGTCGCCGCAGCAGGGCGCGCTGTTCCCGGCATCGGATTCCGGATCCCTGTTCCCGTCGGCGGCACCGGTGGGCCCGCAGGACGGGCACACCGGCTTCACGCTGCCCGGTGCGCCGGCTCCTGTTGCATCGGCCCCCGCGGGCGGATCCGAGCCTGCGCTCGCGGGAACGGCCGCGCCCGGGTCGCCCGCCGCGGCCGAGGTCGACCCGCACGACGTCACCGTGCTCTCTCCCGCTGCCCAGGCGGCAGCCGCCGCCGCGCACGAGGGCGCCATGATCACGATGGTGCCGGGCGTCAGCCCGTCCGTGCCCGCGCCGGCGCCGGCTCCCGTCTCCGGACCGGAGACCGTGGCGCCCGCGCGGCCCCCGGTGCCGGCGGCCGCTCCGGCATCCGTGGAGGCGGCGATGGCGCTGCCTCCGGTCGCGCAGCCGGCCGAGGACGATGAGGACCTGGAGGAGACGCGGATCTCGATCCCCGGTCATCGCCTGCAGTTCGTCTGGGACGACGGCGCCCGCGCCACGGTCTCCGGGCGCACGCTGTTCGGCCGCAATCCCGCGCCCGAAGCCGGCGCCATCGTCGTGGTCGTGCGCGACGAGACGCTCTCGCTGTCCAAGACCCACTTCGAGGCGGCCGCCGAGGCGGCGGGCGGCTGGGTCATGGACCGGCACTCGACCAACGGCATGACGATCGTGCGCGACGGTGTGCGGATCGCGTGCCCGCCCGGCGAGCGGGTGCGGATCCGTCTCGGCGATGCCATCGAGATCGGCGACAGGATCGTGACCGTGGGAGGCTACGCGTGATCGGGCCGATCGTGGCCCGCGCAGGAGAGTCCACGCACACCGGGCTGCGCCGTGCGCTCAACGAGGACGCGCACCTCGCGCAGGCGCCGCTGTTCCTCGTCGCGGACGGGATGGGCGGGCACCAGGCCGGAGACGTCGCCAGCGCCACCGTGATCGAGGGCTTCGCCGCCCTGCACGGCCGTGCGGCGCTCACCATCGACGACATCAGCTTCACGCTGGCCCGCGTGCGCGCGGCGGTCGACGCGATCGCCGGGGTGACGCTCGCGAACGGCGGGGTCTCGAAGGCGGGCACCACTCTCAGCGGCGTCGTGATCGCGGCGGTCGACGGGGTCGGCTACTGGCTCGCGATGAACATCGGGGACTCGCGCACCTACCGGCTCTCCGGCGGGGTGCTGGAGCAGATCTCGGTCGACCACTCCGTGGTGCAGGAGCTCATCGACTCCGGCGAGCTGCTCGCGGCGGATGCGCAGCGTGACCGGCGCCGCAACATCATCACCCGTGCGATCGGGGCCGGCAGCGCCGGGGAGGCGGATTACTGGATGATCCCCGCCCGTGTCGGCGACCGGATCCTGGTCTGTTCCGACGGTCTGAGCAGCGAGGTGGGCGACGACGAGATCCGCTCCCTGCTCACCGTGCACGAAGACCCGCAGACCGCCGCGGATCGCCTGATCGAGCGCGCGCTCGAGCACGGCGGACGCGACAACGTGACGGCTGTCGTCGTGGACGCGATCCACGTCAGCACCCGTCCGGGCAGCGACGGCACGACCGGCATCGACGACGAGGACATCGACTCCGACACGCGACCGCGTGCCGAGGCCATGGGAGGGATGCGCTGATGAACACCGTCTACCGCGCGGGGTCCTGGTTCGCTCTGATCGGCCCGGAGGCCGTGGTGGCGCTGCCGCCGGACTCCGACGCCGCTCTCGTGGAGCGGTTGTGGGAGCGGGTCGCGAGGCCCGAGGTCGCGTTCTCCGATGTGGTCGACGCGCTCACCGCGGCCGGCGGCGGATCCTTCTCCGCCATCCCGCCGTTCGTCGCCGTCGTGCGGGAGGGCGAGAGCGCACGCGTCGCCGTGCGCGGGCGTGTGCGGGCGCGGGTGGTCGGCGCCGGTGCCGAACGCGAGATCACGGGCGCCGAGGTCACCACCTGGAGCGAGCGGTTCGTGCCCGCGATGACTGGCGTCGAGATCACGGTCGAGGAGGGCGGCGAGGAGCCGCTGCTGCCGATCGTCGCCGGCGTGGTCCGCGCCGCGAGCATCCTCGTCGGCTCCGTGGCTCTGCCGGGGTCGTCGAGCGACGACGCCGAATCCGACGCCGTCCCTGGATCGTCGACCGAGAACGCCGGATCCGGCTCCGTCCCGGGGTCGTCGACCGACGACGCCGAATCCGACGCCATCCCGGGATCGTCGACCGACGACGCCGAAGGCGACTCTCGTCCGGGGTCGTCGACCGACGAAGCCGAATCCGACGCCGTCCCGGGGTCGTCGACCGACGAAGCCGAAGGCGACTCCGTCCCGGGATCGTCGACCGACGACGCCGAAGGCGGCTCTCGTCCGGGGTCGTTGAGCGAGGACGCCGAAGGCGACCGAGACGAAACGCCGCTCTCTGAGCCTGCTCCGATCCCTGAGCCTGTCGAAGGGACCACCACCCAGGATCCCGCACCGTCCTCCGCCGACCTCGACGATCTCGGCGACACCGTGCTCAGCGTGCCCGCGCCGGTCGAGACCATGCTTCCGCCGGCCGACACCATCGCCGCCCCGCTGGGCGGGCACACGCTCGACTTCTCGCCGGCGCCCGCACCGGCGCCGGCCCTGATCGCGCAGTCCGAGGACGACGGCGACCACGACGGCGCCACGATCTCGCTCGCCCAGGCCCGTGCGATGCGCGGCGGCCTCGCCTCCGACCTGCCGGAGCCGGCCGAGCCCGCCTCGACCGCGGCAGACCTCGCCGCACCGATCTCGGCCGCGCCGATCGCCGCGGTGCCGGTCTCCGTCGTGCCCGGCACCGCGGAGGAACCGGGAGCCACCACAGCAGCGCCGGCGCCGACCACCGGCCCGTGGATCCGGCTGTCCACGGGGCAGGTCGTCGCCCTCGATCGCACCGTCGTGATCGGCCGCCGCCCCCGGGCGACGCGCTCCAGCGGCGCCACTCTGCCGCACCTCGTCGCCGTCGACAGCCCGCAGCAGGACATCTCGCGCAGCCACCTCGAGATCCGGCCGGAACCCGATGCGGTCGTCGTGCTCGACCTGCACACCACGAACGGATCCACCCTGCTGCGCCCGGGGAACGATCCGATGCGCCTGCACCCGGGCGAGCAGACCATCGTGGTCACCGGTGACGTGATCGATCTCGGCGACGGCGTCACCGTCGCCTTCGAGGAGCTCCCGTGAGCCGGCCACCGTCCCCGCCGCCGCTGCTGGACGGATTCGACTACGTCGAGCCGCTCGGCACCGGCGGCTTCGCCGATGTCTTCCTGTACGAGCAGCAGCAGCCGCGCCGCCGCGTCGCGGTCAAGGTCCTGCTGGCCGACCGGCTGGCATCGGGTGCGGCGCAGGAATTCGCCGACGAGGCCAACGTCATGGCGATGCTGTCCACGCATCCCGCCATCGTCACGATCTACCAGACCGGTGTCGCCGCCGACGGGCGACCCTACCTGGTCATGGAGTACTGCCCCCGGCCGAACCTGCAGCAGCGCGCCCGCAAGGAGCCGTTCAGCGTCGCCGAGGCGCTCCGGGTCGGCGTGCAGGTCGCCGGCGCCGTGGAGACGGCGCACCGTGCCGGAGTGCTGCACCGCGATATCAAACCCGCGAACATCCTGGTGACGGCGTACAACCGGCCCGCGCTGACCGACTTCGGCATCGCCTCGACCACGGGCGCGGTGAGCGAAGCCGCCGGCATGTCGATCCCTTGGTCGCCGCCGGAGTCGTTCGGCGACCCGCCGCAGGGCGGCGTGCGCTCGGACGTGTACGCGCTCGCCGCGACGCTCTACACGCTGCTCACCGGCCGCAGCCCGTTCGAGAAGCCCGGCCAGCGCAACAGCGGCGCCGATCTCATCGCGCGGATCGAGACCGAGCCGCTGCCGCCGCTCGGGCGTGCCGACGTGCCGGAGAGCCTCGGCCGGCTGCTCGAGCGGGGGATGGCGAAGAACCCCGAGGACCGCTTCGCCAGCGCGGTGGCGTTCGCCCGCGCGCTGCAGAAGGTCCAGATCGAGCTGAGCCACTCGGTCACCCCGATCGACATCGTCGACGACCATCAGACCGAGCCCGACCATGACGATGACGACGACGGCCTGACCCGGGTGCGCGAGGTCGTCAGCATCGACCCCAGCCACACCGCCACCCGGCCGTCGGCGACGACCAGCCCGATGCTGCCGCCCGTCGGCGCCCCGGCCCCGGGCCCGCGCTTCGAGGCCGCCCCGGCGCCGACGACGGATCCGTCCGCCACCGATCAGACCGTGATCCGGGTGCCCCAGGACGCGACCGCCGCGCCGGCGTCCGCTCCGGCCGCGCCGGCGGGCTCCGGCCCGGTCGCGGACCAGGACGACGCCCCGACCATGCTGCGTGCCCCGCGCACGGTCAGCCCGGTGGCCGGCGCCCCCGTCGTCAGCGCCCCGGTCGGCGGCGACGCCGGTCCGGCGCTCGTCCCGGGGGCCTCCGGCACGGGCACGCCGCGAGCGGAGGAGACTCCCTCCGGCCGTGGATCCCGCAAGGGCCTGCTGTGGGGCCTCGTCGCCGCGGTCGCCGTGGTCGTCCTCATCGGCGGATCCGTCGTGACCGTGAACCTGCTCAACGCGAACCGTGTACAGCCGAAGCCCAGCCCGTCCACGGCGGTCGACCCCGTCGATCCGCTCGGCGACATGACGGCGTCCCCGAAGGACGTCGTCGGCACACCCGACGGCGCCGGTGCGGTGCGGTTCACGTGGACCAACCCGAGCCCGAAGCAGGGCGACTCCTTCCTTGTGACGGTGGTCACGCTCGCCGGGGACGGCGAGATGAAGAAGGTCGACAAGCCCGAGATCACCATCCCGGCGCAGGCCGGAGGGAAGACCTGCATCGACGTCGTGCTGCGGCGCGAGAACGGCTCGGGATCGTCCACGGTGAGAGGATGCACGCCATGACTCTGGATCCGGAGACAACGCAGGATCCGTCCCGGGCACGCGTGACGGTCGAGTTCGCCGGGGAGTACTTTCCCATCCACCCCGGCGGGCGCTTCGTGGTGGGGCGCGAGGGCGACCTGTCCATCGACGACAACCTGTTCCTGCACCGGCACTTCCTCGAGATCGCCGAATCCGGCGGCCTCTGGTGGCTGGCGAACATCGGAGCGCGGCTGCAGGCGACGGTGACGGATGCGACCGGCGGCGTGCAGGCCTGGCTCGCGCCCGGTGCGCGCCTGCCGCTGGTGTTCGCGACCACGAGCGTCGTGTTCTCCGCGGGTCCGACGACCTACGAGTTCACGATCCACTCCTCTGAGCCGACCTTCCGCGAGACCCGGCGCGAGCGCGACGTCGAGGGGGACTCCACGATCGGCGAGGTGCCGCTCACGCTCAGCCAGAAGCAGCTGC
Source organism: Microbacterium sp. 2MCAF23 (assembly GCF_052115565.1). NCBI lineage: Bacteria > Bacillati > Actinomycetota > Actinomycetes > Micrococcales > Microbacteriaceae > Microbacterium > Microbacterium sp. 2MCAF23. The sequence goes on along the minus strand of NZ_JBFRGY010000011.1, from coordinate 540 downwards.
TGCTCGCCCTCGCCGAGCCGCTGCTGCGCCGCGACGGCACCGGCATGAGCGCCATCCCGTCCAGCGCAGACGCCGCCGCGCGGCTGGGGTGGACGGTGACGCGGTTCAACCGCAAGCTCGACAACGTCTGCGACAAGTTCGACCGCATCGGCGTGCCGGGCATGCGGGGCGGGGCGGGCGGGTCGGCCACCAATCGGCGCGCGCGCCTCGTCGAGCACGTCATCGCCTCGCGCCTGGTCGCCAAGGCGGACCTCGTGCTGCTCGACGTCGCAGAGGCGGATCCGGTCGACGCGGAGTGATCCGGCCGGATCGGGCACCGCGCAAGGGATGGGGAATCCTCCCCATCGACGGGGTTGTGGCGGGGTTGTTAGCGTTGCTTGTGTCGGGCCGGGGTGGTCCGGTCCAATCGATTACCGGAGGTGGATGATGGCCGATTTCGGTGCGTCTTATGCGGAGATGGAGCAGGTGGCGTCGTCGCTGTCGCAGGCTCGTGATGACATTCAGGGTCAGCTGGAGAAGCTGAAGGGGCAGGTGGACAAC
>NZ_JBFRGY010000010.1:0-154266 GCF_052115565.1 Microbacterium sp. 2MCAF23 | reverse complement strand
GCGCGGATCCGCGACCGCCGTCGAGGCGCGCGCCGCTGCGGCCGCGGTGCTGGGTTAGCCGCGGCGCGCCGGGGCTCGCTGCGGTCGCCCGCGGCCGGATCCGGTGATCGGGATCCTGCGATCGCGTCGTGAGAAACCAGATCCAGCATGAGACTTCACGACTGTCGTGATGTCTCATGCTGAAAGTGGTTTCTCACCCCTCCGGGCCGCACCCGGGCACCCGGCCGACGCCCGTGCGGCTGTTGCGGTCGCGCCCCGCTGAATCCCTTCCCACGTCAGTCGGGCGAGGATGGACGGCCCACGGCGCGCAAGTTCGCTTCGCGCGCCGCCTGGAGCTCGGCGTCGGAGAGGCCGGCGGCGGCGATGCCCGGATCCGCGGGCGACGCGCCGATCGAGATCGCCGTCTCGACGCCGTCGCCTCCGTTGGCACTCGTGCGGGCGGGCACGTTTCGGTCCGAGTCGACGACGTGGATCCCGCCGGGGCGGACCAGGATCGGCGCCTCCGACGCGACCGCCCGACTCAGCGCGGGAGGCGGCGTCTCCAGCTCGACCCACGACGGCCACAGCTGCACGAGGTAGTGCTCGGTCGGCTCGGAGACAGCCTGATCGTAGGCAGTCGAGAGGCCTCGGGCGCGGATGCGAATGCCGACCGACGGGGAGTCGCGAGCGACCAGGTCGACGGTGTTCGCGGTGGCCGGCTCCATCATGCTGCGCAGCGCGACCGTCGTGCCGGGGACGCGCCCGGCGACGACCTCTGTGCAACGTTCCCACGGGTTCATCGGCGTCACTGGCCGCGTCATCGATCTCGTCAGATGGCGGTGCCACCAGCACCTCGACGTCGACGATGACAGGGCCTGAATACACGCCGGTCGTGAGCCCGACGTACCTGCCGGCTTCCATGGGCAGAAGTTCGGATCCGATCGAGAACAGCAGCCCGCACGGATCCGGATCCGGGGGCGAAGCCGGTCAGCCCGCCCCAGACCAACTGATACCAGTCGGCCTGGAGCACGATGCGGGTGCGTTTCATCGTCTCAATCCACCGTGAGCACGAACCCGTCGCCGTCCGCGGACACCGTCACGTGCGTCAGGTCGGCGACGACCGCGTCCGGGGCGTGCACCGCGGATCCCGCGCCGACGCCGATCACGCGCATCCCCGCCGCCTGAGCGGCCTGGATTCCGGCCTCGGAATCCTCGAAGACGATGCAGTCCGCGGGATCCACCCCGAGCCGGGCCGCGCCGAGCAGGAAGCCCTCCGGATCCGGCTTCGACGCACTCACGTGCTCGGCGGTGACCAGGCCAGCCGGCACGTCGAGCTCGGCGGCACCCATGCGGGCGCGCATGAGCCGGTCGTCGGCCGAGGTGACGATCGCGTGCGGGAAGGGTGCGAGGGCGTTCAGGAATGCGGCGGCGCCCGGCACCTCGATGACTCCGTCCACGTCGCCGCTCTCGCGCTCGAGCATCTCCTGGTTCTCGGCGAGGTTCGCCTCGTGCGGACGGTCCGGCAGCATGATCGCCATGCTCTGGTGCCCCTGGCGTCCGTGCACCACGCTGAGCACGAAGTCGGGGTCGAGTCCGTGCGGCTCCGCCCAGGCCAGCCACAGCCGCTCCACGACCGCCGTCGAGTCGACGAGTGTGCCGTCCATGTCGAGCAGGGCGGCGCGGGCGTGGAAGGTCTGGGTCATGCTCCCAGGGTAGTGGCGGGTTTCGCGCCACCGGCTCGCGAGCGCCTGCCTGCGACCGACCGCGAGCACGGGTCCGTCGGGCCGCGAGCACGGGGCAGCTCGGCCATAGGGTGGACGTGACAAGGGAGGGCGGCGCGATGCGAGCCGAGTGGGACCGACTGATCACCTGGATACGCGACGCGCGCGCTTTGGCGACGCTGCGCCAGATGCGCGAGACCGACGCGCTGCTGACAGGGGCGATCGCCTTCGTGCTGGGGTTCCTCGTGGCGTTCGCGATCTTCTGGAACCGCACCCTGTCGATCACCGGCCCCTGGTCCGTCGGCGCGGTCGCTGCGATCGGCGGCGCTGCCGTGGCTGTACTGAGCTTCACCGCCGGCCGCATCGGGCTGCGCATGGAAGCGGTCGAAGCGCCCGAGAAGCAGGATCCGAGCGCCGCGAACGACGGCTTCGCGATCCCCGGGCAGAAGCTGCGCTGGTACGATCTCGTCGCGATATCCCTCGCACATGGTGCGGTCGCGCTGCTCGCGTTGTTCGGACTCGCCGCGCTGCTCGAGGCGAGCTTCCGCGACGCCCCGGTCTTCCCCTTCCCCGGTGCCATTCTCGTCGCGGTCGCGCTCGCCCTCACCGCCTATGTCTGCTACCTCAGCGCGGCTGCGCTCAGCCCCACCTCGATCTCGCTGATCCTCGCGATCTTCCTTGTGATCGGCGCTCTCACCGCCATGCTCGAGGCGACGGATCCGCACTGGTGGCGTGACAACCTCTCCGCTCTGGGCATGTCGAGCAACGCCTCCTCGCCCGCGTTCAACAGCACCCTCATCGTGGCGGGCGTGATGGTCACCACGATCGCCCGCTATGCCACGGCGGCGCTGCCCGTGCCGGAGCCGAGGGATGAGCGCGGGCGCACGATCGTGCGGGTCGCCCTGATCCTGATCGGGCTCTTCCTCGCCTGTGTGGGGATCTTCCCTGTGGATCGCTTCTTCCTCCTGCACAACACGGTCGCGACGGGCATGGCGGTCTGCTTCGCCGCGGTCGTGATCGCGCTTCCCTGGCTGCTGCGACGGATCTCGCGAGTGTTCGTGGTGCTGGGCTGGGTGTTCGTGCTGGTGATCGCGCTGCTCGGAGTGTTCTTCGCGACCGGCTACTACAACCTCACCGCGGTCGAGCTCGTCGCCGCCGTGCTGATCTTCAGCTGGATCATCGTGTTCCTGCGCACCGCGGGGGCCGACCATGGCCCATGGGACGCCGAGCGCGTCGTCCGCGCGGAGGCCGCGGCCCGACGCTGACCGGGGCGGATCCTTCGCGGCTGGACGAGCGCCGTGCACTGCATGACAAGTCGCGGCGAGCCACCCCGTCGACAATGGGAACATCGACCGTCGTCCGCACACTCGAAGGAGAGACCGATGACCGACACGTCCGCTGTGTCCGCGCTGCTCGACCGCATTCAGGCGCCCGAGGGGGCCGGCCGCGACATCCCCGATGCCGCCACGCGTGAGATCATCGGCCGCGCTCCCGTGCAGACCGTCGCCGACCTGGACGACGCCATCGCGCGTGCCAAGGCCGCGCAGCCTGCGTGGGAGGCGCTCGGTCACGCGAAGCGGAGCGAGCTGCTGCTCGCGGCGGCGGATGCGCTCGACGCGAACGCGGAGGCGCTCGCGCAGCTGCTCTCCCGTGAGCAGGGCAAGCCGCTGAACGGCCCGAACGCCCGGTTCGAAGTGGGGGCGTGCACGGCGTGGCTGCGCACCAACGCGACGACGGTGCTGGAGCCCGAAGTGCTCGTCGACGACGAGAATCTGCACGCCGAGCTGGTCTACAAGCCCGCCGGCGTCGTGGGTGCGATCGGGCCGTGGAACTGGCCGTTGATGATCACCATCTGGCAGATCGGCCCGTCGCTGCGGATGGGGAACACCGTGGTCGCCAAGCCCAGCGAGTACACGCCGCTGAGCGTGCTGGCTCTGCTGTCGGTCATGAACGAGGTGCTGCCGGCCGACGTGCTGATCGGCATCTCCGGCGACCGCGAGGTCGGCGCGGGGATCGCGTCGCACCCCGACATCGACAAGATCATGTTCACCGGATCCACGGCCACCGGCCGGAAGATCATCGAGAGCTCCGCCGGCAATCTCGCCCGCCTCACGCTCGAGCTCGGCGGCAACGACGCCGGCATCGTGCTGCCCGGCACGGATCCGGCCGCGATCGCCCAGGACCTGTTCTGGGGCGCGTTCATCAACACCGGCCAGACCTGCGCGGCGATGAAGCGCCTCTACGTGCACGATTCGCTGTACGACCAGGTGGTCGACGCGCTCGCCGGTATCGCCGCGTCCGTGCCGATCGGCAACGGGCTGGACGAGAACAACGTGCTCGGCCCGCTGCAGAACAAGCAGCAGTTCGACATCGTCTCGCGTCTCGTCGAGGACGCCAAGGCGCGCGGCGCCCGCATCGTGACGGGCGGCGAGGCGGCCCCCGAGCTCGGGGAGCTGTTCTACCGGCCGACGATCGTGGCCGACATCGACAACGACGCGGCGCTCGTGCAGGAGGAGCAGTTCGGGCCGGCGCTGCCGATCATCCGCTACTCCGACGTCGACGAGGCGTTCGCGCTCGCCAACGCGGTCGATGTGGGCCTCGGCGCCTCGGTGTGGTCGAGCGACCCTGAGGCGGCCCGCGAAGCCGCGACCCGGATGCAGTCCGGCACGGTGTGGATCAACTCGCACGGCGGGCTGCACCCGATGGTGCCGTTCGGCGGGGTGAAGAGCTCCGGCTACGGCCTCGAGTTCGGTGTCGCCGGGCTCAAGTCGGTGGCCGTTCCGCAGGTCGTCTCCGGCCCCGGCCGGAAGGCCTAGGCCATGGCCCGCTCCGCGATCGTCGTCGGAGCCGGCACCTCGGGCAGCATCGTCACCCGGCGTCTTGTGGACGCCGGGTACGACGTGACGCTCATCGAGGCCGGCGGCTACGACACCAACCCCGCGATCCACGACCCGTCGCGCGCCGGCGAGCTCTGGCACGCCGCCGAGGACTGGGACTACTCCACCGTCCCTCAGGAGCACGCGGCCGGGCGACGGCTGCACCTGCCGCGGGGCAAGGTCACCGGCGGATCCCACGCCCTGAACGCCATGATCTGGGTGCGCTGCGCGGCCGCCGACTTCGACGGCTGGGAGCGTGCCGGGGCGACCGGCTGGAGCTGGGCGGACGTGCTGCCCGTCTACGAGGCGATCGAGAACGACCTGCTTCCCGTGACGGACGACTACCCGCTCGTGCCGATCCAGCAGTCGATCATCGACGCCGCCGTGCAGGAGGGGCTGGAGCGCAACCTCGACTACAACAGGGGCACCCTCGACGGCGTCTCGCAGGAGCAGGTCACGATGCGGGACGGTCGGCGCGTCAACACGTGGATGGCGTACGTGCGCCCGGCCGAGGACGCCCCCAACCTGCGCGTCGTCACCGACGCCGAGGTCGCGACCGTGATCGTCGAGGACGGCGTGGCCGTGGGTGTGCGGCTGAGCGACGGATCCGACCTTCGTGCCGAGGAGGTCATCCTCGCCGCCGGTGCGCTGGGCAGTCCCGCGATCCTGCTGCGCAGCGGCATCGGTCCGCGCGCGGACCTCGAGGCGCTCGGCATCGAGGTGCTCCGCGACGTCCCGGCGGTCGGCGCGAACCTGCACGACCACCTGCTGTCCCCGGTGATCTTCACGACCGCGCGGCCGGTGGGACCCCCCGAGCCGGGAGTCTCGGTGACGCAGACGCACCTGTTCTGGCGCTCGCGCGAGGAGCTCGCAGAACCCGACACCCAGCCCATCCACTTCTCCGTGCCGATGTGGGGCGAGCTCGAGCCGCGCCCCGGCGCGCACGGTCCCGGCGACGGCTTCTCGCTTCTGGCAGGGCTCGTGACGCCGCACAGCCGCGGCGCACTGCGCCTCTCCGGACCCGGCACCGAGGATCCGCTCCTCATCGACCTCGCGGCCCTGGAAGACGACCGCGACGTGGCCGCGCTCGCCGCGTCCGTGCGCCAGGCGCGCCGGATCGGCGCCCGCCCGGCGCTTGCCGGGGAGTGGGGCGCGATCGAGGCCTATCCGGGGCCGGAGGTCTCGGATGCCGACGTCGAGGACTGGGTGCGCCGCACCGCGATCACCTATCACCACCAGGTCGGCACCTGCCGGATGGGGTCGGATCCGGACGCGGTCGTGGATCCGCGCCTGCGCGTGAACGGGATCGCGGGGCTCCGGGTGATCGACGCCTCGGTGATGCCCACCATCACCACGGGCAACACCAACGCCCCCGCTGCCGTCATCGGGGAGCGCGGCGCACGGTTCGTGCTCGAGGACGCCGAGTAACACTGGATCGTCGGTGCCCCCGATGAGCATCGGCGCCCCCACGGATCGACGTCCCTGCGAGGGGGCGTGGGTGCTGCGCGGGGGCGCGGATGCGTGCGGGGTGGATGCGCTCAGATTGCCAGGGACGGGCTGTACGGCACGTGCAGCGCGTTGGCGAAGCGCTCGAACAGCGCGGGGTCGCCGTCGATCTGCACCGCTCCGGTCGCGAGTGCGTCCTGCGGACTGAGCGTGCCTGCGAGAAGGTCTCGGATCCCGGGACCCGCAGTGATCTCCAGATCCGGATCCTCTACCAGCCCGGGGTCGGCGACGACGGTGCCGTCCCGCATCACGAGGTGCACCTCGACCTCGCCGACCCGGACATTGTAGGTCGTGTCCCAGTCGGCGGGCACGATGCCGTCGCCCGTCGCCACCCGGAGTGCGGCGGTGATCGAGGAGGTCGTGACGATCTCCCCGTCGCGAGGCTCCCGCATGCCGCCGGCGCCCCAACGGGAGAGGGCGTCCAGTGCCGGCCCGAGCTCCTCCCCGCGCGCGGTGAGGCGGTAGACGACGGAGCGCTCGGTGCCGCTGGGAGCGGTCCGCGCGACGATGCCCTCGTCCTCGAGCTCCTTCAACCGCGTCGCCAACGTGTTCGTGGGGATGCCGGGGAGCCCCGCGACGAGTTCCGAATAGCGCCGCGGTCCCACGCTGAGATCGCGCAGGATCAGCAGCGTCCAGCGCTGCCCGACGATCTCCGCCGCGCGGGCGAGGCCGCAGAACTGACCGTAGTGCTGGTTCGTCATGAGAATGAGATTATCACTTGACTTCAATATTTGCAGTGTGCTTTATTTTTTGCAGTAACCCGGATTCGGGCACATCGCGAGAAGGAGAAGGACATGACCGCCACCATCGCCCCGGCCGAGATCGACGCCTCGCCGGAATCGGACGCCGGAGTCGCCGCGCGCAACCGCACCGCGCTGAGGCTGCTGCTCGCCGCGGTCTTCGTCGTGTTCCTGAACGAGACGATGATGGCCGTGGCGCTGCCGCGGATCCAGGAGTCCCTGCACATCGATGCGACCCGCGGGCAGTGGCTGACCACGGCCTTCGCGCTCACCGTGGCGGTCGTCATCCCCACCACCGGCTGGCTCATGCAGCGGTTGCGCACCCGCACGGTCTTCACCGTCGCGATGTCGAGCTTCGTCGCCGGCACGGTCATCGCCGCACTGTCCCCGGTCTTCGAGATGCTCGTGGTGGGCCGTGTCGTGCAGGCCATGGGCACCGCGGTCATGATGCCCCTCATGATGACGACCGTGATGACGGTCGTGCCCGCTGAGGAGCGCGGCAGGATCATGGGGCGCGTCTCGATCGTCATGTCCGTGGCGCCCGCCGTCGGCCCCATCGTCTCGGGCGCCCTGATCCAGGTGCTGCCGTGGCAGGGGCTCTTCTGGGTGATGCTCCCCATCGCACTCACGATGCTCGCCATCGGGATCCGCCGCATCCCGAACGTCTCGGAGACGCGTGCCGTTCCGCTCGATGCGCTGTCGGTGGTCCTCGCCGCCCTGGCGTTCTCCGCACTGGTGTTCGGTCTCAGCCAGATCGGCGCGACCGCTGTCGGCGAGGCGGCGGTGCAGCCCTGGATCCCGATCGTGCTCGGCCTGGCCGGGCTCGGGCTCTTCGTCTGGCGTCAGCTCGTGCTGCAGCGCACCGACTCGGCGCTGCTCGATCTGCGCACGTTCCTCTCGCGGGACTTCGCCGTCGCCGTCGCCATGATGACTGCCGGCATGGTTTCGCTGTTCGGCGCCTTCATCGTGCTGCCGCAGTTCGCGCGCTACACGCTCGGCCTCGACCCGCTCTGGGTGGGCGCCATCCTGCTCCCCGGCGGCCTGCTGATGGGGCTCGCCGGACCCACGGTCGGGCGGCTGTACGACCGCTTCGGTCCGCGCCCGCTGGTCATCCCGGGATCCATCGGTCTCGCGGCCTCGCTCTGGACCCTCGCGTTCGGACTGGGGGAGCACTCCTCCTGGGTGGTGCTGCTGGGGGCGCACATCGTGCTGATGCTGTCGCTCGCCTTCCTGTTCACGCCGGCGTTCAGCGCATCGCTCGGTTCGCTGGCCCCGCAGCTGTACTCGCACGGCAGCGCGACGATCGCGACGCTGCAGCAGGTGGCGGGCGCCGCGGGCACGGCGATCTTCGTCGCCCTCTATGCGACCGGGGTGACCGCGACCGGATCCGCGGATCCCGACCTCCCCTCGCCGGCAGCAGCTGCCGCGGGCTCGCACCTCGCGTTCCTCGCGGGCGCGATCCTCTCGCTCGTCGTCATCGCCCTCGCCCTGTGCGTGCGCCGTCCGGCGGCGGTGGCGACGACGGCGGAGGAGGCGGCGACGACGGCGGCGGAGGAGGACCCTCGCAGTGACGTTCCTGCGAGGGGGCCCCGATGCTGCGAGGGGGCGTCGGCGGCGGGAGTCGCTCAGTCGTCCAGCAGCGCCGCGGCGAACATCGGGCGGGCGGCGTCCGCGCTCGGCGGGTGGAACAGTCCCGCCGTGGCATCGCGGTACAGACGGCTCAGTTCGTGGCCGTTGTCGAAGCCGGATCCGCCGGTGCACATGAGGGCGGCCTCGGCGGCGCGGCGGGCGGCCGTCGAGGCGTTCAGGCGTGCACTCACGAGCAGCAGCGGCCACCGTGCGCCGTGGTCGAGCAGTTCGTCGAAGTCGCGGCAGTACGCCTCGAGCTGCGCCGGCACGGCGAGATAGTCGAGGTGCGCATCGGCGAGCCGGGTGCGGGACTCGGGAACCTCGGCGTAGGTCGCGTCAGCTTTCGCGGAACGTCGCTTCTTCAGACCTGCTGCGCCCAGGTCGAGCGCACGACGGGCGACGCCGGCGTAGACGGACCCGATGAGCAGCTGGAAGTTGCTCGTGATCGCGAACGTGAGCAGATCCGGCACCCGCCCCACGGCGATGCGGCGGTTCACGCGTTCCGGCGCCATGCGCACGCTCTTCAGGATCGTGGCGCGGCTCTGCGACGCCCGCATCCCCATCACGTCCCACTGGTCCGACACGGTGATGCCCTCCGTGCCGCGTTCGAGGAAGCCGTAGACGAGCATCGGGTTCTCCGGATCCGTGTCGTCGCGGCCGTGCGTGATCAGCCGGGTCCAGACGGGGGAGAGAGACGTGAAGATCTTGACGCCGCTGAGGAGGTAGCCGCCGTCGGCCTGCGGAACGGCGGCCGTCTTCGAGTCCTGCATGACCCAGTCGTTCGAGGGCTCGCTGATCCCGAAGGCGAAGATCTCGCCGGCCATCGCCTCGGCGAATACGTCGTCGAGCGAGTGGTCGCCGCGGTCGGCGAGGGCTTTCGCGACGCCGGTGCACATGAGGTGCATGTTCACGGCCAGCGCCGTCGCGGGAGCCGCGGTCGCGAGCCGCTGCTGCAGATGCGAGACCTCATCGAGGCTCAGGCCGGGGCCGTCGTGCGCCTCCGGCACGAACAGCAGCAGGTACCCGCGCTCGGTGAGTTCGGCGAGGTCCTCGTCGAAGAACCGGTTCTCCAGGTCGTACACGGCGGCGCGTTCGCGGAACCGCTCGAGCAGCTCATCCGGCAGATAGTGCTCGGCGAGCTCGGCGTGGCGGGTGAGACGGTCGGTCATCGTGCCTCCTGTGCGTGGTCGGAGAGGTCGGGGGACTCGAGCACGATGGCGCCGTTGTGGCCGCCGAACCCGAAAGAGGGGGAGAGGACGCGGCGGATCGGTCCGGCCGCTCGGGCCGTGCCGCGCACGATGTCCCATTCCGGGAAGTCGGGGTCGTCAAGGTTGATCGTGGGGGGGATCAGGCCGGTGCGCAGCGTCTGGATCGCCAGGATGGCCTCGACGGCTCCGGACGCGCCGAGCAGGTGTCCCGTGCTCGACTTCGTCGCCGTGGTCGGGATCTGCCGGGCGTGCGCGCCGAACACGTTCTCGAGCGCCGCGAGCTCGGCCGCGTCGCCGGCCGGGGTGCCTGTGCCGTGGGCGTTGACGTGGTCTATGCCGTGTGCGGCATGCGGATCCAGCCCGGCGTCGGCGAGCGCCGCGGCCACGGCCTGCGCGGCGCCGAGTCCCTGCGGATGCGGGGCCGTGGGATGGTGCGCGTCGCTGGACTCGCCGAACCCGGCCAGCACGGCGAGCGGTGCGGCGCCGCGGGCGCGCGCGACGTCCTCGGCCTCGAGCAGCAGAGCCGCGGCGCCCTGGGCCATCACGAAGCCACGGCGTCCGCGGTCGAACGGACGGCTGGCCGCGGACGGATCCGACTCGTACCCGCTGGCGAGCGCGCGCAGGTTCGCGTTCGCCGCAAGGTTGACAGGGTTCAGGCAGTCCTCCATGCCGACGACGAGCACGGCGTCGGCGTACCCGTGCCGGATGCGACGCAGCCCGTCGCCGAGCGCGATCGCGCTGGACGCGCACGTCGCCGTGACCCCGTGCGCGGTGCCGCGGGCGCCGTACCGCTCACTGAGCAGCGCCGCCGCGGCATCCGGCGCGCCGTGCACGACGACGCTCAGCGGCACGCCGCGGGGACCACGGGCGTCGAGGGCGCGGGTGGCGGCCTGCATCGCGTCCACCGGGCCGGATCCGGTCGCGGCGAGGACGGCGGCGCGGGTCGGATCCCAGGGGAGCGCTGCTCCGGCGCGCAGCGCGCCGGGATCGACGCCGGCGTCGGCTAGGGCCTGATCCGCGGCGGCGATCGCCCAGAGCTGCAGGGGGCTGAGGCGGCGGCTCAGCGGCGGATCAACGACCCCTGTCGCGTCGAAGCCCTGGATTCTGCCGCCGATCCGCACGGCCAGTTCTCGGAAGTCCGGTTCGTCGAGGGCGGTGATGGCGCTGCGGCCCGCGACGACCGCGTCCCAGAGGGAGGGGACGTCGAGGCCGCTCGGCGTGATCGCGCCGAGCCCGGTGACGACGACGCGCCGCGCCGCCGGGCTCACAGCCGGATCCCTTCGCCCTGCTCGATGAGCGCGGTGGTCGCCGGGCGCCGGATCTTGCCGCCGGCCGTGCGCGGGATCCGCTCGAGGACGTACCAGCGCCGTGGCACGAACTGCGGCGCCAGCCGCTCGCGCGCCCAGGCCTGGAGGGTGGCCTTGGTGATCTGCGCGGGGGAACCCGCCTCGACCACGAGCGCCACAACGCTGCCGAGTCGCGGATCCGGCAGGGCCACGGCGCACACCGGACCGAGCCCGGGCATCGCGTCGAACGCGCGCTCCACCTCGGGCAGTGAGACCTTGTGCCCGCCCGTCGTGACGATGTCGCCGGCTCGTCCGGCCAGCTGCAGTCGCCCGTCCACCAGGCGGCCCATGTCGTGCACGGTCGCCCAGCCGTCGGGCCCTCGCAGCACGGCGTCGGTCGTCGCAGCGAGGTAGCCGTCCGAGCAGGCGGCGGCGCGGATCCACAGCGTGCCGAGCTCGCCGTCGGGCAGGACGCTGCCCTCGTCGTCGCGGATCTCGGCGCCGATGCCGTCGTAGACGTCGAGCAGGGTGCCGTCGCCGCCGCGACTGTCGCCGATGAATCCGATCTCCGCGGCGCCGTAGTAGCTGATCAGCCGCACGCGCGGCAGTGCCGTGGCGAGGCCACCGCGCAGCGCCGCGGGCAGGTTCGCACCGCCGGTGACGACGAGGTCCAGCCCGGCGAAGGCGTCGGGAGCGCGCCGGGCGGCATCGATGAGCACCTGCACCACGGCCGGCACGGCGACGATCCGAGTGATCCTCTCCGCCGCGACGCGCTGCGCCAGGTGGGCGGCATCGAAGGCATCGGCGAGGTGTGCGCCGCCGCCGGTGGCGAGGCATTCGATGAGCGCGTACAGCGTGAGGCTGTACGACAGCGGTCCCGGGGCCAGGGTCTGCACACCGGGACGTGGTTCGAGGTGCGCGCTCGAGACGGTGACGTTCTCGCGGTACTGCCGTCGCGTCTTCAGGAAGGCCTTCGGATCGCTCGTGGTGCCGGAGGAGAACAGCAGCAGGAACGCCTCGTCGGCATCGCGCACCGTGGGCGGATCCGCGAAAGCCGTCGTCGCCTCCCGCGCGCGGAACTCCGCGAGGGAGAGCACGGTGCCGGTCCATCCGGCGGCGCGGAGTGCGGGTGCGAGCGCGGGGTCGTCGCCGATGACGAGCCCGATCCCCGCCGCCACCACGACGTGCACGCGGTGCGCGAGCGGCCACTGCGGGTCGATGGTGGCGGACACCGCGCGATAGCCGGCGAGGCCGGCGACGATGCGCGCGGCGTGGAAGGCGCTGGCGATGCTGACCGCGGTGATCGGGATCCCGCGGGTCTCCGGCGCGGGTGGCGGGGGAGCAGCCTGTGCGCGATGTGCGGCGTCGACGACGGCGAACACGCGACGGGAGTCCTCGACGAGCCCGGCGTAGTCCAGGGCGCCATCGGGCCCGACGATGGCCGGCTGAGCGGGATCGTGCGCGGCGGTGGAGAGCACGGTCCTGGTGATCGGCATGCCCCGCCCTTCCCGTGACGCGTGCGCGCCGGGCGCGGCCCGGCTTCGCCGATCCAGTCTATGACCGGGCGCGGTCACGGGACCGGTCGGGCCGCTGGTCACTCGTCCTGTGAGCGAGGCGACCGCGCCGATCGGGTGCACAGGCAACGGTGCTACTGTCGAAGGAGTCGGCATTCCTGCCGACGACCAGGGAAGACTTCTTGTCGACCGACGGGCTTCGGCCTTCCGCTTTGCGTCGCCTCCTCTGCGAGACCTGTAGGAGACCGATGCACGCTCTTGTCGCTGTTGATTCTGCCGAGCCGCGTTCCGCGGACCTGACCGATCCGACTCCTGCCCTTCCCCCGGGCTCCACAGCGGTGATCTACTGCGAAGGCCAGTTCGGCGAGCAGGACGGCAAGACCGCGAACGGTCTCATCCGCCACTCCGAGAAGTACGAGATCCTGAGCGTCCTCGACAGCCGCCATGCCGGAGCCGATGCGGGAATGCTGCTGGATGGCCATGCCAATGGCATTCCGGTGCTCGCCAGTCTTGCTGAGGCGATCGCTCATGCGGGCACAGCGCCCGACTACCTGATCTGCGGAGTCGCGCCGGCGGACGGCCTGCTCTCCACGGAACAGCGGGTGGTGCTCCTGGACGGCATCGCCCACGGGATGCACATCATCAACGGCTTGCACGAGTTCCTCAACGACGACGCCGAGTTCGTGGCGGCGTCCCTCCTGGCGCGCGTTTCCCTCACGGACATCCGACGCCCGCGCGAGATGCAGGATCTGCATCTCTTCTCCGGACGGATCTTCGACGTCACCTGCCCGCGGATCGCCGTCCTTGGCACGGACGGCGCGATCGGCAAACGCACCACCGCGACTCTGCTGGTCCGGGCGTTGAACGAGCGCGGCATCCGCGCCGTGATGGTCGGCACCGGGCAGACGACGATCATCCAGGGCGGCAAATACGGTATCGCTCTCGACGCTCTGGTTCCCCAGTACTGTTCCGGCGAGGTCGAAGACCAGGTGGTCGCCGCGTTCGAAGGGGAGGATCCGGACGTCATCGTCGTCGAAGGGCAGGGCGCGCTCAGCCACCCCGCCTATCTGACGTCGGCGCACATCCTTCGCGGCAGCCGTCCGGCGGGCGTTCTGGTGCAGCATGCTCCCAAACGCCGCACGCTGGGGGACTTCCCGATGGTGCCGATGCCCACCCTGGCCAGCGAAGTGGCACTGATCGAGGCCTTCGCCGACACGAAGGTCATCGGGGTGACGGTGAACCACGAAGGCATGACCGACGCGGAGATCGGCATAGCCATCGAGAGCATCGAGCTCGAGCTCGGCCTTCCCGCCACCGATCCGCTCACCCGCCCGCTCGATGCCCTCGTCGAGATCGTGCTCCACGCGTTCCCGGAGCTCACCCCGACGGTCGAGCGTCTGGCGTCCGCGCGGTCGCTCTGAAGACCGCCCTGCCGGGCTTCGTCTTGATCTCTCTTGCCATGCAAGCTAGCTTGTGATGCATGACACCGGACGCCGGGGCGCAGATGCGAAAGGGCGTTGTCGAGTACTGCGTGCTCGGCCTGCTCGCGCGCGGCCCGATGTACGGCTGGGAGCTCGCCGAGCGGCTCACGGCCGAGGGGCTCATCGCGAGCATCGGCACGCTCTATCCTCTGCTGTCGCGGCTGCGCCAGAGCGGCTGGGTGCGTACGTTCGAGCGCCCGTCGGAGTCCGGCCCGGTGCGCCGCTACTACGAGCTCACCGACAGCGGAGTGCGGCAACTGGCGCAGTTCCGCACATCGTGGACGCCGTTCGCGCGCAGCGTGGCCGGTCTGATCGCAGAGGCCCCGCCGACGGCGCGGGTGACCGCAGAGGGGGAAGCATGACCGAGGCCGAGGCGCAGAGCCTGCGCGACGACTACCTGGGACGGCTCGACGCCGCCATCGCGGATCTGCCGTGGCGTGTCGCGAACGAACTGCGCAGCGGCATCGAGGAGGAGCTCGACGGGCTCGATGCTGCGGAACTGCAGTCGCGGATCGTGCAGCTCGGGGATCCGGTGCGGATCGCCGCGGCCGCGAAGGAGGAGACCGGGTCCGCGCCACCCGCGCCCGTGGTCGTCGTGACTCCGGCACCTGTTCCGTCGGCGAAGCCTGCGACGGTCGACACGAAGTGGTTCGCGATCGTCGGCGCACTCGTGCTCGGCATCGGCAGCTTCCTGTTCCCGATCGGCGGATGGGTCATCGGGGTGGCCCTGGTCACATCGAGCAGGTTCTGGCGGCGGTGGGAGAAGGCGGTGGCGATCCTGCTGCCGTTCGCCGTTTGCGTCCTGATCGCGCTGATCTCACTCCTCGGCGCGCTGTGGCAAGGCAGCGGCTCGGCCGCCGGACCGGGCACGTCGAATCCGTTGCTGCCATCGGGGCTTGCGATGTGGCACACGTCGATCGTGCTGGGGTTCTTCTTCGTCCCCGTCGGCGCAGCATGGCTGCTCTGGCGCCTGCGCGGACGCGAGGCACCGCGTCGCTGACGAATGCCGCGGATCCGGATCCGATCAGGCTCCCGGTGTGCCGTGGTAGCGCATCAGCGCGGGCACGCTGAGCGCCATCACGGCCAGGAACAGCATCAGCAGGCTCGCGCTGATCACCGTTGTGGCGGCGATCCCGATGCTCTGCGCGGCGGCGCCGATGGCCAGCGCCGCGATGGGCTGTGCCCCGATCGCCAGCTCCTGCAGGCCCATGGCCCGCCCCTGCAGCGTCGGCGGCGTGGCGGACAGCATGAGCGTGTTCTGCAGCACTCCGAACACCGACGAGACGAGCCCCGCGAGGATGAATGCGCCGGTCGCGATGAGCGTCGTGGGCGCCAGGGCGAACAGGATCCAGCACACTGACATCCCGGCGATCCCGCACACGAACACGGCGCCCTTCCGCGGGAAGTCGCCGAGGGCGGCGATCACGAGCGAGCCGACGATTCCGCCCACTCCGAATGCGGTCAGCAGCAGGCCGAGTCCGGCCGCGTCCAGCCGCATGCTCTGCGCGAACACCGGCATGAAGCCCTGGTGGATCGACCAGATGAGGAAGTTCACGGCGACCGTGATCAGCAGCACTGCCAGCACCACGCGCAGGCGCGCGATCGCGAGGAAACCCTCGCCCAGCATGCGCCAGATCGACCCGTGCGGCACCTCGGGCAGCCTGTAGCCGCCAGTCACGCCACGAAGCGCGATCAGCGAGAGCACGAACCAGAGGGAGCCGATCCACAGCGCCGTCGCCGTGCCGAACGCGCTCACCAGCAGCCCGCCGACCGCAGGCCCGAGCATGAGCGTCGTGTTCATCGCCAGGGCGTTCAGCGCGTTCGCGTTGCTGAGCTGTTCCGCCGGCACCTTACCCGCGACCAGCGCGGCCCGCGCGGGCTGGGAGGGGGAGTGCGCCAGCCCCAGCGCCAGCCCGCCGGCGGTGAGCACGCCGAACGAGCCGAGCCCGGCCGTGGTGAGGGCGGCGAGGCCGACGGCTGCGACGATCGCGACGCCGCACGCGATCATGAGCAGGCGCCTGCGGTCCATCCGGTCCGAGATCGCGCCGGAGAGCGGGCCGAGCAGCAGGGGAAGCAGCCGCACCGTGGTGAACGCGGCGACGAGAATCTCGGATCCGGTCTGCGCGAACACCATCCAGCCGAGGATGAACGTGAGTGTCCACATCCCCCCGAAGAAGGCGATGTTCGAGAGCAGCAGGGCCGAGAACTCGCGATTGCCGTGCAGGGAGGAGAACGGGCGGAGCAGAGCGGCGGAGAACCGATTCGGGCGGGCGTCGGGGCGCTCCTCGATGGCCATCCGGTCTCCTGATCGTGCGCGGGCGGGCGCGTTCCGGGGCACGGTGCGCGATTGGTATACCATTCTACGCCCGTGGCGGGGCCACGCAGAACGCCTCCGCGCCGCCGGCAACGAGCACGGCGGCGCGGACGGATGCGCGACTGCTCAGTCGGCCGTGTACACCTCACGCCCGGCGAACCAGGTCGAGAGCACGCGCGCGTCGATGATGGCGTCGGCGGGGCCCGCGATCGCGTCACGGTCCAGCACAACGAAATCGGCGGACTTGCCGACCTCCAGGGATCCGGTCTCGGATCCGAGGCCCATCGCGACGGCGGCGTTGCGGGTGAAGACCTGCAGGGCCTCCTCGGCGGTGATCGCCTGTTCCGGCCAGAGCGTTCCTGGCGCGCGGCGCAGGGGATCCGCCCGGGTCACCAGTCCCTGGATGCCCTCGAGCGGGTTCGGCGACTCGCTCACCGGCCAGTCGGATCCGCCGGCGACGAGAGCCCCGGCGTCGATGAGAGCTCGGTTCGGCTGCGAGTGCTCGGCACGCTCGCCGAGCACCTCGGTGAGCATCTGCGGGATGACACCGGGGAACCAGATGAAGGGCGAGATGTCCGCCACGACGTCGAGCGCGGCGAGTCGCGGGATGTCGGAGTCGGCGAGGAACTGCCCGTGCGCGATCTGGATCGGCGTCGCGAAACCCTCGGCGCGCAGCTGCTCCGCGACATCGAGCACGAGGCGGGCGGATCCGTCGCCGGTGCAGTGCACCTTGGCGCCGAGGCCGCGCTCTGCGACCTGCCGCAGCCAGCCGTACAGTTCGTCGAACGTCATCGTGGTCTCACCGTGGAAGTGCGCCCCGTGCGCCGCGTCGGGGACGTACGGCTCCAGGAACGAGGCGGTGCGTGCCGGCGGCACTCCGTCGAGGAAGATCTTCACGAAGTCGGGTCGGTGGTGCCCGGTGCGGAACTCCTCGCCGCGCGCGATGAGGGCGGATCCGATCGGATCGAATCCGAAGATCTCGTCGTTGACGAGCAGGGAGGACACGACCCAGGCATTCAGCTCTCCATCCGTGTCGAGGGCCTGGAGCGCGCCGAGGATGTCGATGGAGACGCCGGCATCCTGGAACGCGGTGATGCCGTAACTGTTCGCGAGGTGCACGCCGTGCGCCGACGCCGCGCGGTGCTGTGCGGCGTTCAGGCCGCCGGATCGGTCGTACGCCTCCTGCACGGGGATCCCTGCGGCTTCGAGCAGCACGCCCGTCGGGGTGCCGTCCTCGGGGTCGAGGATCGTGACACCGCCTGCCGGGATCAACCCGGGACCGATGCCGGCGAGCTCGAGGGCGCGCGAGTTCGCCCAGCGATTGTGCCGGGAGTCCTCCGCGATGACCACCGGGCGCCCGCCTGCGGCCTCGTCCAGCCGGAGCCGGACGGCCGTGCTCTGCAGCGACGGGAGCATGGTCGAGGCGACCACGCCGCCGATGATCCATGCGTCGTCCGGCAGCGTCGCGGCCTTCTCCCGCACCCGGTCGAGGATCTCGTCCAGAGTGAGGGAGGGCGGCAGGGTGAGCTCGAAGAGCTCCGTGCGCCCGGCCAGAGCGTGGTGATTGTGCACGTCTGCGAAGCCGGGGTAGACCGCGGCCCCGCCGAGCTCGAGCACCCTGGTGCCGTCGCCGCGCAGCGCGTCGACCTCGGCGCGCGTGCCGATCGCGGCGATGCGGCCGTCGCGTACGGCGAACGCCTGGGCGTCCGGCCGAACGGGATCCACGGTGCGGATGACGTCGGCGGCGACGATGAGCTCGGCGGGGGCGGTCGTCATGTCAGGCCGTCGCCTTCTCGCCGGTGCCCTGCGCGCCGAAGTCCGCCGGCTCGAGCTCGGGCGCGTGGTGCGTCACCGAGATGAGGCGGCCCCAGGCGCCGAACGTGAAGTGCGTGGGCACCTCGCCGGTCTCGTCCAGTCCGAACAGCACGCCGTGCGAGCGGATCTTGTTGATGTCGCGGTGGTCGGCGACGGTGATCGACGCGCACGGGATGACCTTCTCGCGCCAGGCGAACATGTAGATCCCAGGCCGGATCTCCCACACGCTGTTCTCATCGGTGTCGGCGAGCCCGCGCTCCGGGCCGGCCAGGCACTGCCAGGTGTACCAGCGCTCGGAGAGGTACACGTGCTCGTACGCGTGGATCTCGCTGTACACCCACTCGACACGGCGGCCGATGAGGGCGGTCGTCGGTTGCGGCTCGACGCCGGTGGCCTCGATGCCGTCGATCGTCGCGGTGCCGAAGTGGTGCTGCACGCGCGTGCGGCCCTGCTCGGCCTGCGGCAGGATCTCGCTGATGATCGAGAGCACGCGTCCGGCGCGCAGGTCGATCACGAGGGAGACCGCCTCGTTCGGCAGGTAGCGGTGGTGGAACTGCACGTAGAACAGGTCGTCGTCGACCTCGATGGCCTCATAGGCGTCGGTGTCGGTCGCGGGCGCCGTCGGGTCGCCCTCACCCGGCGAGTAGGTCCAGGTGACCTCGTCGTCGGCGAAGCGATGCGCGATGCGGGTGCCGTTGGGGGCGGTGACGGTGATCTCGCGCCCGGACAGAGCCGTGGTGTGCGGCGCCTTGTTCGCGTCGAAGCCGGGGGCGAGGCCATCCAGCGGCAACCAGGTCGAGGTGTCGGCGGGGTTCATGGTGGTCATGATGCTCCTTGATGAGGGGTGGTGAAAGTGGATGTCAGCGGTTGCTGAACTGCTCGAGATCGGCGGCGAGGCCGTCGTAGACGGCGGGTCTGGTGCGCTTCAGGTATTGCGCGTAGACGATCCCGCCGACCACCGCCAGCACCAGCAGCAGCGGCAGGAGGTTGATCCAGAGCTCCTCGGATCCGGCCACGATGTTGAAATTGAAGATCGCGAGGATCGAGATCGCCGCGATGCCCAGGAAGCCGATCCCCGGCGCGATGAAGGTGCTCCACCAGCGAGTGTCGTGCTGCCGGCGGAAGTACACGACGATCGACAGCGCCGCCAGGCCCTGCAGGATCAGCACGCTGAGCGTGCCGAAGCCGAGCATGGCCGGGACGACCTGCACGATCGGATCCGCACCGACGACGAAGAAGACCACGGCGACGACGCCTGCGAAGCCGGCCTGCACGATGCCGGCGATCGCCGGAGACCCGCCCGCGCGGGTGCGGGCGAGCGCACGGGGCAGGATGCGGGCGCGGCCGAGCGCGTACAGGTAGCGGCTCGCGGAGTTGTGGAAGGCGAGCATCGCGGCGAACAGGCTGACCAGCAGCAGGATCATCATGACCGTCGTGAGCGGGCCGCCGAGGTAGCGCTGGGCCAGTACGAAGATGAGGTCGCCCGTGGGCAGGTGCTTCACGGCGACAGCCTGCGCGTCCGGCACGCCGATCGCGCTGACGACCGCCCAGGTGGTGACGCCGAGGATGACGCCGATCGCGATGATCGCGGTGTAGGTGGCGCGCGGGATCGTGCGCAGCGGCTGCTTGGCCTCCTCGCTGAACAGCGCCGTTGCCTCGAAGCCGAGGAATCCGGTCGCCGCGAGCAGCATGCCGATCGGGAGCGAGCCGGAGAACACCCATTCGGGGCTGAACGCGGCGAAGGAGAATCCCTTCTGCACGAACACCGACACATCGAAGACGAGCAGCATCGTCGTCTCGAGCACGAGGCAGACGCCGAGCACCTTGGAGGAGAAGTCGACGCCGATGCGGGCGAGCACGAAGCAGACGGCGATCGAGAGCAGGCCCCAGAGGATCCAGCTCATGTCGAAGCCTGTGAGCTCCTTGATGATCGACTGCATGAAGAAGCCGCTCGTGCCGATCGTGCCGACCACGAAGAAGTTGTAGCCGAGGGTGGCGATGAGGCCGGCGATCAGCCCGCCGGTGCGGCCGAGGCCCTTCACGACGAAGGCGTAGAAGCCGCCCGCGTTCACGAGCTGCTTCGACATCTGCGCATAGCCGACGGCGAACAGCAGCAGGATCGCGGCGACGAGGAAGAACGACATCGGCGCGCCGCCGCCGTTGCCCAGCGCGATCGCAAGGGAGGCGACGACGACGATGCCGGTGAGCGGCGCGACGGCGGCGAGCACCAGGAAGACGATCCCGGCGACGCCGAGGGCTCCCTGTCGCAGTGCGGTGTGGGTCTGTTGGTCTTGTTCAGTGGTCACGTCGGCTCCTTCGCTCGGTGACGGCGCGTTCTTCCGGCCAGGGTGGGCGTCGCAGCGCGGACGTGATGCTGCGTGGAAGACGGGCATTCTCGGACTCTGCCGAGTCTGCCCTTCCCGGGTGCGGCGGACTTGCTCATGAGCGAAGGACGATGGTGTCAGCGTGCACACCCGTCCCGCGCCCCCTCGATCCCGCTTCGTCGGCGGAGCAGGATGGCGGAACGGAGACGGTCGGCATGGCCGACACCGCACACGGAGGGAGCGGCGATGGAGCTGCAGCTGCAGGGCAGGACCGCCCTGGTCACCGGTGCCGCCGGAGGGATCGGGCGTGCCGTCGCACAGGCGCTCACCGCAGAGGGGGTGCGGGTCGCGCTGCTGGACCGTTCGGCCGAGGGGCTCGCGGAGACCGCCGCGACCTGCCCGGGGTCCGTCCCCGTGGTCGCCGATGTCACGGACGAGATCGCGGTCGGCGCGGCCGTCTCCGATGCCGTCGCTGCCCTCGGCGCCCTGCACACGGTGGTGTGCTGTGCGGGTATCTCCGGCTCGGTCGGATCCGGGATCGACGAGACCTCGCTCGCCGAGTGGCAGGCCGTGTTCGCGGTGAACGTGACCGGGGCTTTCCTCGTGCTCCGGGCCGCGCTGCCGGCGCTGCGCGCGGCGCCCGCGGCCTCGGTCGTGCTGGTGGCCAGTGACTCCGCGTTCGTGGCGTCGCCAGGCATGGCGCCGTACTGCGCGTCCAAGGCCGCCCTCGTGCAGTTCGGGCGCGCGCTCAGCGTCGACCTCGCGGACGATGACGTGCGGGTGACGACGGTGTCGCCGTCGGTCGTCGACACTCCGATGAGCCGGGGCGATCTCGGCGACGAGGCGTTCGCCGCCCCGGCCTTCCCCGTGCAGAGCGCCGAGGAGATCGCGGCGCACGTGGTCTATCTCGCCTCTCCGCGCGCCCGCGCCGTGAACGGATCCGGCATCCTCAGCGACTTCGGATACAGCGCCCGCTCCGGCTTCCCCGCCTGAGCCTCGACATCAATCCGGCCCCTTCTCTCTCGCATCCCCGCTTCCCCGACAGGAGACCCCATGACCACCAACGGATCGACCGGACGCGTCGTCGTCATCACGGGCGGCGGCACCGGCATCGGCGCCGCGATCGCCGCCCGCTACGCCGCGGAGGGCGCGCACGTCGTCGTCGTCGGACGACGCGAGGCGCCGCTGCGCGAGGTCGAGCGCGCGGTCGGCGCGCATCCCGTGATCGCCGACGCCGCCTCGACCGAGGACGCGAAGCGTGCGGTCGCCGAGGTGCTGGCGACGTTCGGCCGCATCGACGTGCTGGTCGCGAATGCGGGCGGGCACGGGTTCGCCCCGGTGGGGGAGACGGACGACGCCGGCTGGGAGGGCGCGATCCGCGCGAACCTCACGACGGCGTTCGTGATGGCGCGCGAGGCGCTCCCCGCGCTCATCGAGGCCAAGGGGCAGATCGTGGTGATCTCGTCGCTCGCGGGACTCTTCGCCGGCCCCTCGGTCGCGGGGTACACCGTCGGCAAGCACGCGCTGATCGGCCTCACTCGCACGCTCGCGCGCGACTACGGCAAGCACGGGGTGCGCGTGAATGCGGTCTGCCCCGGATGGGTGCAGACGCCGATGGCGGACGAGGAGATGGACGAGTTCGCGGAGCACGCCGGCCTCGCGTCGCGGGAGGAGGCGTACGCCACGGTCACCGCGGACGTGCCCCTGCACCGCCCCGCGCAGCCTGCCGAGATCGCGGCCGTCGTGCGGTTCCTGGGATCCAGCGAGTCGTCGTACATGACCGGATCGGTGCTGGTCGTCGACGGCGGCGCGCACATCGTCGACCTGCCCACGACCGCGTTCGAGCACGCCGGGATGTAGGGCGGGTGGATCCGGTCTCTGAGCCTGTCGAAGGGCCCGGATCCGCGTTCGAGGCGTTCAGTTCTTCGACGCGCGCGGATCCGAGCCGTCCGTCTTCGCGGCGGTCGGCGCTGTCGCCGTGGTCGGGGCGGTCGGCGCGGCGCTATCGGCGGCACGCGGGCCTGGATCCGTCCGGGCGAGCACCGTGCGCAGCTCCGCGATCTCGGCGCGCAGCGCATCGACGTGCGCGACCGTGGCGGCCTGGCGACTGGTGTTCTCGGCCGACACCTGCTCGACGATCCATGAGGCGAACGTCGCCGAGACGACACCGAGCAGGGCGATGCCGCTGAGCATGAGACCGACGGCGATCATGCGGCCTTCTGGTGTGACCGGTGAGAGGTCGCCATAGCCGACTGTCGTGATGGTGGTGAACGCCCACCAGATCGCGTCCGGGAACGTGGAGATCGTGCCGCCGCCGGCGCGCTCGGCGTCCAGCACCGCGAGGGAGGCGACATAAACGACGAGCAGTGTCGCGCCGGTCACGTAGATGACGATCTGCCCGCGCACGGCGCGGCCGGCCGTGCGCTGAAGCACGGCGAGCAGGGTGACCACGCGCAGTACGCGCAAGGGGCGGAGCATCGGCAGCACGACGGTCGCGAGGTTGAACAGGTGCGTGAGGAACCAGTGCCAGCGCCGCGGCGCGAGCACGAGGCTCACGATGTAGTCGATGAGGAAGGTTCCCCACGAGACCCAGAGCAGGTCTTCGAGCAGGGCGCCGAGTTCTCCCCGGGGATCCACGATCACCTGGATCGAATAGGTGACGAGGAACAGCACGGACGCGACGATGAGCGGCCACTCGGTGATCTGCCGCCAGCGCTCCAACGTCATGCGCGCATCGTACGCCCGGACGGGTCGGCACGGGATGGCCGCGCGCGCCCGGATAGGCTGGGCGCCGTGACCCGGAGGACGAGGTGGACGACGATCGTCGTCGTGGTGATCCTCGCCGCGCTCGCGACGCTCGCCGTCGGGAGGGGATGGATCCCTGCTGATCAGCCCGCGGTGGTGGCTCCGTCCACGGCGACCTCAGGACCGGCCGCCGTCGGACCGGCCGCCTCTGGATCTGCCGGCGGAAGCTCCGACGATCCCGTCCGCGCGCTGTTCGATGAGCACCGCAGCGGAGTGGAGGTGCAGGGCACCGGCGTGGTCTCGCGCGTCTTGGCGGATGACACCGAGGGCTCGCCGCATCAGAAGTTCATCCTCACCACGCCCGGGGGCGTCTCGATCCTCATCGCGCACAACATCGACATCGCCCCGCGGCTTGACGGACTGTCGAAGGGCGACCGTGTCGACTTCCTCGGCGACTACGAGTGGAGCGACAAGGGCGGCACGGTGCATTGGACGCACCATGACCCGTCGGGGCAGCACCAGAGCGGCTGGCTTCGCTGGAACGGCCGCACGTTCTCCTGAGGTCCTGCGCGCGGGGCTTCCGCGACCTGTGCAGGCCCTCGAGACTGCCGTGGTGACGCCGTCGGCGTTCGTTGCGCTGACAGGCCCCGGGGTCTCATCCGTCATGAGCCGGCAGGATGCGTCCCGAATTGACGCGGATCCGCCTACCCGCCCAGATACGCCCGGTGCAGCAGCTGCGGATCCGCGTGCAGGTCCTCGGCGGTTCCCTGGAACGACACACGCCCACCCGCCACGACCACGGCCTCGCGCGCGATGCCGAGCGCGAGCTGGGTGAACTGCTCCACGAGCAGCACGCCCACGCCGGACTCGGCGATCGACTGCACGATCGGCACCAGCCGCATGAACACGACCGGCGCAAGGCCCAGCGACATCTCGTCGATGAGCAGGATCTTCGGTTTCGCGGCGAACGCGCGGGCGAGGACCACCATCTGCTGCTCGCCGCCCGACAGCAGCGCCGTGGCGGAGTCGATCCGCTTCTCCAGCTCGGGGAAGGGCGCGAGCGCCGCCTCGAGCTCGGCCGGGGTGCGCGCGGTGAGCGACAGGTTCTCGCGCACCGTCAGCGACGGGAACACGGCTCTGCCCTGCTCGATGTGCACGATGCCCCTGCGGGCCCGCGACACGCGGGAGAGCTTGTCGATGCGCTCCCCGTCCAGCCTGAGCGCACCGGCGGAATGACCCACGACGCCGGAGATCGACTCGATCAGGCTGGTCTTGCCCGCGCCGTTGGGGCCGACCAGGGCGAGCACCTCGCCGCCGCGCACGGTCAGCGACACGTCCGAGATCACCGGGCCCGCGCCGCGGCTGACGGTGATGCCGTCCAGCACCAGTTCGCTCATGACAGCAGCTCCGTCTCTCCCATGTAGGCCTTGACCACGTCGGGGTTCGCGAGCACCTCGTCCTGCGGCCCGGTGGCGAGCACCGTGCCGAAGTTCAGCACGGTGAGCATCGGGCACACCGAGCGGACCAGATCGAGGTCGTGCTCGATGATGATGAGCGCCGTGCCGTAGCGCTCCGGCAGCTCGCGCAGCCGGGCGGCGAGCGCGAGGTGCTCGTCGTGCGAGAGTCCGGCGGCGGGCTCGTCCAGGATCAGCAGCCGCGGCTGCGAGAGCAGCGCCGCCGCGACCTCGACCAGCCTGCGAGTGCCGACGTCGACGCTCGATAGCCTCGCCCTGGCGGGCGGGCAGCCGAAGAACGCGAGCGTCTCGTCGATGTCGGCGGCGGACAGTCGGCGCCGTGCGACGAACCGCACGTAGCCGCCCACCGTGAGCAGCGGCGGCACCCGGTCCTGCTGGAAGGTGCGGCGCAGCCCGAGCCGGGCGCGGCGCGTGGGGGAGAGACCGGCGAGATCCCGTCCGCCCAGCAGCACGCGTCCGCCGTGCTTGGGCAGGAACCCGCTGATCGCGTCGACGAACGTCGACTTGCCCGCGCCGTTCGGGCCGATCAGACCCATGATCGACGCGGCGGGAACGGAGAACGACACATCATCCAGGGCCTTGAGTGCGCCGAACTGCACGGTGAGGTGCTCGACGGTGAGCACGGGCTCTCCGTTCAGCACCGCGGGGTCGAGCACGGCGGTGGTCGTGGTGCGGATCTCCTCGGCATGCTCGTCCGCGTCCGCCGGCAGCGCCGTGAGCACCGCGGCGGACACGGACGCGTTCTTGCGGTCCTGCCGCTTCCAGATCGCCGAGCGGATCGTCTGGCCGAGGTTGGATCCGCTCGTGAGGGCCTGCACGCCCAGCACGCCGAAGATCACGAAGCCCCAGTCCTGAGGGATGCCCCATCGCTTCAGCAGCTCGGGGACGAGTACCCAGAGGATGCCGCCGAACACTGCCATGTCGATGAGGTGCGCGCCCGACATGATCGCCAGCACGTACAGCGCGAGTGACTGCAGCGGAGTGAAGCTCGATGCGAACGGCAGCTGCACCTGACCGGCGAGCAGGCCGCCGGAGATGCCGCCGAGCGCGGCTGACACGGCGAAGGCGGTGAGCTTCGCGCTCTGCACGCTCTGCCCGGCTGCGGCGGTGCCGCGCTCGGAGAAGGCGACGGCCTTCCAGCTCGCGCCCCAGCGGCCGCGCTGCAGGAAGAAGACGCCGAGACCGCACACCACCAGCACGATGATCGAGAGGAAGAAGAACTGCTTGTCACTCGTGAAGCCGGCGGGGCGGTCGATCGAGATGCTGTCGGCGGATCCGGGGAACTGGATCTGCACGAGCGTCACGTCCGCCGCAGCCGCGAAGCCGAGCGTGACGACGGCCAGGTTCACGCCGCGGAGGCGCAGGGCGGGCAGGCCCACGAGCATGCCGACCAGGCCTGCCGCGATGCCGCCGGCGATGAGCCAGACGATGAAGCCTCCCGGCACGTGCCAGAGGTTGAACAGTGCCACGATCCACGCACCGACCGCGGCGAAGGTGAGCTGGCACAGCGCGATCATGCCGGCGGAGCCGGTCACGATCCCGAGCCCGAGGATCGCGATCGCGGCGGTCACGGCGCTGATCGCGAGGAAGACGAAGTACCCGGAGAGCACGTTCGACAGGACCAAGCCGACGAGCACGCAGACCACGGCGACGGCGAACGGCCAGGTGTTGCGGAACAGGGGGTTCCCGGTCAGGCCCCGGCTCGGGGCGAGCGGGCGGTCAGCGTGCGGCATCCCACACCTCCTTGCGCTGCGTCCAGAGCAGCAGGATCACGATGAACAGGAACGGCAGGAAGTTGCGCACGAGTGCGACCTGGTTGATCTGCGCGACCAGGCCGCCGAGCACGCCGAGGACGAGACCGCCGATGACGGTGAGATCGAGGCGCTTGAACCCGCCGAGGAGCGCCGCGGCGGCGGCGGGGATGATCAGCATCGCGAGCCCCGTGGCGTCGTTGGACTGCGAGGGGGCGACGATGATGATCGCGATCGCGCCGATCACGCCGGTCACGAACCAGACCGCGATCGACAGCGGACGGGAGCGGATGCCGAGGAGCTCTGCCGTGGTGGGCCGCTCGGACAGGGCGCGCAGCTGCACGCCCACCCGGGTGCGGCTGAGCACGAGCTTGACCAGCAGCGCGGTCACGATCGCCATCAGCACGGTGGCGACGGTGACCTGGCTGACCACGACGCCGCCGATCGAGAAGGCGGGGCCGGCGATGATCGGGTCGAACGGCTGGGGCTTGTTGCCGAACAGGATGAACGACAGCGATATCAGCAGAAGCAGCGGCCCGACGGTCATCGCCGAGCGCGTCGTGGTGGAGGCCTCGGACAGCCAGGTGGCGGCGATCCAGCCGATCGCGACCGCCAGGACTCCGGCGACGAGGACGCCGAGAACCGAACCGAGCCAGATGGGCAGGCCGGCCTGGCGCACCAGCCAGACAGCGGTGAACGCGCCGAACATGCCAGTGGCGGCCTGCGCGAAGTTCACCACCCGCACCAGCCGCGACATCAGGGTGAGGCACACGCCCAGCACCGCGTAGAGGCCGCCGGCGGCGAGGCCGGCGATAGCGCCCTGCAACATGGCGTCGTCCTTTCTGTGTTCCGGTCGCTGAGCTCGTCGAAGCGCCCGGAAAGGGGTAGGCGGATCCGGTCTGCTCGGGCCCTTCGACAGGCTCAGGGACCGAGCAGACCGGATCCTCGGATCACTTGGTCAGGCGCAGCCAGTCGTCCGAGACCTTCTCCCACTTGTGGGTGCCGCTCTTCAGCACGATCGGCCAGCCGGCCGTGTTGTCGACGCCGAAGGTGTACGGCGTGCCGATCATCTTGTCGTCGATCGGCTTCATGCTCTTCAGCGCGGCGCTGACGCTCTCCCGGGTGACGTCGCCCTTGATCGTCTTCAGAACCTCGATGAAGTGCGTGGCGGCGAGGTAGCCGCCCTGGCTGAACGAGGTGAGCGGGATCTTGTTCTTCGTCATCAGGTCGCGCCAGCCCTTGTTGATGGCGTTGTCGTCGGTGAACGGGTAGAACTCGGCGGGCACGTAGACCCCGGCGCCGGCGTTGTCCACCGCCTGGGCGAAGTTGTCGCTGTAGACGCTGGTCAGGTACAGGAACGTGACGTCGTTCCAGCCCTGCGCGTTGGCGGCCTTGATCTGGCCGATCGCGTCCGGCTCGATCGGGTTCACGGCGAGCGCCTTGCAGCCGGCCTGACGGGCCTTCACGATGTACGGCGTGTAGTCGCTCGCGCCGTACGGCAGGGTGTCGTCGACGTACGAGGGCTTCTTGCCGGTCGCCTTGGTCCACTTGTCGATCGCCGCCTGGTAGGTCGGACGGGTGGAGCCGGCGATCTCGAGCAGGACGCAGATGTTGTCGAGGTGCAGCACTTCGGAGCCGTAGGTGAGGGTGAGCGTGAGGTCGTTGTACGGGCCGACGTTGGCGGGCGAGATGCTCTTGCTGTCGAAGCAGCCCGTGTCGACGCCGATGCCGGGGATCGAGAGGATCCCCTCCTGCTCGTAGTACTTCTTGTTCAGGTCGCACTCGATCAGGCTTGCGGAGCCGACCATCGCGACCGCGTTGTCGCTGCCGACGATCTCGCGGGCGTTGGCGGTCGCCGTGGCAGGGTCGCCCTTGTCGTCGAGGGCCTTGTAGTCGATCTTCTGGCCGTTCAAGCCGCCCGCGGCGTTGAACTGGTCGAACACGGCCTTCGCGGCCTGGGACGCCTCGGGGAAGGTCGCAGGACCCGAGATCGTGTTGACGGACCCGACCACGATCGGATCCTTGGATCCGCCTGATCCGCCTGATCCGCCGGATCCGGAGCAGCCGGCCAGAGCCAGCACACCCGCGGTCAGCAGCGCTGCCGCGGCGGTGATGCGCTTGTTCATGTGATTCCTGTCTTTCGGGTTGCGGGGCGGACCCCCGCGCTGTGGTGCAGGTCTGTGCGAGGTGTTCGTCAGTCGCGGGTGGCGCGGGAGACCATCTCGGTGTCGGTGAACTGCTCGAAGGCCACGACTTCGCCGCCTTCGAGCCGCCACACGTGAGCGACGCGGGCGGCGAAGAAGCGTCCGGTGCTCTTGTTCGTGCCGGAGTAGGTGCCGATCCCGATCACGGTGTCGCCGCCGTCGATGACCTCGTCCACCGCGAGCGTGTAGTCATCCCAGTCGTCCTGGAGACGGGTGAACACGTTCTCCACGATCGCGTCCGCGCCGACGTAGGTGCCGGCGTAGGGGAAGCCGGCAGCCTCGGTCCAGCGCACATCGGCGGCGAGCGGGGCGAGCATGCCGTCGAGGTCGCCGCGATCGCTCGCCTCGTAGTGCGCGCGGATGATGTCGGCGTTGCTCATCGTGTGTGCCCTTTCGCGGTGTCGGATTCTGGAATGGAGGCCCCCGGGGCTCTGGAAGGGAGTCGTGAGCCTCGGGGGCCGGTCTGTCAGACGGGCTGGGCGTCGGGGTAGACGACCGCCCCGAGCGGGTAGATGTGGCCGCCGGCGCGGGAGTGCTCCGAGGCGCCCTCGCCGTTCAGGCCGAGGAAGATGCCGGTCGTCCTGAGCTGGTAGCCGAGGTCGTGCAGCCAGACGCTCGCGACCGCGATCCGGAACTCCCGGAAGCAGAACAGGTACAGGCCGTCCGCGAACTTCCACACGGTGGAGAGGTCGGTGTCGCCGTGCCCGCGCTGCACGCCCTCGAGGCACTGCCAGGCGTAGCGCTGGCTGGACAGGTACACGTGCTCGTACAGGTGGTGCGGACTGTACCGGTAGACGTTGCGCTTGCCGATCAGGTCGCGGCTCGGACCGGGTGCCTCGCCGCTCGGCTCGCCGCCGTCGGTCGTCGCGGCCCAGAACTCCTGGCCGACCTGCGGGGTGCCCTCGATCGCCTCCGCGGCGATCCGGGAGCGGATCACGGTCGCCCGGTGTGTGGTGGTGGAGTAGACGACGGTGAGCGCCTCGCGTTCGCGGGAGGCGAGAGGCACGTTCACGAAGACGACATCGTCACGTACGGCGACAGCGTCGTAGGGGTCGGCGCCGGAGGAGCCGAGGCCGGACCAGTCGACGGTCCCTGAGCCTGTCGAAGGGCCGAACGAGAGCGCCAGTGTCTGGCCGTCGTCCAGCGTGAGGGTCAGCGCCGTCCCGGCGAGGTCGGTGTTCGGCAGGCGGTAGGTGTCGATGCCGGCGGCGAACTCGTCGTAGGTCCGCCACTCGTCGCGCGCCGGATCGGCGGCGGATGCGGTCACATCGTCGGTCACAGTGGGACTCCTTCGACCCAGCCCCGCCGGACTGCGGGGTGAGGCAATGCTCCGCCGTACTCGATCCAGCGCTCAACAACCCGACGCGGATCGCGCACCGAGAGTCAACCGGCGTGCCCCCAGGAGCAAGACGCCGGTCGGGAAGATTGCTTGCTAAAAACAAGTAACGGGATCAGACTGCAACCATGACAGTGAGCGAGCGGAAGCTGATCCTGAGTTACTACGTGTCCGTCGACGGCAAGAGCGTCGGCGCGGAGAACGGGATGCGCGGCGTCATGGAGTCGATCGACGACGACGTGCAGGAGAACGAGTATGTCCGGCAACTCTGGGAGGCGGGGGCCTTCCTGATGGGCCGGGCCTCGTACGACGCGATGAAGGGTTTCTGGCCGGTGGTGGAGCATCCGTCCGCTGCGCCGATGAACGCGATCCCGAAGGTGGTGTTCTCACGCACGCCGGTCTCGGTGGAGGAATGGGGCGAGGCGAGCATCGCCGCAGGAGATCTCGCCGGAGAGATCGCGCGGCTGAAGTCCGAACCCGGCAAGGACCTCTTCGCGATCGCAGGCGACACCTTCCAGCGCGCCCTGATCGCCGCCGACCTCGTCGACGAGTACCGCCTCTGGGTTCTGCCGGCGGCGGCCGGCACGGGCACGGCCCTGTTCCCGGAGCAGAGCGCGCCGCTGCGGCTGCGACTCGTGCAGAGCACGCCGTATCCCAGCGGGATCGTCGAGCTGCGTTACGCGCGCCAGCCGTAGAACGCGACCTCCTCGAGGGGGCGTCGGAGGCGGTGACCGCGAGATCAGTGCGTGGAGCGGTACTCGCTGGGGGAGACGCCGTAGGCGGTCTTGAACGCGCGGCTGAAATGCGCAGCGTCGACGAAGCCCCAGCGGGCGGCGATCGCGGCGACGGGACGATCGGCGAGGATCGGATCCAGCAGATCTCTGCGGCACTGCTCGAGTCGGCGGGTGCGGATCCACGTCGACACGGTGGTGCCCTGCTCCTGGAACAGGCCGTGCAGGTGCCGCGTGGAGATGAAGTGCGCGGCTGCGATCGACGTGGGACCGAGCTCGGTGGATGCGAGGTTGCGGTCGATGTGCCCGCGGATGCGCTGGATGAGGGCGCGGTGCGGGTCGCCGGCCGCCTCGTCGAGTCCCAGCTCGCGGGTGAACACGGTGGAGACGAGGTCGAGGGCGCTGTGCGCGAGGCGCGCTCCCGTGGCGCCGGCGAGCTGGTCGAGGTTCGTGGCGAGCTGACGCAGGTACGGCACGACCATGCCGCCCAGGCCTTCCTGGCCCGAGATGCGCACGGCGGTGAGCTGCCCGACCATCTCCGGCGGCAGGCTCAGCAGGTGCTTCGGGAACATGACGACCATGGTGCGGAAGTCCTCGTCGAACACGAGCGAGTACGGCCGGTCGGTGTCGTAGACGGCGAGGTCGCCGGGGGCCAGGACAGCCTCGCGGTCGTCCTGGATGAGCAGGCCGGTGCCGGCCAGCATCAGGCTCACCTTGAAGTAGGAACGGTCGCCGCGGGCGATGAGCTCGGGCGTGCGCTCGACGACATGGCTCGTGGCGCGCACGTCGGTGACGTGCACCTCATCGACCGAGGCGCCCCGGATCATGCCGCGGAACGGGTCGGCTCCGGTGCCGCTCACCTGGAGCGGCACGAACGAGTCGGAGACCGCGGAGCGGAACTCGCTGATGTTGCGCGCGACGAGCGTCGAGACGGACTCTGCGGGAGCGACGGGGACTGCTGCCACGGCTGATCACCTCGGGAAGATGAAGGGTGGATCGACGACTTTGTATACGATCCGTTGAGGCACTCTACCACCGCGGCCCGTCCGGCGGGTGAGTTCCCTCCTGACGGGCCGCGGCGATCGAGGATCCGGCGCTACTCCACGAGCTTCCCGGCGGTGTCCACCTCGCGGATCAGCGCGTCGATCTCCGCCGGGATCGACGGGATCTCCTCGCGTACGACGCCCGTGGACGGCGACCACACCAGGTTCACCTGCAGGGCCGGATCCATCGCGGGGTAGTCGCTGCGGTTGTGGCAGCCGCGGGTCTCGCGGCGCTCGAGCGCCGCCTCCAGCGTCGCCCGTGCGGCGAGGGCGGAGGAGCGCAGGTCGAACGCGTGCGCGAGATCCTGGAACCCGGCGATGTCGGGGTGGATCCCGATCCGCGTCATCCGCTCCTCGATCGCGTCGAGTTCGGCGAGGCCCGCGACCAGTCCGTCCTCGTTGCGGACGACGCCGGCGTGCGCCGTCATGGTGTCGCGGATCGCCCGCTGCAGGGCTCGCACGTTCTCCGGGCCGTCGGCGGCGAGCATGTCGTCGATCTCCGCCCGCGCACGGCGCACCGCGACGGTCGAGCGGCGCTGCGCGTCGAGTCCGTAGGCGTGCGCGACGGCGGCGCGGCCGGTGATACGGCCGAACACGAGCAGCTCGATGAGCGAGTTGCCGCCGAGCCGGTTCGCGCCGTGCAGACCCGAAGAAGCTTCGCCGATCGCGTACAGCCCGTCCACGTCGGTGCGGTGGTCCTCGGGGCGCACCCAGACTCCGCCCATCGAGTAGTGCGCGGTCGGTGCGATCTCGATCGGGTCCTTCGTGATGTCGAGCATCTGCAGCTCGAGCATCGTCTGGTACACGCGCGGCAGGCGGGTCATGATCGTCTCGCGGGGCAGGTGCGAGACATCCAGCCAGACGCCCCCGTTCCGGGTGCCCCTGCCCTCCGCGATCTCCGTGTACGCGGCCAGCGCCACGCGATCGCGCGTGGAAAGCTCCATCCGCTCCGGGTCGTACTTGCTCATGAAGCGCTCACCGAGGCCGTTGCGCAGAATGCCGCCCTCGCCGCGCGCCGCCTCGGAGACCAGTGTTCCCGCCTCGCTTTCCGGTTCGATGATGCCGGAGGGGTGGAACTGCACCAGCTCGGGGTCGCGGATCCGCCCGCCGGCCTCCACGGCCAGACGGAACGAGTCGCCGGTGTTCTCGTCGCGGCGCGACGACGTGCGCCGCCAGATCCGGTTGTGGCCGCCGGCGGCGAGGATCACGGCGTCGGCGTGGATGAGGTAGCGCTCGCCGGAGACCAGGTCGAAGCCGTAGGCGCCGAAGATGCGGGGCGCGGTGCCGCCGTCGGGTGCGGCGACGTCGTCGACCAGCAGGCGCGTGATGTAGACGGTGTCGAGGATCGGGATCTCGAGCTGTTCGGCGCGGTCGACGAGTGCGCGCTGGATCTCGAGCCCGGTGTAGTCGCCCGCGAACGCGGTGCGGCGAAAGGTGTGCGCGCCGAAGAAGCGCTGCGAGATGCGGCCGTCGTCCTCGCGGGCGAAGCCCATGCCGTAACGCTCGAGGTCGCGGATGCCCTCTTCCGCGCCTCGTGTGACGATCTCGACCGTGCGGGGATCCGCGAGGAAATAGCTCTCCTTGATCGTGTCGGCGGCGTGCTGCTGCCAGCTGTCCTGCGGATCCATGGTGCCGAGGGCGGCGTTGATGCCGCCGGCCGCGAGGGAGGTGTGGGCGTCGTGGCGCGGGCGCTTGCCGACGGCGAGCACGTCGACGCCCTGCTCGGCGACCTCGATGGCCGCGCGCAGTCCGGATCCGCCGGTGCCGATCACGAGCACAGTCGTGGAGACGAGGCGCTCGTGGGTGGTGTTCTCAGTCATGGCTTCCACGCTAGGAATCCGCCGACGATTACTCCAATGCATAATGCCGCTGGACTGAATGCCTCTAGGCTATGGCCATGAACCTCGAGCAGCTCCGCGGATTCGTCGAGATCGCCCGGCTCGGCAACTTCACCCGGGCTGCCGAGGAGCTGCATCTCGCGCAGCCTTCCCTGAGCCGGCAGATCTCGACGCTGGAGCGAGAGCTCGGATCCGAGTTGTTCCATCGCGCGCGCGGGCACATCTCGCTCACAGCCGCGGGCGAGGTGCTGCTGCCGTACGCCCGCCGCATGCTCGCCGATGCCGCCTCGGTGCGCCGGGAGATGGCCGAGATCGCGGGACTGCGCCGGGGACGGGTGCGCCTGGGCGCTCCACCGTCGCTGTGCGCGAGCATCGTGCCGGAGGTCGTGGGCGCGTTCCGTGCCGCACACCCCGGGATCGAACTGGAGATCACCGAGCGCGGCTCGCGGGGGCTCGTGTCCGCGCTGGCCGAGGGCGCGCTGGACCTTGCGCTCCTCGCCTCCTCGGATGCGGCGGCGGCCTCTCCGGTGAGCCTCACCCGTACCGCGCTGCTGGAAGAGGATCTCGTGGTGATCTCGTCCGCCGCGCAGTCGCCGGTGAGCCACGGCCGGGCGATCGCGCTCGCCGCGGTCGCGGATCTGCCGCTCATCGCCTTCCCGCGCAGCTATGAGCTGCGCGCCGCGACCGATGCCGCCTTCGCCGGATCGGGGCTGACCGCGGAGGTGGTCGTGGAGGGGCCGGAGATGGACACCGTGCTGCGCTTCGTGGAGCGCGGAGTGGGCGTCGCTGTCGTCCCCGCCATGGTGGCGCTCGACCGCCCGGGCTTGGGCGCCGTGCCGCTGGCCTCGCCGAAGCTGACCCGCACGGTGAGCCTGGCGCACCGCGCCGACATGGCGCCGACGCGAGCGGCCGCGGCCCTCCGCGACACCATCATCGCCACCGCCGATGCGCTCGTCGGATCCGGCGGCTTCGTCGCGAAGGCGGTCTGAGTCCGCTCCGGCTCGTCCTCTCCGAGCGTCGCGCGGATCAGGATCCGGAGAGCACGTCGCCGAGGACGCGTGCGGCCTCAGGGAAGCGCTCCGGGGCCGCTCCGGAGTAGTTGAGTCGGACGAACGCACCAGACGGCTCTGCGGGGAACCACTCCGACCCCGGCGCGAGGATCACGCCGCGCACCGCGCACTCGCGCACGACCTGCTCGGCGTCTCCGCCCTCGGGCAGGCGCACCCACAGATTGAGCCCGCCGCGCGGCACCGTCTCGACGCTCGCGGTCGGGGCGTGCTCGTGGAGCGCGTCGAGCAGCAGATCCCGGCGGGCCCGCAGCTGCTCCCGCAGGCCGCGCAGATGAGCGCGCCAGGCGGGCTGTGTGACGACGTCGAGCGCCGCGGCCTGCAGCAGCCCGCTGACGTACATAGACTCCGCGGCGCGATCGGCCAGGATGCGCTCCCGCGCAGGCCCGCGGGCGATGACCGCCGCGACGCGCAGGGCGGGCGACACGCTCTTGGTCAGCGAACGGAGGTAGATCACATGGCCGTCGTCGTCCTGGAGGGCGATCGGACGGGGATCCGCGTCGATCGCGAGGTCGTGCGCCCAGTCGTCCTCGATGAGGAACGCGCCGTGCTGTCGCACGATCTCGAGCACGGCGGTCCTCGTCGTCTCGGACCACATCGCGCCCGTCGGGTTCGCGAACGTCGGCTGGGCGTAGAACCCGCGGGCGCCGGTCTCGGCGAAGGCGCGTTCGACGGCATCCGGATCCGGCCCATCCGGACCGGCGGGGACGGGCACGAGCTCGACGCCCGCCTGCGCTGCCGCGAGGATCGCGCCCCAATAGGTGGGCGATTCGATGAGCAGAGGCTGGCCGACGCCGACCACGGCGCGGAAGATCGAGCTGAGCCCGCTCTGGCTGCCGGAGATGATGAGCGCGTCTCGGGCGGATGCCGGGGTCACACCGACCGGAGCGGCAGCGGCGAGCTCCCCGGCGAACCATGCCTGCAGCTCGGGGGATCCCGCCGCGGGGGAGCGCAGCACGGCCGCCTCCAGGCGGGCTGCGCGGGCGAGCGCCTGCCGGACCAGGCGTTCGGGCAGCAGTTCGGGAGCCGGGTAGCCGGAATGCAGTGCGATCGCATCGGGGGCCGCGGAGCGCTGGGTCGAGGAGAGCAGAGGCATCCGCGACGGCAGCGCCCCGAGGGCCGCGGTCTGCCAGGAGTAGTCGGCGGGTCGTGCCGTGCGCATCGCGCGGGCGAACGTGCCGACCCCGGGCCGGGTCTCGATCAGGCCGAGTGCGGACAGTCGGCGCATCGCCTTCTGCACCGTCACCGGGCTGGCCCCGTGCTGGAGCGTCAGCTCCCGATTCGAGGGGAGACGGGCGCCCGGCGCCGCACGTGCGATCCACTCGCGCAGCGCTGTCACGATGCGCTCGGTGCTATCCTGACTCATGAAAGAACAGAGTAGCGTTACTCAACCGCCACGCCAAGCGTTTTCCCTCCCTCCTGGGCTCGGCTGGGGTCTTCTCGGGGTCGTGGCGTTCTCGTTCACGGTGCCGTTCACCCGGGTCGCCGTCGGCGGGCTCTCTCCGCTGTTCATCGGCTCCGGCCGTGCCGTGGTCGCCGCTGTCCTCGCCGCGTCCGCCCTCGCTCTCACACGGCAGAAGCGGCCGACGGCGCGGCAGTGGCTGCGCGTGGCGGTCGTCGCCGGCGGCGTCGTCGCGGGCTTCCCCCTGCTCACGTCCTTCGCCCTCACGTCGGTGCCGGCGAGTCACGGTGCGGTCGTCATCGGGTTGCTCCCTGCGGCGACCGCCGTCGCCGCGGTGGTGCGCACGGGGGAGCGCCCCGCCCGGTCGTTCTGGCTCTTCGCCGCCCTGGGCGCCCTGACGGCCATCCTGTTCGCGGCGCTGCAGAACGGAGGCCTCGGTGAGCTGCGGCCGTCCGACCTGCTGCTGTTCGGCGCGGTGCTCGCCGCCGCGATCGGCTACGCGGAGGGCGGGCTGCTCGCGCGGGAGCTGGGGTCCTGGCAGACCGTGTCCTGGGCGCTCGTGCTCTCGGCGCCGCTCATGCTCGTGCTGGCGAGGTTCGCGCTCGTGAACCGACCGCCCGACGCGACACCCGTGCAGTGGCTCGCGTTCGCGTACCTCGCGGTGGTGAGCATGTTCCTCGCCTTCTTCGCGTGGTACCGGGGACTCGCGATCGGGCCGATGGCGCAGGTCAGCCAGATCCAGCTCGTGCAGCCCGTGCTGAGCATCCTCTGGGCGGGGATCCTGCTCCGCGAGCAGCTCGGCTGGGCCACCATCCTCGGCGGACTCGCCGTCATCCTGTGCGCCGCGCTCGCGGTGCGCACCCGCCTTCGGAAGGACTCCTGATGCGTCACACCCCTCGCTACCTGATGACCGAACCGAACGAGGTCAAGCGGCTGATCCGCGCGCACCCGTGGGCGACGTTCGTCTCGCACACGGCGACCGGGCTCGTCGCCTCGCACTACCCCGTGATCCTGGACGAGGCCGCCTCCGCCGGCGATGAGATCGTGATCGTCAGCCATTTCGGTCGCCCCGACGAGCAGCTGCACGAGCTCGGTGCGCACCAGGTGCTCGTGATCGTGCAGGGTCCGCACGACTACGTCTCGCCGAGCTGGTACGCGCCGGGCGACCTCGTGCCGACCTGGAACCACGTCACGGCGCACCTCTACGGCACGCCGGAGATCCTCTCCGATGAGGAGAACTACGCGATGCTCGGCCGGCTCACCGATCATTTCGAGCAGCACCGCCCTCATGGCCGCAGCCTGTCCGAGGACGAGGAGGGCACCCGCCGGATCGCCCGGGGCACAGTCGGTCTGCGGATGTCCGTGGATCGCTTCGACGCCCGGGCCAAGCTCAGCCAGAACAAGACGCCCGAGGTGCGCGACACGATCGCCGCCCGCCTGGACGAGAGCAACCCCGCCCTCGCCGTCGAGATGCGGCGCCGGCGGGGTTGATCCGTCCGGTCAGTGTCCGCAGGTGCAGCCGTCCCCGCCGCCGCAGCATGCGGATCCGTTGCCCGCGACAGCGTGCGCCTGCGACGACTCGGGCACATCCATCCCCGGGTTCTGATCGAGGAATCCGTACGGCCGGAACGCGAAGCCGGCGGTGTCGACCGGCATGATCGGCCAGTCCTCCGGGCGCGGGAAGTGCGTGAGCCCGAACGTGTGCCAGAGCACCAGATCCGCGCCGTCGGGCCCGTCGAGCGGTGCGTCCCCTGCGGAGTAGGCGGGCAGACCGGATCCGCCCTGGTGCGCGTTGGGGAATCGTCCGGCCGGCCACAGCTCGCCCTCGCGGTGCGCGGTCGCCCACAGGTGCTTGGTCGCAAAGGTCGCGCGCGCGGCGACGGACGACGCGGGATCGGCCATCAGAAGCGCGGTCGGCTGCGGCACGAGCTGGTAGGCGGTCGCCCGTCCGACGGCGTTCGTGTGCGAGGCGCTCTGCACCTCCCATACCCGGGCGACCGAGGTGTCCGCCTCGCGCTGCGCGGCGGATTCCGAGCCGAGCACGGTCTCTGTCCAGCTGAACGCGTTGCCGAACGGGTTCTCCGGACCCATCGGCACGCGCTGGGCGTCGACCTCGAGGAGGCGGTTGTCCGTGCCGTCGACCGCGACGTCGAGCCGCGCGCAGAACAGGTGCTGGTGCACGGGCGCGAACACGCCGGGCGCGAGCTCGGTCGCGTGCCGCTGCGGGATCCCCGGCTCGCCCGCGCCCACGAACACGATGCCCGTGGCCTTCGCGACCACTTCGATCGTGCCGTCCAGGCCGAAGTTCCAGTAGAAGCCGTAGTCGTAGTTGCCGATCGTGGAGAAGTACGACACGACGAAGCGGCGGGAGCGGCGCACCTCGGACCGGCCCTGCAGATCGGTGTGCTTCCAGAGGATCCCTGCGTCCTCCTCGTGCATGCAGATCACGTTCGGGATCCGCACCGGGTGGCCCTGGTCGTCGGCGACGTAGCCGTCCAGGTAGCGGATCACGCCGAGGCAGTCGCAGCCCAGCTCGAGGTGGTTGGCGTTCTTGCCGAGCAGGTACTCGCCCGCGTCGAAGTAGCTGATCCAGAACCGTCCGGCCGCGGTGTCGCCGTACGGGACGACCATCTCGGGCACGCTCGCGCGGCTCAGCACCGGGCGCCCGTCGAAGCGCACGTCGTGCAGCACGAGGCCCTCGCGGGCGTTGAAGCTCACCCGCATCGACCAGTTCTCCCACTCCACGAGGGATCCGGCGACCGAGAAGCTCGGGCCCTCGGGCTGCACGATCTCGATCGGCTTGAGGCTCGTGCGCGCCTCGCCCTGCACCTCGGGGTAGTAGTTGCCGTGACCTGCAGGCACCGGCACGTCTCCGTGGTCCTCGACCCGGATCACCGCGTTCGACGTGAGGTCGATGTGCACCACGAGGCCCTCGACCGGGTGCGCCCACGGCGAGTCGAGCTCGTCGTATCGGAGGAACGTCAGCGAGCGGATCACTCGGCGCCCGACCTCGTCGGCACGTCCGGTGAAGCCCGGGGCGAGGGGGGCGCAGAACGCCAGGTCGATGTGGTCGGCGAGCCCGCGGCGCTGCATCGCGGCGCGCCACTCGGGGGAGGCCTTCGCGATCGCCTCGGCGCGCTCGTACTCCTCGAAGAGGTACTGCGGCTGGCCGTACGGCGGTGCGTCGTTCGGCACCCGTTCGGCACGGATGACCTCGCCGCGGGTGATCGAGACGACGACATCGGTGGCGACGCCCGTCGCCGTGTCGAGCAGAGTGGCGTCGACTCTGCGGTCGATCGGAGCGCCGGGCCGCCAGGCCGCGAGCTCCTGCCGGGTGGGCTCGTCGGGCAGCAGCATCGGCACCCGCACGGTGTCGCCGAGCAGGCCCGCTGATGCGAGGATCGCGCGGGCGGCTGCGATCTCGGGGCCGGCGAGGGGATCCAGCGGATGGGGCGTCGGGATGGCGTCGAGCGTGATCGGCTGCGGGGC
Source organism: Microbacterium sp. 2MCAF23 (assembly GCF_052115565.1). NCBI lineage: Bacteria > Bacillati > Actinomycetota > Actinomycetes > Micrococcales > Microbacteriaceae > Microbacterium > Microbacterium sp. 2MCAF23. The sequence goes on along the minus strand of NZ_JBFRGY010000010.1, from coordinate 114,792 downwards.
GTGGTGGGGCATCGTCGACCTCTGCGGTTTAGTTGAGCGCTTGCTCAAGAAACGGGTTGGCTCGATGATAGGCCGCGCAGGGGCGCGGGCGCAACGGGCGGATCCGCGCGCCGTCACGGGGTGCAGCGTGTGACGATCGGCACAGCGTGTGGCGATCGGCACACGGATCGGCGCCATTCCTGTGCTGATCGTCACGGAGTGTGCCGATCGTGACACGGCGTGGGCCGGCTGTGGTCCCTCAGGCGCGCCAGGGGTGCAGGATCGCCGCGAGCACGCGCAGGTGCGTGGCAGCGTCCGCCGGCTCGGCGACCTCGACGATCTGCTGCCCGTACGTGATCGCGCGCAGGAGTGCCAGTATGTCGTCGAGTGGAGTGTCCGCCCGCAGTTCGCCGTCGGCGACGGCCTGTTCGAGTGCTTCGGAGGTCTCCGTGCGCCAGAGCGGGATCGTCGGAGCGGACGCCTCGGCGGTGGGCGCGATCGAGGCGAGGCGCCCCCAGAACCCCACGACGACATGCGCTTCGGTGCGCGTGGTGGCGTCGACCGGCAGAACCTCGCGCATGATCGCCTCCAGGCGTGCGAGCCCGCGCAGGCCTTCGGTCGCCGTGCGGATCCGCTCCTCGGTACGGCGGGTGACTTCGGCCGCTGCGGCGCGGATCACGTCGTCGAAGCCGTCGAAGTAGTGCCACAGGGACCCGACGGCGACGCCCAGCTCGCGCGCCACGGCCCGCGAGTTCACCCCGTCGTGGCCGTCGCGGGCGGCGACGGCCAGCAGCGCCGCGGCGATGTCGCGCCGGCGCGCGTCGTGATCGACGACTCTGGGCATGCATCCATCCTGGCGCAGATTCCGCGATGGTCGTCCGCGCATCCGGGTGGCGCCGCGGATGGATCCGGTCTGGCCAGTCACCGATCGGTCGTCGAGATCCGGATGCCTCCCGGGGGTATTGTTTTTGAGCGTTCGATCAATAACACTGTTCGGATGCTCCACATGGCAGCGACGGTGCTGATGATCGGATCCGCGATCGCCGCGGCGGCGTGCTGCCTCGGTGCCGGACGCGTCGTGCCCAGCGCGGTGCCATGGCAGGCGCGGCAGAGCGCCGTGGTGATGGCCCTCGGCATGGTCGCCTTGTGTGCGGGCGGCCACGACGCCCGCATCCTGCTGCTGGTCGCGGTCTCGGGGATCGTCTCCGCGATGCTGGGCGTGGCGGGAACGCGCGGGCGGACGCACGCCGACGCCTGCTTCCACCGCGCGCTCGGCGGCGTGGTGATGGCGGTGTGCGCTCTGGCGATGCTGCGTACCGAGGTCGTCACGGGCGCGAATCCGGGCTCGACCGGCGGCGTCGCCGCGGCGGCGGCCGCGGGTCCTGGGCATGCCGGTCACGGCGGGATCGTGCCGCTGTCCGTGGTGGCGGCGACCGGAGTCACCGTGCTGCTCGGGCTCATGCTCTTCGCGCGGGTGCGGCACCGTACGGTTCTGGGCCGTGCCGCAGCGGTCGGTGCTCGCGCGACAGCGAGCGTCGTGGCTGTCGCCGCCGGTGGCGCGTCTTCCGGTCGCGGGGTGACGCGGGGGAGCGGGGTGCTCAACGGGCGGATCCTGCTCGAGGCGGAGGGCGCGGCGATGGCGGTGTCCATGGTCGTGATGGGCGCGATGGTGCTCGTGATCTGAGGTGCATGCGGCGCCTCGCAGCCCGGCTTCCCGCATATCGTTCGGATCCCGTACATTCTGATGCATGACCTTCTCCGGCACGGCTGCGATCGACCTGGGTAAATCGCTGTGCCGCGCTCGGCTGACGAACGACGGGGACGGGATGCGCCGCGAGGGCGGGGGCGCGCCGGGACTGGCGGCCCGCGACGGTGTGGCGCTGGCTCTGGCCTCGATCCTGCCGCTGCTGGCCGACCTCTGCCCGCAGCGGATCGGCGTGGGTGCGGCGGGAGCGCTATACGCACCGACGGAGGCCGGCGCGCTCGCCCGCGCGATCGCCGACGACCGTGGTGTGCCCGTCGCCGTCACCTCTGACGTGGTCACGGCGCACGTCGGCGCTCTCGGCGGCGAAGCGGGCGTGCTGCTCATCGCCGGCACCGGCGCGGTCGCGCTGGGCGTCACCGCCGACGCGTATCGCAGCGTGGATGGCTGGGGGCCGGACCTGGGCGACTTCGGCAGCGGGTCCTGGCTCGGACGCGAGGGCGTGCGAGCGGTGCTCCGCGCCAGGGACGGGCTGGGGCCGGAGACGGTGCTGACAGACGTGCTGACCCTGCTCATGGGCGAGGAGACGTCGCCCGTCGCGTGGCTGGGAGGCGCCGCGGCGCCGGCCCGGTTGCTGGCGACCTTCGCACCCGCCGTGCTCGACGCCGCCGACCAGGGCGACGCAGCCGCGCGCACGATCCGCGACGAGGCCGCCCGGTTGCTCGCCGAGACCGCGCTCGCCGCGTCCGGTGGATCCTCCCTGGTGGCCCTGCACGGTGGCCTGACCTCGCACGACGGATTCCGCGCTGCAGTCTCATCCGCACTCGAGACCCGCGGGCTCGAAGCCGCCCCCGCCCGCGGCGATGCCCTCGACGGCGCCGCCATGATCGCCGAGGGGCGCGCCCCTCTCCACGAAAGGTTCGTGCACCGTGCCGAATGAGAGCCTGCCCGACGAAGCCCTGCCGACCGATGCCGCGGCGACCGACGATGCCCGACTCGCGGCGCTGATCGGGGAGCTGTCGCACCTGTCCACCGAGCAGGCCGACACCTCTCGCGGCGATCTCGATCTGCTGTCGACGCTCGACCTCGTGCGGGCGATGAACGCCGAGGACCGGCGGGTGCCGGAGGCGATCGCCGCCCAGGCCGATCGGATCGTCGAGGCCGTCGACGGCATCACGGAGCGCTTCCGGCGCGGCGGACGGCTGATCTACATCGGGGCGGGGACTGCGGGGCGCGTCGGGGTGCTCGACGCCTCCGAATGCCCGCCCACGTTCGGCACGGATCCGAACATGGTCGTCGGCATCATCGCCGGCGGCGAGACGGCGATCCGCAACGCCGTGGAGAACGCGGAGGACGATGACGCCGCTGCCGCGGAGTCGTTGCGCGCCCTCGGACTGGGCGAGAACGACACCGTCGTCGGGATCTCGGCCTCGGGGCGCACGCCCTACGTGCTCGGCGGACTCAGCTATGCGCGCGAGGTGGGCGCCTTCACCGTCGCGATCGCTGCGAACGCCGGATCCGCCATCGGCGCTGCCGCCGACGTGCCGATCGAAGTCGTCGTCGGCCCCGAGTTCGTGACGGGGTCGACCCGTCTCAAGGCCGGTACGTCGCAGAAGCTCGTGGTGAACATGCTCACTACGCTGTCGATGATCCGCCTCGGCAAGACCTATCGCGGCGTCATGGTCGATCTGCAGGCCACGAACGAGAAGCTGCGGGCCCGGTCGGTGCGAACCCTCATCCAGCTCAGCGGCGCGGCGCAGGACGATGCAGTGCGCGCACTTTCGGAGGCGGGCGGATCCGTCAAGCTCGCCCTGCTGATGCTCTTCACCGGCACGTCCGCAGAGGTCGCCGCCCCTGCGCTCGCCGCGTCGGGCGGCGTGCTGCGCGATGCGATCGCCGCGCTGAGCTGAGCTGAGCTGAGCTTCGGCATTCAGGTCGCAGTTTCTGCGCCAAAACGGGCGTCCAAAGGACCAAAAGTGCGACCTGAACACCCTCGACGGGACGCTGGGGACGCGCAACGGTCGCGAGAGCAAGCGATCTCAGCTCGACCGTCGTGCCGCCGGGCGCACGGCGAACCACGCGATCAACGCCGCCACGAATGCAGCGGCAGCCATCGTGACGCCCATCGTCATCGCGTTCGCACCGCCGATGCCGACGGCGAGCGGTGACAGCAGCGGCCCGACCAGGAACGTCGACATGCCGAGCAGGGCGGAGGCCGTGCCGGCGCGGGCTCCGTGATGCGCGAGCGCGAGGGCCGACGAGTTCGGACCTCCCAGACCCGCACAGAGCATGAATCCGACGAGCGCCGCGGCGAATCCCCAGACACCTGCACCGAGCAGGGCGAGCGTCGCGAGGACGACGGTGGCGATCGCCGTCGCGGTGACGCCCAGCAGGTAGACGCGCAGCGGGCCGGTGCGGCGCACGATCAGCCGGCTCGCCTGGCTGCCCGCGATGTTCGCGAGTGCGCCGAGTGCGAAGGCGAGGCTGAACCCTTGCGGATCCAGCCCGAACTCATCCTGCAGCACGAACGAGGTCATCGACAGGTAGGTGAAGAACGCCACACCGCCGCCGGCCCCCGCGCACAGCACCGCGAGGAACAGGCGATCCCGCAGGACGGCGCCGGTGTGCGCGCCGAGCTCTCGAACACCGCCCGCGTGACGATCGGAGGGTTCGAGCGTCTCGGGCAGCGCGAGGAGCACGACCAGCAGGAGGGCGACGCCGATCCCTGCGAGCACGCCGAAGATCCCGCGCCAGTCCATGATCCGTGCCAGCTGGCCGCCGACGACGGGCGCGACCACCGGGGCGGCCCCGGAGACGAGGAACAGCAGCGACAGCATGCGGCTGAGCTCTGCGCCCGCGAATTGGTCGCGGGCGATGGCGAGGCAGATCACGATGCCGGCGGATCCGGCGAGTCCCTGCAGGAAGCGAGCGATCAGGAGCACTTCGATCCCCGGAGCGACCGCGCACACGAGCGACAGCACCGCGAAGGCCGAGACGCCCACCAGGAGCGGACGGCGCCGGCCGAAGCGGTCGCTGAGCGGCCCTGCAGCGAGCTGGCCGAGTCCGAGACCCACCATGCACGCCGACATCGTGGCCTGCGCCAGCGCGTCGCTCGTGCCGAGTGCTGTGGCGAGCTGCGGCAGCTGCGGCAGGTACAGGTCCATCGACAGCGGGCCGAACGCCTCCAGCAGGCCGAGCACGAGCATCGCGCGCAGCGTGCTCATGCGGGGGCGGGCGAGCACCCCGCTCATCCGTCGAGCCGCAGCACGCGGCGCAGCCAGCTCTCGCGTGCCGCGTTCGCGGCGACCGACACCACGGCGTCGGGGGAGAAGCCGTGGAACCCGTGATAGCCGCCGGCCCAGACGTGCAGTTCGGCCTGCCCGCCGGTGGCCCAGATCCGGGAGGCGTAGTCGACGGCCTCATCGCGGAACGTCTCGGCCGCCCCGACCTCGATGTACGCCGGGGGGAGGCTTGCGAGATCGGTCGCGCGGGCCGGCGCCGTGTACGGCGACACCAGGTCGGTGAACCGGTCCTCGCCGGCGATCGCGGTCCAGGCGGTGTCGTTGTTGTTGCGGTCCCAGGCGCCGATGCCGTCGTACTGCCGAGCGGACACGGTCTCGTTGCGGTCGTCGAGCATGGGGCAGCCCAGCAGCTGGCCGGCGAGCCGCGGGCCGTTGTGGTCGCGGGCGAGAAGGGCCACCGCGGCGGAGAGGCCCCCGCCGGCGCTCTGCCCGGACGCGATGATGCGCGCCGAGTCGATCCCGAGCTCGCCGGCGTGCGCGGCCATCCACTCCAGCGCCGCGTAGCAGTCCTCCGCCTGTGCCGGACCGGGATGCTCCGGGGCGAGGCGGTACTCGACCGCAACGCCCACGACGCCGTGCCGCTCGGCGAGGTCGATGAGCTCGGGCGTGCCGAAGAACCGAGTGCCGAGCACCATGCCGCCGCCGTGGATGGACAGCACGGCGGGGGCCGGGTCCGCCGCGGGGGCCGCGGGGGCCGCGGGGCGCACGATCGTGATCTCGACGTCGGGGGCGCCCGCAGGCCCGGGGATCGACCGGTCCTCGAAGGTCACGGCCCTGCCCTCGGCCTGCACCGCGATCGGCGGGATGATCGTCGCGAAGTGCGCGCGGTTGGCGAGGATCGTGTCGGCGCGCAGCGGGATGATCTCGACGAGGTCGAGGAACGCCGCGAGCCCGTCGACGAGCTCGGGGTCGTAGGGCACGGGGGCGACGGATCCGATCGCGGTCTCGCTCGCGGCCATCATGCGCCCCAGATCCGGCGCAGCCAGCTGGCCCGCGCGGCCAGCGCCGCCCGGGAGATCTCGGCATCGGGCATGTACATGTCGAAGCCGTGCGCGCCGCCGCCCCAGACGTGCAGCTCGGCCTGTCCGCCCGTGGCCCAGATCCGCAGTGCGTACTGGGTGTCCTCGTCGCGGAACATCTCCGCTTCGCCGACCTCGATGAACGCCGGGGCGAGGTGCGAGACGTCGGCGGCGTGGGTCGGCGCCGCGTAGCCGGAGGCCTCGGGACTGAACGCCAGGTCCTCGCCGAGCAGGCACGACCAGGCGAGCAAGTTCGCCTCGCGCTGCCAGGTGCCGATGCCGTCGTACTGCAGGCTCGACACGGTCGTGTTCGTGTTGTCGAGCATCGGGCACAACAGGAGCTGCCCGGCCAGTGCGGGTCCCTGCCGGTCGCGGGCGAGCAGGGCGACGCCGGCGGCGAGGCAGCCGCCCGCGCTGCCGCCGCCGACGATGATCCGGTCGGCGTCGACGCCGAGCTCCGCGGCGTGGGCGTGCAGCCAGAGCAGCGCGGCGTAGCAGTCCTCGAGCCCGGCCGGGGAGGGGTGCTCCGGTGCGAGCCTGTACTCGACGTTGACCGCGACCGCGCCGTGCTCCGCCACGATGTCGACCACGCGGCCGCTCTCCCAGCTGCGGTGTCCGACGATCTGGCCGCCGCCGTGGATGTTGACGAACCCGGGGCGGAGCGATCCGGCCGCGCCACGAGGCCGGAAGATCGTGATCTCGATGTCGGGCGCCCCGGCCGGACCCGGGATCACGCGGTCCTCCCAGTCGATCGGACGCCCGGCGATCACCGTGTCGTTGTCGGGGAACATCGCGTCTGTGCCCTCGCGGGGCAGGGTCTCGCGGGTGAGGGCGGGCGGCGGGTTCAGCGCGATCGCGTCGAGCACGATCTGCACCTCAGGGTCGAACGGGACCGGGGGCACGGTCGGATAGCCGGCGGCGGTGACGGTCATGCGGTGCTGCCTTTCGGTGGATACGGGAAGTTCAGGGACCTTCGGGATCGACGACGTCGCGGTCGGCCCAGAAGGGTTCGACGAGGCGGCGCAGCTCGGCCGATCCGACTCGGTCGACGAGCGCCGCCGCATCGAGGTTCGCGCGCAGCTGCGCGATGCTCGAGGCCCCGAACAAGGTCGTGGTGAGCGCAGGGTGCGTGAGCGTGAAGGCGATGCCGAGCTGCGCCGGCGTCACCTCGAGCGACTCCGCGAGCGTCGTGAACGCCGGGACGTCGTCGACGATGCGCTGCCGGATGCCGCCCGGATCCCGGCCGATCTGCCGCTCGCCGTTCACCTTGCCGGCGAGCACTCCGCCCTCCAGGCAATCCGAGGCCTGCAGGGTCAGCCCCTGCTCCCAGAGCCGCGCGAACGGCTCGCCATCGGGAATGGACCGGCGCGAGACGCTGTACTTCAGCTGAGCGATCTGCGGACCTGCGACTCCCTCCGCGGCGGCGATGTCGATCAGCGCGTGGATGGATCCGGCCGACCAGTTGTTCACGCCCCAGGCGCGGATCAGCCCGCGATCCGCGAGGCCGGCGAGATCGAGCACGAGGTCGCGCAGTTCCAGGTCCTCCCGGCGCAGGTCGCCGAGGATCACCAGATCCGCGTGCTCCGCGCCGACGCGGAACAGGGCGTTCTCGAGCTGCGGGCGGAAGCCGTCCGCGCCGAACGCCTCGAGCCACAGCTTCGACGACAGCAGCCACTCGTCGCGGCGGAGGCCCGCCGCGCGGACCATCGCGCTGAAGATGACGTCGGTGAAGGCGGGCGGCATACCGGGCCCGGTGTAGACGCCGACGTCGAAGAGGTTCACGCCGCGGTCGACGGCCTCGCGGAGCATGGCTGTGGCGTCGCCGAAGTCCATGCGGTCATAGGTGTGCCAGGACCCCAGCGAGAACAGCGAGGCGTGGATGCCGCTGGTGCCGATCTCGCGGCGGGGAAGTGTCGTGGTCATTGTGGTCCTCACAGCCGGGGGTCGATGACGGCCTTGACCTCATCGAGGTGGTGCATGTTCGCGATCTTCTCGGAGGCCTGGGCGAGTCCGACGGGGGCACTGAACAGCTCGTCCCACGGGTAGCGGTCGGCGAAGGCCTGGAAGAAGTCGATCGAGCGGGCGTAGTCGGCGATGTCGCCGTTGAGCGAGCCGACCATGGTCAGTTCCTTGCCCATGAGCGTGCTGACCGGGAAGGCGTCCCCGACGGGGCCGGTGGATCCGACGATCACGACGGTGCCGCGCTGCGCGGCCATGCCGACGGCGTCCGGCCCCACACTCGGGGCGCCGGCGAAGTCGAACACGTGGTCTGCGCCGCGTCCGTCGGTGAGCTCCATGACCTGGGCGACGACGGGGCCGTCGCGGAAGTCCACGACCCCATCCGCGCCGAACCGCGCCGCGAGTTCGAGCCGCGCAGCCGGTGCGCCGACGGTGATGACACGCCCGGCGCCCGAGATCTTCGCCACGGCGGTCGCGAAGATGCCGAGTGCGCCGGCGCCCTGCACGACGACCGTGGAGCCGGGCCGGATCCTCCCACCGCGTTCGAACGCGCGCAGCACGGTCTTCGCCGCGCAGCCGGCCATCGAGGCCCAGGTGTCCTTGACCGCGTCCGGCAGCAGCAGCTTCGCCGCCCCCGGCGTGACGTAGGCGTACTCGGACAGGCCGGCGGTGGCGAACGGCGGCACGTCGGAGCGCTGCAGGAAACCGTAGCCGCGCCGGGAGCAGTGCACGGGCTCGCGCAGCACGACGCAGCCGTAGCACTCGCCGCAGGTCGACTCGGACCACCCGATCCGGTCGCCGATGTGCAGCGACCGGCCGAGCGCGTCGACGGTGCCGTTGCCGAGGGCGACGATCTCGCCGACCATCTCGTGGCCGAGTACCATCGGCAGCATGCCGGGGAAGGTCATCCTGCCCTCCCAGATCTCGATGTCGGTGCCGCACAGGGTCGACACCGCGATCCGCACCAGCGCGGCGCCGGGCGCGACCTCGGCCGGGAGCGGCAGATCCTGCAGGGTGAGGGGCTGACCGTGCTCCGTGAGCACGGCCGCGCGGGTGGTGGTGGGGATGGTCATGCGGATCCTTCCGGGATCAGGCGCTTCGACAGGCTCAGCGACCATGTTTCAGACGAGCAGCTGGCCGCCGTCGACGGGGACGGAGACGCCGGTGATGTGACTCGCGGCGTCGCCCGCGAGGAAGACGACGAGCGGCGCGACCTGCTCGACCTCGGCGATCGTGCCGAGCGGGATCCGCGCCTCCCAGGCGGCGCGCGCCTCGGGGTCGGTGGCGAAGCCGGCGGTGAGCGGGGTGAGGATCGGGCCGGGCGCGACCGCGTTCACGCGGATCCGGCGCCCGGCGAGCTCGATCGCGGCGGTGCGGGTCATAGCGTCGACGGCGGCCTTGGTCATCTCGTAGTGCCCCATGCCGGGCGTGGGCTGGCGCCCGCCGATCGACGAGGTGTTCACGATCGCGCCGCCGTCGGGCAGGCGCGGGGCGAACTCGCGGAGCATGAGGAACGTGCCGCGGATGTTCACGGCCACGGCGGCGTCGAAGACCTCGAGCGGGACCTGCTGCTGGGTGCCGCCGCCGAGCACGACGCCGGCGTTGTTGACGAGCACGTCGATGGTGCCGAGTGACTCTCCCGCCGCGGCGACCGAGGCGGGATCGGAGATGTCGAGCGCGAGTGCGGTGGCGTCGAGCTCCGCAGCCACCGCGGCCGCGGCGTCGGCGTTCACATCGCCGATGATCACCTCGTCTCCGGCCTCGCGGAAGGCGGCGGCGATGCCGCGGCCGAGCCCGGAGGCTCCTCCGGTGACGAGAATGCGGCGGGGGGAGATGGTCATCTCACGTCCTCTCTGACGGGGCATCTCCGTTATATTCTACAAGCATAGAAAAACGCAACCCGGGATCCCCCTGGTCGTTGAGCGAGGACGGCGAAGCCGCCCGAGACGAAACGCCCTCAGAGCAAGGAGTACTCATGTCAGCGTCGACACTTCCGCACCGCGCCCTCGGCGGGCTCACCGTCCCACCGCTCGCGCTGGGATCCTGGAACACCTGGGATCGGATGGATCCCGACGCTGCCGTCACGATGATTCGCCGTGCCGTCGAGCTCGATGCCGGCTTCTTCGACGTCGCGTACTACAACATGGGGCCGCACGCCGAGAACTCGCGCACCGACATCCTCTTCGGGGAGGCCCTGCGGGCGAGCGGCGTCGCGCGGGACGAGATCGTGCTGTGCGGCAAGCTGTGGCTCTGGGACTGGCCGAACCAGTCCTTCCGCGCCCAGCTCGTCGAGAGTCTGGAGCGCGCGGGACTCGACCGCTTCGACACGCTCGTCGTCGGCGACTACCTCGACGAGCCCGATGTAGCGCGGATTGTGACCGACGTGAACGAGCTCATCGCCGAGAGGCTCGTGGGCGGCTGGGGGATCAACAACTGGCGGATCGGGCACACGCGGACCGCGCTGGCCGCGGCGGCCGACACGGGTCTCGTCGGGCCCTCGTTCGCCCAGCTCAAGTACGGAATCGCCCGGCGCGCCATGGCGGAGGGCGCCGCGTACGGCCCCCTCTTCGCGGACGGGACGCTCGCGTTGCAGGCCTCGGACGTGTTCGAGGGCGGGATCCTCGCGACCGGCCGCGCGCCCCAGCGCAAGATCGGCGCCGACGTCGGCGGCATCCGCGAGCGTATCCTCGCCCTGTACCCGGAGGTCGCCCGCATCGCCGACGACTTCGGGGTGACGCCCGCGGCACTCGGCATCGCGTTCTGCCTCACCCATCCGGCGGCGGCGAACGTGCTGTTCGGCGCCTCACGGATCGGGCAGCTCGAGCAGAACCACGCCGCCCTCGCCCTGGTCGCCGAGCGCGGGGCCGAGGTGCGCGAGGCGCTTGCCGGGCTGCAGGCCGACGTCGACGTGCGCGACGACGGAGCATGGTGAACCCGGTGGCGGGCTCCGCCCACCACCGGGACGAGAACGGGACCGAGGGGCGAGGAGCACGCAGCATGGATGTTCAGGATGAGACGGCGTCGTCCTCCGCCTACCGCGGGTTCGGGGGACGCGTGGGGGAGTTCACGTCGGAGTCGGAGCCGTGGTGGCCGCCGCAGCCGAGCGCGGCACCGGGGGCGCCGAATGTGATCGTGGTCCTCATCGACGATCTCGGCTTCAGCGACCTGGGACCGTTCGGCGGCGAGATCGACACCCCGCACATCGATCGGCTGGCCGAGGAAGGATGGACCTTCACGAACTACCGCACCGCGCCGCTGTGCTCACCCGCACGCGCCGCCCTGCTGACCGGGCTGAACCCGCACCGGGCGGGCTTCGGCCTCGTCGCCCACACGGACCCGGGCTATCCGGGGTTCTCGTGCACGCTGCCCGGGGACGCCCCCACCCTCGCCGAGTCGCTGCGGGCCGGCGGGTACGCGACGTTCATGGTCGGCAAGTGGCATCTCACCGTCGACTCCCGGCTGCACGACGGGGCGGACCGGTCGTCGTGGCCGCTGCAGCGCGGCTTCGACCGCTACTTCGGATCGATGGACGGGTTCACCTCGCTGCACCACCCGCATCGACTCGTGCAGGACAACTCCGTCCTGGACGTGCCGGAGTTCCCCGACGGGTACTTCCTCACCGACGACCTCACCGACCGCGCCATCGGGATGATCGACGACCTGCGCGCGAACGACGCGGCCAAACCGTTCTTCCTCTACTTCGCGCATACGGCCGTGCACGGGCCGATCCAGGCCAAGGAGGCCGACATCGCGAAGTACCGCGGCCGCTACGAGGCCGGGTGGAACGCGCTGCGCGACGAGCGGTTTGCCCGGCAGCGCGAACGCGGCATCGTCGCGGGCGACGCGGCGCTGCCGCAGGGTGCACTCGCGGACGAGGCGCGCATCCCGCGCTGGGACGATCTCGACGACGCGGAGCGGGAGCTGTTCGCGCGGTACATGGAGGTCTACGCCGCGGCCGTGGACGAGGTCGACCAGAGCCTGGGCCGGCTGCTCGCGCACCTCGAGGAGCGCGGTGAGCGCGAGAACACCATCGTCGTGGTCGCGAGCGACAACGGCGGCACCGCGGAGGGCGGTCCGCGCGGGACCCGCAGCTACTTCGCCCAGTTCGGGAGGATGGGGCCGGATCCGGAGGGTTGGGTGCCCGACGAGCCGCGCGAGGTCGACCTGATCGGCGGTCCGCGGCTGTTCGCGCACTATCCCGCCGGCTGGGCGCGTGTCTCGAACACGCCGTTCCGCTCGTTCAAGGGATCGCTCTACGAGGGCGGGGTGCACGCCCCGCTCATCCTGTCCTGGCCCGCCGCGCCGGCGCGGATGGCGGCGGGGCTGCGCGACCAGTTCGTCTTCGTGTCGGACCTCGCCCCGACGATCCTCGACCTGACCGGGACTCCGCGGCTGGACCGCCGGCACGGGAAGGAGTCCGTGCCGAGCGACGGCCGCAGCGTCGTCGACCTACTGAGCGACCCGAGGGCGCCGGGGAGACCGGCCCAGTACTTCGAGTGCTTCGGCAGTCGCGCGCTGATCGACGACGGCTGGAAGGCGATCTCCACGACGCCGCCGACTCGGGAGCAGGGCGCGGCCGGCGGGGCCTGGGAGCTCTACCGCCTCGCGGAGGACCCGACCGAGACGCGCGACCTCACGGCGGAGCACGGGGAGCGCGCTGCACTGCTCGCCGAGCGCTGGCGCGAGGAGGCATGGGCGAACGCGGTCTTCCCGCTCGACGACGACGGATCCCTGCACCGGATCCGACCCGCGACCGAGCGCCCGCTGGGTGATCCCGTCACGCTCTCGCCCTACCGGCCTCCGCTCGAGCGCTACCGGTCGGCCGCGCTGACGGTGCTGAGGTCGTTCGACGTGCGCATCGACGTGCGCACCACGGGCGACTCCGCCGGCGTGCTCCTCGCGCACGGCGACCAGGGCGGCGGATACCTCGTCGCGATCGACGACGGCGCGCCGCTCGTGTCCTACAACGCCTACGGGCGCATGCATCGCGCCCGCGGCGCGGCGCTCGCGCCGGGCGCGCACCGCCTGGTGCTGAGGATGGCGGAGCAGGACGATCTGCGCTGGAGCGTCGAGCTCGAGGTCGACGGCGCGGCCGGCCTGCGGATCCCGTCGGTGCCGATGCTGCTCGGAATGGCACCCTTCACGGGGATCAGCGTGGGATACGACTACGGCGGTCCCGTCGATTGGGAGCTGTACGAGAGGCATCGCAGCTACCGGTTCGACGGGCCCGAGCTCGCCGTCCACTACCTGCCCGGCGCGCGTTCGGCCCACGACGTCACGGAGCTGCGCGAGATCGACCGCGAGGTCGCGCGGGTCGCGGACTGAGCGCGAATCGCCTTCGTCCGAGCCGCACGGGCGACAGCTCTGCGCGCTCGGACAAGGGTGATTCGCGCAGGGTCATGGATCCGGTCCGTCCTGTGAGAAGAACCGCTTGCGTTCTTTTTCCACACATGTAGACTAAACGCAACGACACATCGGAGTGACGTCGGTATGGCTCCCCGGAGCGCGGCCGAAGGCCCTTCGAACCCTTCTTCACCTCAACCCGCACCGAGAGAAGGAACCATGAAACGAGTGCCCCTCGCGATCGCCGCGGCCGTGGCCGCGGCCCTCGCCCTCACCAGCTGCTCCGGCGGCGGAGGCACCACGACGCAGACGAGCGACGCCGCCGCTGCCGCGAACGCCCCCGACGACCTCAACATCGGCAACTTCCTGGACGTCACGTCCTGGGATCCGGCCCTGGCCGACATCGGCTTCGACGGGCCGTACCTGTCCGCGGTCTACGACGCCCTGGTCGCCCTCGACAAGGACGGCAAGCCGGTTCCCGCCCTCGCGGAGAAGTGGGAGGTGGCCTCCGACGACCTCAGCATCACCCTGACCCTGCACAAGGGCGGGACCTTCAGCGACGGCACCCCGGTCGACGCCGACGCGGTCGTGAAGAGCCTCGACTACCTCAAGGCGGGCGCCCGTTCCGGCGAGGCCTACACGAACGTGTCGTCCTTCGAGGCGGTGGACGACCACACGGTCAAGATCAACCTCACGCAGCGCGACGACACGATCCTGTACTTCATGGGGCTCGGCCGCAGCTACGTGATGTCGCCCAAGGCCATCGCCGCGGGCACGCTCGGCAAGCAGCCGGTCGGCTCCGGCCCCTACACGCTGGACGGCGCGAAGAGCGTCGCCGGATCCGAGTACCACTTCACGAAGGTCCCCGGCTACTGGGACGCGAAGGCGTACTCCTTCAAGAACCTCGCGATCTTCCCGATCATGGACGCCACGGCGCGCCAGAACGCCATGCTCAGCGGCCAGATCAACGTGCAGTACGGCGACATCACGAACAAGGACGCGGCCCAGCAGCAGGGCTGGAACACGGTCTCGCGGGTCTCCGGCTGGGCCGGTCTCGTCATCACCGATCACACCGGCGCGAAGAACAAGGCGCTCGGCGACCTCAAGGTCCGTCAGGCGCTGAACTACGCCTTCGACGGCGCCGCGATCCTCAAGGCCGTCGGCAGCGGCGCCGGCGCCGCGACGAACCAGGTGTTCCCGGAGGGCGGCTCGATCAACGACCCTTCGCTCAACAAGCAGTACGCGTACAACGTGGACAAGGCGAAGCAGCTCCTCACCGAGGCCGGCTACCCGAACGGGTTCGACATCTCGATGCCGATGTCGCCGGTGTTCGAGCAGTGGAAGCCCGCCGCGGACCAGGCGCTGACCGCGATCGGCGTCAAGGTCACCTGGGACAACATGCAGATGCCCGACTACCAGCTGAACGCGCCGAACTACCCGATGTTCATCTCCTTCCTCGCGATGGACGGCAACGAGGTGGCGACGGTGGCCCGGCAGGTCACCTCCAAGCAGTGGTTCAACCCGGCACCCGACTACGCGAGCAACGCGGTCCTCGCGCCGCTCGTGAAGAAGGTCCAGGAGACGAAGGGCGCCGACCAGACGGCGGCGATCAAGGACCTGAACAAGGCCCTGGTCGACCAGGCCTGGTGGTCGGTCTGGTACCAGGCGGACAACACCTACTACTCGGTGTCCGGCATCAAGGTCCAGCCCGTCATCGGCATGATGTTCCCGACGCTGCGCTACATCACCAAGGGCTGACGCCCCGGGGGCCCGACCCGTCGTAGGTCGGGCCCCCGTTCCTCCTCACCCCCCCGAGAGGTCCTCATGCTCCTGTTCACCGCGAAGCGGCTGCTGTCCGGCATCGTGCTGCTCGTGGTCGTCTCCGTCGCGACGTTCTTCCTCGCGCACCTGGCGATCAAGGATCCGACCGCTGCGCTTTTGGGCACCACCGCGAGCCCCGCGCAGCAGGCCGCGCTGGCGACGAAGATCGGCATCGACCGTCCGCTGCTGGTGCAGTTCTGGGACTGGTTCTCGCACCTCGTCACCGGCGACTTCGGATCCTCCTGGCGCAACTTCCAGCCCGTGGGCGCCCAACTCGCCATCAAGGTCCCGGTGACCCTCTCCGTCGTCACCTTCGCGACGCTCATCACGGCGGTGCTCGGCATCGCCTTCGGGATGATCACGGGTCTGCGCCCCGGGACCTGGTTCGACCGGATCCTCAAGGGCATCTCGGTCGTGCTGTTCGCGCTGCCCGGCTTCTGGGTCAGCCTGGTCCTCGTCCTGTGGTTCGCGGTGCAGCTGAAGTGGTTCCCTGCGGTCGGCTACGTGCAGCCGTCGCAGTCCGTCGACGGATGGATCCGCTCGCTCACGCTCCCCGCGATCTCGCTCGCGCTCGGCGGCGTGGTCGCCGTCTCGGAGCAGCTGCGCAACGCCGTGATCGCGCAGAGCCGTCAGGACTGGGTGCGCACCCTGCGCAGTCGCGGTCTGTCGCCGGCCAGGGTGAACCTGCACATCCTCCGCAACGCCTCACCGGCTGCGCTCACCGTCATCGCCCTCATGTTCGTCGGCCTGCTCAGCGGCGCCATCGTGGTGGAGCAGATCTTCAGCCTCCCCGGCATCGGGCAGCTGACCAATCAGTCCTCGCAGAACGGCGACATCCCGATGCTCCTCGGCATCACCGTGGTGTCGATCGTCTTCGTCGTGATCATCAACCTCCTGCTCGACCTCGTGCTCGGCTGGATCAACCCGAAGGTGCGCGTCGCATGACCACCACCGACATCCGCGTCGCGTTCGATCGCGCCAGGCAGCGGCGTCGCTCGAGCCTGTTCCGCCGGTTCCTCCGTCACCCCGGCGGGTACATCCCGCTCGCGATCTTCGTCCTCATCGTGCTCGTGGGCGTCTTCGCCCCGCTGCTCGCGCCGATGGATCCGAACTTCGTCGACCTCGCCGCCGCCAAGGCCCCGCCGTCTGCCACGCACTCGCTGGGCGCCGACTCGACCGGCCGTGACATCCTCAGCCGGCTCATCTACGGCACCCGGATCACGATCTGGGGTGCGCTCATCACGATCGTCACCGCCGTCGTGATCGGAGTGCCGACCGGCGTCGCCGCCGGCTACTTCCGCGGTCCGTTCGACCGGGTCGCGATGTGGGTGAGTGACGCGCTGCAGTCCATCCCCGGCATGATCATCCTGCTCGTCGTCGCCGCGGGCAGCCGCAACAACTTCGAGCTGCTCATGGTCACGGTCGGCGTGTTCATGGTGCCGGGATACTTCCGCATCGCGCGATCGCAGACCCTCAGCGTGCGCGAGGAGCCGTACATCGACGCGGCGCGCGTGTCCGGTCTGTCCGATGCCCGCATCATCTCCCGGCACGTCGTCACCGCCGTCTACCCGCCCGTCATCATCCAGACGGCGCTCACCGCCGGCATGGCGATGGGCATGCAGGCCGGGTTGCAGTTCCTCGGCATCGGAGACTCGAACGTGCCCAGCTGGGGCGCGATGATGCTCGAGGGCTTCCGCCTCATGCTCACCTATCCGCTCATGCTGCTGTGGCCCTCGGTCGCGCTCGGCCTGACGATCGCGGTGCTCGCGATCATGGGTTCCACCCTCGCCGAACTGGCCCAGGTGCGCACCCCGCGGCTGCGCCGCCGCCGCGCTACGGCGATGGACGCCGCGGCCGCCGCCACTCCCGCGACGGGTACCGTGCGGCACGCGGTGGAGGGATCCGCACTGCGCGTGGAGAACCTGCGGGTGAGCCATGCCACCCCGAACGGCGTCGTCGAGGTGGTGCACGGTGTCACGCTCGACGTAGCCCCCGGGGAGGTCGTCGGCATCGTCGGCGAGTCCGGATCCGGCAAGTCGCAGACGGTGTTCTCGGTGCTCGACCTGCTGCCCGCGAGCGGCGCGAGCACGGCCGACGCGATCCGCATCGCCGGTGAGGACGTCACGACGGCGACGCCGAAGCAGCGCCAGGCCCTGCTCGGCCGCGAGCTCGGCTATGTGCCGCAGGAGCCGATGAGCAACCTCGACCCGTCGTACACGATCGGCCACCAGCTCGTGGAGCCGCTGCGCCGCGTGCACGGCATGAGCGCCGCTGATGCGAAGGCCAGGGCGCGCGAGGTGCTGCTGCGGGTGGGGCTGGCGGATCCGGACCGGGTCCTGCGCAGCTATCCGCACCAGGTCTCGGGCGGCATGGCGCAGCGCGTGCTCATCGCCGGCGCGATCTCGGGCCGGCCGTCGATCCTCATCGCCGACGAGCCCACCACCGCGCTCGATGTCACCGTGCAGGCCGAGGTGCTCGAACTGCTGCGCGAGCTTCAGCAGGAGTACGGCATGGCGCTGCTGATCGTCACGCACAACTTCGGCGTCGTCGCCGACATCTGCGACCGCGTGATCGTGATGCGCGGCGGCGAGATCGTCGAGCAGGGCGATGTGGATCCGCTGTTCGCGCACCCGCAGCAGCCCTACACGCGGGAGCTCATCGCGGCATCGCTCGACGACGCCCTGGGACGAGCGGAGCTCGACGCGGCCGGGCGGGCCGAGCCCGACGCCGGCCGGCGCAGCGCGCTCGACGCGTCGGACCCCGCGGCCGGCGCCACGACGGACACGACGGAGGTGCGCGCATGACCGCGCTGCTCGAGGTGCAGGATCTGGTCGTCGAGTACGGCCGTGGCCGGTCGGCGTTCCGCGCGCTGCACGGCGTCTCGATCGACGTCGCGCCCGGGGAGTGCATGGGTCTCGTCGGCGAATCCGGATCCGGCAAGTCCACGCTCGGCAAGGCGATCCTCGGCCTCGCACCCGTGACCGGCGGGAGCATCCGCTTCGACGGCAGGGACATCACGTCCCTCGGCCGCGCGGAGCGACGCGCGCTCGCCGCCGACGTGCAGGTCGTGTTCCAGGATCCGTACGGATCCCTGAACCCGGCGATGACCATCGGCGACATCCTGTCCGAGCCGCTGCTGACCAGCGGACTGGGCGGATCCGAGGCGCGGGCGCGCGTACGGGAGATGCTCGACCGGGTGCGCCTGCCCGAGACCGCGATGGACCGCTATCCGAGCGAGTTCTCCGGCGGTCAGCGTCAGCGCATCGCCATCGCCCGGGCTCTCGTGCGCCGGCCGCGACTGATCGTGTGCGACGAGCCGGTCAGCGCGCTCGACCTCACCACGCAGGCGACCATCCTCGACCTGTTCATCGAGCTGCAGCGCGACACCGGTGTCTCCTACCTGTTCGTCTCGCACGACCTGGGCGTGGTCCGGCGGGTGTGCCACCGTGTCGCGGTGATGTACCACGGCGAGATCGTCGAGACCGGAGCGGGGGAGCAGGTCACGCGCTCGCCGCGGCATCCCTATGCCGAGCGACTGCGCCTGGCGTCGCCGGTCGCCGACCCCGTCAAGCAGAGGACGCGCCGTGCCGAATGGCTGGCGCTGCGCGAGGCCACGGATGCCCCGGTACGGTAGCAGGCAGCGATTCCGCACGTCCGCGCCCCGGTGCGCGTCGCCGGCGGACGCCATGTCGGAAGGAACCCATGCCGAAGATCATCGATCACGATCAGCGTCGTCGGGAGATCGTCGAGGTCGCCAAGGGAATCATCCTCAAGGGCGGGTTCGAGGCGGCGACCATGCGCAGCATCGCCGCCGAGGCGGGCTTCGCGAACGGTGCCCTGAAGCACTACTTCCCTGGCAAGGAGAGCATCGTCGCGGCGACGTTCGAGACGATCCTCGCGCAGATCTCCGAGGGTGTGCAGGAGGCCGGATCCGCCCCGGACGGTGCGGAGGCGGCGCTGCGCAGCTTCCTGGAGGCGACGATCCCGCGAGATCCCGAGCAGATCGCCGCCGGACGGGTGCTGCTCGCGCTCTGGGAGTACGCGATGTCGAACGAGCAGCTCGCAGAGCTGTACCGGAGCCATCTGCGCTCCTGGCGCGCATCGCTCGTGGAGCGGATGGAGGCGGCCCGCGACGAGGGCGCGATCCGCGACCAGGACTTCGCGCCCCTGGCGAACGAATACATCTCTTCCGCCGTGGGAGCGACCGTGATCAACCTCATGTACCCCGACGGCGATCGCATCGCCGACTATCAGGCCTACATCGACCAGTTCCTCGCGCGGCTGCGCTGACCCTGCTCCGGGCGGCCTCCACGCGTCATCGAGAGGAGGGCGCCCGATGACCGGCGCACCCAGGATCGCCCTGTCCGTCGTCCGCTCGGAGGGTGCCGGCCGACCGGCCCTGTTCCTGCACGGCCTCGCCTCGCGCGCCCGGCTCGACTGGCCCTGCGCCGCATGGGAGCCTGCCCTCGCGGATCGACCGGCTCTGCTCGTGGACCTGCCGGCGCACGGCGACAGTCCTGCGGCCGGCGTGCTCTCCACGTCACGCGTGGTCGACCTGCTCGCGCAGACTGTCGCGTCGATCGCCTCGGGGGAGGAGATCGACGTCGTCGGCTACTCGCTGGGCGCGCGTCTGGCCTGGGCGCTCGCCGGGCACCCCGCCGTCGCGGTGCGCCGTCTCGTGCTCGGCGGGCTCAGCCCGATGGAGCCGTTCGCGATGGTCGACCTGCCCGCGGCGCGCACCGCGCTCGCCGGAGGGCCGGCGCCGGCGGATCCGATCACCGGCATGATCCTGGGTATGGCTGCGCTCCCCGGGAACCGCCCCGAGGAGCTGCTCGATCTCATCGAGGGGCTCGCGTCGGAGCCGTTCGACCCGGCCGTCGCCGCGCCGACGCAGCCCGTGCTGCTGCTCGGCGGGACCGAGGACCCGATGTCGGAGGGCATCGACATGCTCGCCGCCGCCGTGGCGGGCTCCCGCGTCGTGCGGGTGCCGGGCGACCACCTTGCGGCGCTGCACGCTCCCGAGTTCCGCACCGCCGTCGTGGAGTTCCTCGCCGAGGACTGAGCCCGGCGCGGTCCCCGAAGCTCCCCTGGACACCCCCTGTCCATTATTTCCTACAATTGTAGAAACATGAAAGGCATGTACATGACCACCACTCCCGACGCCGCGCGGATCCTGGACATCGCGACGGGCTACATGGCCTCGAAGCAGCTCTTCGAGGCCAGCCGGATCGGCCTGTTCCCGGCGATCTCGAATGGCGCCGACACGGTCCCCGCCATCGCCGAGCGCACCGGCGCGAGTGAGCGCATCGTGCGCATCCTCGCCGACGCGATGACGGGCAAGGGGCTGCTGACGCGTACCGAAGGCCGCTATGCGCTCGAGCCGGACGCGGCCGCCTACCTGGCCGGAGACGCCTCGGTCGTGGACCTCGCGCCGTTCCTCACCTTCCTCGGCGAGATCAGCTACCCGCACTGGCTGCAGTTCGCGCACACCGTCGACACGACCGAGCCCGGCGACCTGCAGATGGACGACGCCCGCTGGGGGACCTTCATGGCCGGCGTCATGACCTACAACGCCCTGCACGCGCAGGAGTTCGGCCGTCTCGTCGACCTCTCCGCCGCGACGAACGCGCTGGACTTCGGCGGCCTGTCGGCGGGCTTCGCGCTCGAGGCGATGCGGCGCAACCCGGGCCTGCGCACCACCTTCCTCTACGCGCCCGGGTTCGAGGGCGGCATCGCCGAGGCCGTCGAGGCGGCGGGCGTGGCGGACCGCGCCACGGTCGAGGTCGGCGACACGGCGGGCGCGCAGCCGCAGGGCGCCTACGATGCGGTGCTCGCGAACCACGTGATTCACCGGTTCTCGGCCGAGGAGAACGCGCAGATCTTCCGCAACCTCAGGGCCGCAGCGGTGCCCGGCGCCACCCTCACCGTGCTCGACTTCTTCCTCGACGACGACGCGCAGCAGCGCGGCATCGACGCGCTGCATGCGGGGGAGTACCTCGTGATCGACGGCACGGTCGTCTACCCCGAGGCGCAGGTCCGCGGCTGGCTGGCCGACGCGGGCTGGGAGGTGCGCGAGAAGATCGCCCTCCCCGCAAGCCCGCGGGTGCTCATCGCCACGGCGGTGTGAGAGCGGCGCGGCCTCGCGCGGCTCCTGTTCCGGGCGAGGCCGCGCGTCAGGATCCGGCTCTCGCGGACGGGACCGGATCCAGGGCGGGCGACGAGCGGACGCGTCGCCCGCCCCGTTCATCCACACGGCTCCGTGGCGAGCGTGAGGCGGCGAGCGGTGTGGTGGTCGCTCGCGCGCCCGCACTACGCCTGTGCGAACACCGTCCTGCCGTCGACGATGGTCCGCGCGATGCCGACATCGCCGAACGGACGACCTGGCGCGGCGGGGTCCTCGTCCAGGACCGTGATGTCCGCGACCTTGCCGACCTCGAGCGATCCCTTCCAGGCTGCGGCGCCGTCCTGGCGCGCCGGATCGATGGTCACGCACCGGAGCAGCTGCTCGCGGATGCCCGCGTCGTCGCGGCCGAGCAGCGCGAGCGAGGCGTCCAGGCCGATGCGCCAGTCCGGCGTCGCGATCGGTGCGTCGCTCGTGATCGTGGTCAGCGCCCCCGAGGCGATCATGTGGCTCAGCGGCCAGGCGGCGGCGATACGGGCCGCGCCGAGCTGTGCGCCCGCCCAGTCCCGGGTGTGCTCCGCGATGAGCGGCTGCACGGCGAAGCCGGCGCCGACGGCGCCCATGCGCTCGATCTGAGCAGGGGTCGCGAGGTCGGCGTGCACGACGTAGTGCGGTGCGGCGGCGGCCCTGGGGTGCGCCTCGAGCACCCGCAGGAACTCCTCGATCGACCGGTCGCCCGTCGCGTGCACCGCGACCTGCTCGCCCCGTTCGACGGCGAGGCCGATCATGCGCCGGTACGCGTGCAGCGCTCCCTCGGCGCCCTGGGGCAGCAGTCCGCCCGACGTGCCGTCGGGGTAGGGCTCGCTGACCCAGGCGGTCGTCATCGGAGGGATCCCGTCGGCGAAGATCTTGACCCCGGTGACGGCGAGCCAGTGCGGATCCGTCTCGGGTTTCGGCGCGCGGATCCCCTGCTCGAAGGCCGCGAGGTCGGCCGAGCCGTCCAGTTCCCCGAACAGACGCAGCAGCGTGACACGGGCGGTCTGGACGCCGGCGCGATGAAGCTCGAGGTAGGTGTCCATCATCGCGGTGCCGAAGCACCCGGTCTCGCCGGCGTCCTCACCTGGGCCGATCCCGGGTTCGGTGTAACTCGTGATGCCGAGTTCGGCGAGCAGACGCCAGGCGTTGCGCAGCGCGGCTCGGCGCTCGACGGCGGTGCGTATGAGCGTGCCAGAGGGCTGCTCGTGCGGTGAGGCGTCGGAGAAGAACAGGTGCGGCCAGCGCGCGCCGAGCCAGGCGGCATGCAGGTGCGCGTCGTTCACGCCGGGGATGGCGGTGCGGCCGTCGAGATCGACGGTTTCGGTCGCGTGGAGCCCGAGCGCCTCCGCACCCAGGGCGATGATGCGGCCCGCTCGAACCGCGAGGGCGTCGGTCGTCGACCCGCCCGGATCGAGCGTGCGGATCCGTCCGCCGCGCAGGAGGAGGTCGGCCTCATCGCCGAGGTGATTCGCGTTCATTATTCCACCAGTGTAGACGAAAGGTGGGAGGGCGTGCGGCGTTGGATGGACCAAGGTGGGCTCCGTGTCCAGGCGCGGGTTCCGGGCTCTTTGCGTTCCCGTGCGCGGACATGTCGGCGCTCGCCTTGAGCGGCAGGGAAAGAACCGCGATTCTTGCACCCCGGATCGGCCGGGCGCGCGTCCTGCGTCCGCCTACCCTGGATAAGGGCGGATCCGCCCTTCCCGATCCCGCGCCACTGACCCCTGGCGCATCTGCTTGCAAGGACGCTGATGAACGACTTCGCCGCGCGCCGCGACGACTGGAAGGCCAGAGAAGAACTCGCAGAGCGGATGATCCCGCTGATCGGCGGGCTGAACCGCGATCGCGACGTGGTGACGTCGCTGCACGGACATCGCCTGCTCGGCCTGTCCACCACGGAGATTCTCGAGGTGCACGAGCGCGTCGCCGCGCTCGGTCATGACGAGCTCGCACTCGAGGACACCCTCGCCGTGCTCGAGGCGCTGCGCGAAATCTCGCCCTCCGCCGCATCGCTCGACCTCGGCCGCCTCAGCGAGAGCGTGCAGGGCGACGTCGCAGGGCTGACCGAGCGCCTCCGCGTCGAGCTCGCGCCGGCCCTCGGCGAGGCCTCGCCCGCCGAGCCCACCGACGTGGTGCTGTACGGCTTCGGCCGCATCGGGCGTCTGCTCGCCCGCATCCTCATCGCGCACACCGGCGGCGGCAGCGGGCTGCGCCTGCGGGCCATCGTCGTGCGCAAGGGCGCCGAGAACGACCTGGTCAAGCGCGCGTCGCTGCTGCTGCGCGACTCCGTGCACGGCCGCTTCGAGGGCTCCGTCGACGTCGACGAGGAGAACTCACAGCTCATCGCCAACGGCACCCGGATCCAGGTGATCTACTCGAACGACCCCGCGACGATCGACTACACCGCGTACGGCATCCGCGACGCGATCGTCGTTGACAACACCGGCCGCTGGCGCGATGAGGCCGGCCTCAGCCGTCACCTCGAGTCCACCGGCGTCGCCCGGGTGCTGCTCACCGCCCCGGGCAAGGGCGATCTGAAGAACATCGTGCACGGCATCAACCACGACACCATCGCCGACGACGACCGGATCCTGTCCGCCGCATCCTGCACCACGAATGCGATCACGCCGGTGCTGAAGGCGGTCGACGAGGCGTACGGCATCGTCCGCGGCCACGTCGAGACGGTGCACTCGTTCACGAACGACCAGAACCTCATCGACAACTTCCACTCCGGAGACCGCCGCGGCCGCTCCGCCGTGCTGAACATGGTCATCACCGAGACCGGAGCCGCGAAGGCCGTCGCCCGGGCTCTGCCGGAACTCGCGGGCAAGCTGACCGGATCCGCGATCCGCGTGCCCACGCCCGATGTGTCGCTCGCGGTGCTGCACCTCACCCTGGAGCGTCCGGCCGAGAAGGCGGAGATCAACGACTACCTGCGCCGCGTGTCGCTGCACTCGAAGCTGCGCCAGCAGATCGACTACGTCGAGTCGCCCGAGGTCGTCTCGACCGACTTCGTCGGCTCGCACCGGGCGGGCATCGTCGACGGCCTCGCGACCATCGCGAACGGCACCGACGTGATCCTTTACGTCTGGTACGACAACGAGTTCGGCTACTCGAGCCAGGTCATCCGTGTGCTCGAGGTCATGGCCGGTTCGCACCCGATCGTGTTGCCGGTGCGCCGCGAGGTCACGCTGCAGGGCTGAGCGTGTTCGAAGTTCGGGGCGCGTTCCGCGGGATCCAGTCCCCGGAGCGCGCCCCGAATCGTGTACGACCGCTCCTGTGCAGCGCTTCCTCGGTCTCGTCTTGGAACGGGTGTGGTGCAATCCTGAGGACAGGAGGCCCGCATGATCGATGCCCGGCCGCGTCTCCTCTATGTGGAGGATGACGCGGACATCGCCGAGATGACACTCGAGGTGCTCGGCGAGACCTACGCCGTCGACCACGTGACCGACGGCGCCGTCGCGCTGCGCCGGGCGCTCGACGAGCGCTACGACGTCATGCTCGTCGATCGCCGCCTTCCCGGCATGGATGGGGCGCGCCTGGTGGAGGCGGTCCGCACCGCGCGGATCACCACGCCCGTGCTCATGCTGACCGCGCTCGGCACCGTTCCGGATCGCGTGGAGGGGCTGGACGCGGGCGCCAACGACTACCTCACCAAGCCCTTCGACTTCGAGGAGCTGCTGGCGCGGCTGCGCGCGCTGCGCCGCGGCTTCCAGGCGGAGGGCCGTCGGCGGGCGATCGGCGCGTGGACGTTCATCCCCGACTCCTGGGTGCTGCATTCGCCCACCGGCGCGCGCGTGTCGCTGACCGCCACGGAGACTGCGCTGCTCGAGTTCCTCTCTGCGAGTCCGGAGCGGGTGTTCAGTCGCGAGGAGATCCTGCGCGGGGTGTTCTCCTCGGCGGACGGCGTCGGGACCGTCGACACCTACGTGCACTACATCCGGCGCAAGTCCACGCCGGAGATGATCGACACCGTGCGCGGGCGCGGCTACCGGGCGGGGGATCCGGGATGATCCTGTGCGCCCGGCGACGGGGGACGACGTCGTGAGCGGATCCGCCGATCGCGATCGGGTGCGCCGCTCAGCCCGGCAGATCGGGGTGTGGACGGGCCTCGCCTCGGCGATCGTGATCGCCGCCGGGGTCGGACTACTCATCGCGGTGATCCTCGCGACCTCGCGGCCGCAGGGAGACGACCGCGTCACGGCGGGGCCCCGGCCTGGCGACTTCGACATCGGAAACCCCGATCACGTCGTCGTGGATGTCGACCGGGTGCTGCCATGGGTGGTCGTGCTGGGCATCGCGGGAGTGGCGCTGCTCGGGCTCATCGCGTGGTTCACGGCCCGGCGGGCGGTCGCCCCGCTGGAGGTGGCGCTGCAGGCGCAGCGCGACTTCGTGGCCGACGCCAGCCATGAACTGCGCACCCCGCTCACGGCGCTGTCCAGCCGCGTCCAGATCCTGCAGCGCCGTGTGGCCCGCGGTGAAGACATCGGCGATGCCCTCGACCGGCTGCGCGGTGACACGGCGGCGATGGACGACATCCTCACCGAGCTCCTTCTGGCAGCGCAATCCGACCAGGGGCCTGTCTTGGCGGCGGTGTCGGATGCCGCCGCGGCGGTGCACGGCGCCGTCGACCTGATCCGGCCGATCGCGGAGAGCGCGGACGTGACGTTGCAGGCGGCGGTCCCGGCGGGGCTGTCCGTCGCCGTGCCCGAGGTCACCCTGACCCGTCTGTGCACGGCTCTGCTCGACAATGCCGTGCAGCACGCGCCGTCGGGTTCGTCAGTGGCGCTCTCGGCGGGAGCCGGCAGCAGCGCGGGCCGAGGTTTCGCGGAGTTCCGAGTCGCCGACCGCGGTCCCGGCATCAGGGCCGAGGACCGGGAGCGGATCTTCACGCGGTTCGCCCGTGGTCCCGAGACCGGAAGGCGGCGCGGATTCGGGCTCGGCCTCGCGCTGGTCCGCGACATGGCGACGCGTTACGGCGGGTCTGTCGAGATCGAGGAGACCTCGGACGCGGGCACCACATTCCTGCTGCGACTGCCCCTCGCGCTCAGCTGAGGAGCGCCGTCTCCGCGGGGACCACGGCGACCTCCACCCCGTGCGCCCAGCGGCGGATCCGACCGTCCGCCGCGATCAGCATCCCGGAGCAGTCGGGGGCGGCGCGCAGCCAGGTGAGGTCGTCGAAGCCCGCGACCACTGCGACCGTCGCCCAGGCGTCGGCGTCGCTCAGGTGCTCGGCGATCACGGTCGCCGTGGGGGCATCGCGCACGGCGTATCCTGTGCGGGGATCGACGATGTGCGCCCCGCGCTCGGCCGGCCCGGAGGTCGCGACGGCGCCCTCCCGCAACGGCACCTGTGCCCGCACGGCGCCGGGGCGGAGCGGATCCGCGATGCCGACGGTCCAGACCCAGTCCGCACCGGGCGCCGTGACCAGCTGCATGTCGCCGCCCGCGGAGAGCCCCGCCGCGAGGATGCCGTCCTCGGCCAGCAGCGGGGCGAGGTGCCGGAAGGCCGCTCGCTCGACGGCCCAGCCCTTGACGTACCCGGTCGGGTCTAACCAGCCGTGCCGGTTCGCGTCGAACCGCCCTCCGCTGGCCGACGCGAGGCGGACGCAGGCCTCCGACACCTCGAGGATCCGCGGATCCGCATCCTCGGGACGCAACGAGCCCGCGCGCAGCAGCGAGATCTGCGAGTCGGCGCGGAACGGGGAGAACAGCGCGTCGATCTCGTGCAGCTCGTCCATCGCCGCCGACTGCGCGGCGGCGATCCGTGCGGCGACGTCCGGGGCGGGGGAAGAGGAGGCGGTGAGCACATGCGCGCTCGCGACGGTACCCATGAGCTCCGCGGTGACGACGTGGCGCCGAGGTCCGGCCGCGCGCGCGTGCTCGGAAGACGGCGGCTGCATGGGCCGTGCCACGGCGCTCATGCCTTCGCCTGGTCGATCGCGCTCTGCAGCGACTGGGTGTAGCCGTCCGAGGTGAACGTGGCGCCCGAGACCATGTCGATCTGCGCTGACTGGGCGCTCTTGGTCTCCGAGACGAGGATCGGGATCGCCTGCGCGTTGATCTCCTCGTCACGGCGCTCGGTGTTCGGGTACTGCGGCACCGACACGTCGGTGATCTGCCCTCCGGACACCGTGATCGCGACCTGCACGGCGCCGTAACGGGTATCGGCGGCCTGGCCGGTGAACGTGCCGTCCTTGAGACCGGTCGGGGTCGTGGCGGATCCGGATCCCGAGGTCGTGGAGGAGGACGATCCGGAGGCGGTGTCGGATGACGCGCCAGAGGCCGTCCCGGACGCCGTGCTGCTCGGACTCGTCCCGGCGGCGGATCCGGTCGTGCTCTTGGTCGTGCCCGTGGTGCCGTTCGCGGCCGGCGTGACCACCTCGAGCGAGGTGCGGTAGCTGAACAGCAGGACCAGCCCGGTCAGCGTGGCGAGGACGGCGTAGACGATCTTCTTCATGATTCTCTCGCTCTCGGATCCGTCATCCGCCGCTCAGACGGCGAAAGCCTCGCTGTGGATGCGTTCGGCGGGGACGCCGGCGGAGCGCAGGTCGCGGCGGATGCTCTGCATCCACGGGACGGGTCCGCACAGGTACACGTCGTACGGGGACAGGTCTCCGGCGATGCGCTGCAGCAGCTGCGCACCGTCCCACTCGGCGTGCGTGGAGGGCACCCAGCTCGTGCCCGTCTCGGCACGGCGCCCGTGCAGCGTGTAGTGCACGAGCCCGCGGGAGACGGCGAGACGGTCGATCTCCGCGCGGCGCAGTCCGTGGGAGGCGGAGTGGTCGCGGGTGACGAGGATCGCCTCGCCAGGCGCGTACGGCTCGGACTCGAGCAGGGCGACGAGGGGCGCGACGCCCGCTCCGGCGCCGAGCATGAGCAGGCGTGATCCGCTCCGGCGCTCGCCGGTCATGTGACCGTACGGGCCCTCGACCATGACGCGAGTGCCTGGACGCAGCTCGGCCAGCCGGTCGGTGCCGTCGCCGACGCGGCGGGCCGAGATGACCAGCTCGTCGCCGGCCGGATCCGCCGCGAGGGAGAACGGGTGACCGCGGGTCCAGCCCGGTCCGTCCACGAAGCGCCAGATGAAGAACTGGCCGGCGCGCGCTCCGAGTCGATGCACGTCGCGACCGGCCACGCGGACCGACACCCCGTCCTGGCTGTCGGGCGACACGGCGACCACGCGCAGTCCGTGCCGGGCGCTGCGGATCAGCGGCACCGCGACCCGGAACCACAGCACGCACGCGGCGGTGCAGGCCCAGAGCGTCCACCAGTAGAAGGTCGCGCCGGCCGACGCGGTGAAGTCCGCGCCGGTCCACAGCATGTGCGGGATCGCGAGGCCGACGCCGAGGTAGCCGTAGAGGTGCAGCAGATGCCAGGACTCGTAGCGCAGCCGGCGTCGCACCCGGCGGATCGATGTGACCACGACGAGGATCAGCAGTCCCGTGCCGGCCGTCGCGAGCAGCATGCCGGGGTAGTCCCAGACGAAGTCCCAGGCCTGCACGAGCACGTCGGTGTGCGACGTGATCGCGTACCCGACGGTGATGAGCACCAGGTGCGCCAGCAGCAGCCAGAACGACCAGAACCCGACGAGACGGTGCAGCCGGGTGATGCCGTCCCGGCCGAAGCCGCGCTCGAACACGGGTACGCGGGCCATCAGCAGCACCTGGTACAGCAGCAGGTTCGCCGACACGAGGCCGGTCAGGCGGCCCAGTGTCGTGAGCGTGTCGCCGTCGACAGCCAGCAGGGACTGGGCCCCGGCGCCACTCACCCAGAGCGCGAGCACGAACAGGCTCGTCGCCCAGATCAGCGTCACCGCGGCCATCCGCCAGAGCGCCGGGCGCAGCCGGCGGGCCGGCGCGGCGACACGTCGCGGGACCGGGCTGAGGGTGGTGAGCGTTGCCATGGCACCATCGTCGGCGCGGGTTTGACAGAGAAGCCCAAGAATCGGTCGTCTTGAGCATCGTCATAGGGAACTCATCGGATCCGAACGGATCCGCGCCCCCGCAGCGGTGTCCGCACCGCGTGCGCGGCGTTGTCCGCGGCATCCGGCCGTTGTCGGGACCGCGCGGCATGATGGGTCCATGACGGCTCTTCTGAGCGAACGGCTCCGTTCGCACCGGCTCACCGCCCCTGCGCGCACCCCGGTCGCCGCCGCCCGGCACATGCTCGCCGTGCAGGGCCAGGAATTCATCGCCGGCCGCTGGGCGCTCGGCATCCGATCGTCCGGTGCGCCGACGCTCGCCGCCGTCGACGCCGCGTTCGACCGTGGCGAGCTCGTGCGCACCCACACCATGCGGGGCACACTGCACGTGATCCCCGCCGAAGACCTGCGCTGGGTGCTGTCGGTGACCGGCGATCGCCAGCTCCGCCAGGACGCGACCCGCCAGCGCCAGCTCGGCATCGACGACGCCCTCATCGCCCGCGTCGAGGCGGCGTTCCGCGAGCGCCTGACCGACGGCGGGCGCACCAGGGCGCAGCTGTTCGACGACCTCGCGGAGATCGGCATCGATCCGGCGGGTCAGCGCGGCGTGCACCTCATCTACGCGCTCAACGTGCGCGGCATCCTGGTGCAGGGGCCCGTGGTGCACCGCGACGACGCGGTCTCCCGTGAGCAGCTGTTCATGCTGGCGGAGGAATGGATCCCAGAGACGACGCCGCCCGCCGATCCGCTCGCGGAGCTTTTCGTGCGCTACGTCGAAGGACACGGTCCTGCGACGGTCGATGACTTCGCATGGTGGTCGGGACTGCCGGTCACCGTGGCGCGCGAGGCGGCGGAGCGGGGGCGCCCCCGCGTGACGGAGCAGGCGGAGGGCGTGTTCCTCGGTGTGGCCCGCCCGCGTCGCGCCGCGGGGGCGGACGATGCCGGGGCGCTCGCTCTGCCGATGTTCGACGAGTACTACATCTCGTACGCCGATCGCTCGCCCGTGGCATCGGCGCGGAGCATGGCGTCGATCGGCCCCGGCAAGAACGGCATGGTGCGCGCGAGCCTGCTCGCCGGCGGACGCATCGCCGGTGCCTGGTCGCATTCCGCCGCCGTCGGCCGGCACCGCGACCATCCGATCGCAGAGCTCTTCGAGGGGGAGCCGGCGCCGGATCCGGCCGCCGTCACCGCAGCCTTGCGCCGCTACGCCGACTTCGTCTCGGCGCACTGAGACGGAGCGCTGAAGAGAGCGCCCGCCGATTCAGAACTCGGCGGAGAAGGCGCCGTCGGACTTGAGCAGCTGGCCGGACACCCAGCGCCCCTCCGGCGAAACGAGGAAGTCGACGAGGGCCGCGACATCGGCCGGTCGGCCGAGGCGCCCTTGCGGGGTGAGGGCCGCCAGGTGCGCGCGGGTCGCGTCATCCATCCATCCGGTGTCGATCGGACCCGGGTTCAGCACGTTCGCGGAGATCCCGCGAGGTCCGAGCTCGCGCGCCGCGGAGATGACGATGCGGTCGAGCGCGCCCTTGGACGCGCCATAGGGCAGGTTCCCGGTCACGTGGTCGCTCGTGAGCGCGACGATGGCCCCGCCCTCAGGAGCGGCCTGCCGCGCGAACGCCGCGATCAGCAGGAGCGTCGCACGCGCGTTGACCGCGACGTGCCGATCGAAGCTGTCCGCGGTCGTGTCGAGGATCCCCGACTCCACGTCGTGGGCATGGCTCAGCACCAGGGCCGAGATCGTCCCGTGCTCGCGCATCACCGCGGCGATGAGGGCGTCAGGGCCGTCCGCGGTCGACAGGTCGGCCGGGAAGCGGGCGTCGTCGAGGTCGCTGGTGACGACGGTCCACCCGCTGCGTTCCAGGCGCGGCACGATCCCGGCGGCGATGCTGTCGGCGCGAGCGGCGCCGGTGACGAGGGCGAGGGGCATGCTCCGACGCTAGTCGAGGATCCCGCGCCGGTGCGATCCTGCAGGCGACGTACGCGGCGCACGCGGCGCACCGACCGAGCCGCCGTTACTGGGCGGCGTGGCGGTCCAGGAAGGAGTACACCTCGTTGTCGTCGACGCCGGGGAACGCGCCGCGGGGGAGCGGCGAGAACATGTGCGTGTGCACGCGGGCGCTCGGCCAGGCCTTGTTGTTCCAGCGCTCCGCGATCCCGGCCGGAGGGCGGCGGCAGCACGCCTCGTCGGGGCAGGTCGACTGCGCACGATCGGTGGTCTCCCGCCCGCGCCACCAGCGGGCGTCGTCGAACGGCACACCGACCGTGATCGAGAAGCCGCCGCCGTCGGTGGATCCGGTCTGCGTCGAGCACCAGAACGTTCCGGACGGGGTGTCCGTGTACTGGTAGTGCTCCGTGGTGCGATTGCGCTGGCTGAAGGCGGCGCGCGCCGAGAACTTGCGGCACACGGTGAGACCCTCGACGGATCCGGTGACGTCCATCGGCAGCGGCAGGTCGTCGTTCTCGTACACACGGGTGAGCGCGCCCGACTCGTCCACGCGCAGGAAGTGCAGTCGCATGTCGAGGTGCTTCGTCATGAGGTTGGTCATCCGCATGCCGGCGGCCTCGTGGGTCACGCCGAACGCGTCGCGGAAGTCCTCGACGGCGAGGTTGCGGTCCTTCTTCGCCTGCTGCAGGAAGGCGACGCCCGCGGTCTCGGGGATGAGGCAGCACGCGGCGAAGTAGTTGATCTCCACCCGCTGCTGCAGGAAGTCGGCGTAGTCGGTCGGGGGAGTGTGGCCGAGCAGGCGGTGCGCCATCGCCTGCAGCGCCATCGAGCGCAGGCCGTGGCCGCCGGGGATCGATGCCGGCGGGAGGTAGATCCGCCCATGCTCAAGATCCGTGACCGAGCGCGTGGAGTGCGGCAGGTCGTCGACGTACAGCAGCTCGAACCCGAGCTGCTCGGCCATGATGCTCACGGTGCGGTGCGTGAGAGCTCCCGAGGAGTGCCCTGCCGCCTTCAGCTGCTTCTCGGCGAGCGCCTCGATCTCGGGCAGATGGTTGTCCAGCGCACGCATCTTCAGACGCAGCTCGGTGTTGGCCCGCCGCGCCTCCTCCGGCGTGGCGATCGCCTCGCGCTCACGGCGATGCAGCTCGCGGTGCAGGCCCAGGATCGACTCGATCGTCTCGTCGGGCATGCCCTTGCTCACCCGCACCGGGGCGATCCCGAGCTGACGGAACACCGAGCTGGACTGCGCGCGGTCGAGTTCGATCTCCAGCGCGGCGCGCCGGTTCGGCGGCTCGCCGGAGATGAGGTCGCTCACCTCGGTGCCGGTCGCGTCGGCGATGGCCTGCAGCAGCGAGAGCTTCGGCTCCCGCTTGCCGTTCTCGATGAGGCTGAGCTGGGAGCCTGCGACACCGACGGCGGCGCCGAGCTCGTCCAGGGTCATGCCGCTGCGCGTGCGGTGGTGTCGGATGCGATGTCCGAGGGTGGTGAGCTCGAGTCCGGAGGCCATGGAATTGATCCTAGCGAAAGAATCAATGTTCTTGAAGCCAACAACGCCCCGAAGAGTGCCCAATACTGGCGCAGAATGGTCACATCGCCCCAGGCTTTAAGGAGCAGACAATGGCTATCGCCGAGACGTTCACCCCGCGGACCTCCCCCCTCGCTGCTGTGCGCGAGTACGGTGCGGCTCCCGAGTACGACACCCCGGCCTTCGCCGCGCTCAGCGCGTGGGTCGACGAGATCAGCGCCCTGACCCAGCCCGACCGCGTGCACTGGATCGACGGATCCGCCGCGGAGAACGACGCCCTGCTGCACGAACTCGTCGACGAGGGCAAGCTCATCAAGCTGAACCCGGAGTGGCGTCCCGGCTCCTACCTGGCGCGTTCGCACCCCAGTGACGTCGCCCGCACGGAAGGACGCACCTTCATCGCCTCGGCGAAGGAGATCGACGCCGGCCCCACGAACAACTGGGCGGATCCCGCCGAGATGCACGCGAAGATGAACGAGATCTTCGAGGGCTCGATGCGCGGTCGCACGATGTACGTCGTGCCGTTCTCGATGGGCCCGGTCGGCGGACCGATCTCGCAGATCGGCGTGCAGGTCACCGACAGCGCCTACGCCGTCGCCTCGATCGGCATCATGACCCGCGTCGGCGAGGCCGTGGTCCGGGAGATCGCGAACGGCGCCCAGTGGGTGCGCACCGTGCACTCCGTCGGGGCCCCGCTGGCCGCCGGTGAAGCCGATACCACCTGGCCCTGCAACGACGAGAAGTGGATCGTGCACTTCCCCGACACGCTCGAGGTGTACTCCTTCGGGTCCGGCTACGGCGGCAACGCGATCCTCGCCAAGAAGTGCTTCGCGCTGCGCATCGCCTCGGTGCTCGCCCGCGACGAGGGCTGGATGGCCGAGCACATGCTGCTCATCCGCGTCATCTCGCCCCAGGGCAAGGCCTACCATGTGGCCGCAGCGTTCCCGTCGGCGTGCGGCAAGACCAACCTCGCGATGCTCCGCCCCACGATCCCGGGCTGGAAGGTCGAGACGCTCGGTGACGACATCACCTGGATCCGCCCGGGTGCTGACGGCCGCATGCGGGCGATCAATCCCGAGGCCGGCTTCTTCGGCGTCGCGCCGGGCACCGGCGAGTCGACCAACGTCACCGCGGTCGAGACGCTCTGGGGCAACACGATCTTCACGAACGTGGCGCTGCGCCCCGACGGCGACGTGTGGTGGGAGGGCCTGACCGATGAGGCTCCCGCGAACCTCATCGACTGGGAGGGCAACGCGTGGACTCCGGAATCCGGCCGTCCCGCCGCGCACCCGAACTCGCGCTTCACCGTGTCGGCGGCGCAGTGCCCGCAGATCGCGGAGGACTGGGAGGATCCGGAGGGCGTGCCGCTCGACGTGATCCTGTTCGGCGGACGCCGCGCCACCAACGTCCCGCTCGTCGTCGAGGCGACGGACTGGAGCCACGGCGTGTTCCTGGGCGCGACCATCTCGTCCGAGCGCACGGCGGCGGCGGAGGGCACGCTCGGCGAGCTGCGCCGCGACCCGTTCGCGATGCTGCCGTTCTGCGGTTACAACATGGGCGACTACTTCGCGCACTGGCTGAAGATGGGCCGTGCCGTCCGCTTCGACAAGGCTCCGCGCATCTTCCAGGTGAACTGGTTCCGCCGCGGCTCCGACGGCCGGTTCCTGTGGCCCGGCTTCGGCGACAACGCCCGCGTGCTCGACTGGATCATCCGTCGCATCGAGGGCGAGGTCGACGCCGTCGACAGCCCGATCGGACGCCTGCCCAGGATCGAGGACCTCAACCTCGAGGGTGCGGATGTCGCCGACGAGGATCTCGCCGAGCTGTTCAGCGTCGACACCGCGTCGTGGACCCGCGAGGCCGACTCGACCGAGGAGTTCTTCGCGACGTTCGGCGACCGCCTCCCGGCGGCGCTCACCACCGAGCTCGCCTCGCTGCGCTACCGCCTCGCGAGCGCATAAGACGTGATCCGGTTCCTCCGCCCGTGTGAACGGACGGGGACCGGATCCACCAGGACCCGCGGCGGCGGGATGCCGGAGACAGACCCATGGCTGAGTGGTCTCCGGCATCCTGCCGGCACGTTCTGATGGGCGACGATGGATTCCGCACTCGTGCCGTGCTCGATGTCGGGGCGATCGGGTAGCGTCGCGGCATGGACGTCATCGATTACCTGATGGACTCCGACCCCGCGATCCGCTGGCAGGTTCTCCGCGACCTGACGGATGCATCTCCGGAAGACGTCGCGGAAGAGCGCGCCCGCGTGGCCGCCGAGGGCTGGGGTGCACGGCTACTGGCGCTGCAGGCGGAGGACGGGCTGTGGGACGGCGGGGTGTACCGGCCCGGCTGGGTCGATGAGAGCCGTCCGATGTACGACGCGTGGACCGCCACGCACTTCAGCCTGCAGCAGCTGGTCGACTTCGGTGTCGACCCGGCGGACGACCGGGTGCGGCGGGCGGTCACGCGGGTGCGCGAGGGCGTGCGGTGGGACCAGGAGAACGCCCCGCCCTACTTCTGCGGCGAGACGGAGCCGTGCGTCAACGGGGTCGTCCTCTCGAACGCCGCGTATTTCGGGGAGTCCGGTGATGCCGTCGTCCGCACTCTCCTCGCCGGGCAGCTGGCGGACGGCGGGTGGAACTGCTGGGCCGAGTACGGGGCCACGACGTCGTCGCTGCACTCCACGATCTGCGTGCTCGACGGTCTCCTCGTCTGGGAGCAGGCGACCGGGGGCACCGAGGAGTCGCGGGCGGCGCGGCTGGCCGCGGAGGAGTATCTGCTGGAGCGCCGGCTGTTCCGGCGGCGCAGCACGGGGGAGGTCATCGACCCGCGCTTCACGATGGCCTCGTATCCGGTGCGCTGGTACTACGACGTGCTGCGCGGCCTGGACTACCTGCGTCGGGCGCGACCCAAGGGGGATCCGCGCTGCGCCGAGGCGCTCGAGCTGCTGCGCTCCCAGCGTGATGCGAATGGGCTGTGGCGCCTGGGCAACACGCACGAGGGGCCGACGCCGTTCGCCATGGAGGGCGAGTCCGAGGGGTTCCCCAGCCGCTGGGTCACCCTCAGGGCGCTACGGGTGCTGCGCTGGGCGGGGGCGACGTCCTTTGAGGGGGAAGTCGCGTCCTAAGCTGAAGCGATGCTCCTTCCGCCCAAGGCCAGACCAGGCGACCGCATCGCCGTGCTCTCCCCGGCATTCGCCGCGCCGGCCGTCTCGATCCCTGTGCACGGGCAGGCGATGCGCCGACTGGAGGAGATCACGGGGCTGATCCCGGTCGAGTACCCGACGACGCGGCAGCTGGGCGCGTCCGCCGAGGCCCGCGCGGCCGACGTGAATGCGGCCTTCGCGGATCCCTCGATCCGAGCCGTGATCGCGACGATCGGCGGAGACGATCAGATCCTCGTGACCTCGCATCTCGACGCCGCCGTCGTGCAGGCGGACCCCAAGCCGTTCCTGGGATACAGCGACAACACCAACATCCTGAACTGGCTGTGGCGGCAGGGCGTCGCGGGCTACTACGGCGGCTCGACACAGGTGCATCTCGGCCCAGGCCCCATGGTCGACGCGATCCACGCCCGCTCGCTGCGCGCGGCGCTGCTCGACGGCGGCACGATCGAACTCGACGAGCCGGGGGAGTCGGAAGACTTCGGGCGGCGTTGGGAGCACCCTGATGCACTCACTCGGTTCGGCGACCGCGAGCCGACCGAGCCGTGGGCATGGGCAGGGCCGGCCGTTCACGCGGCGGGACCGACCTGGGGCGGGTGCATCGAAGTGCTCGCTCAGCTCGCGCTCGCGGGACGCTTTCCTAGGGACGAGCAGCTCGACGGTGCGATCCTGCTCCTCGAGACGAGCGAGCGGCTCACCCCGGCCTCCATGGTGGCGGAGCAGCTCCGCGCCTACGGGGAACGGGGATTGCTTGCGCGGGTCTCGGGGGTCGTGGTCGCGCGGCCTCCGGTCAGCACCCACGAGGTCGTCCCCTCGGCGGAGGAGCGCGCCACCGCCCGTGCTGCTCAGCGCGATGCCGTTCTCGCTGCGATGGCGCACTACAACCCGGCCGCGGTGGTGTGCGTGGGCGTGCCGGTCGGGCACACCAGGCCGCAGTGGATCGTGCCGTACGGCGGCACGCTCGCGCTGGACGGCGCCGCGCACCGGGTCGTGGCCGACTACACCTGAAGGCGCGCGGCGATGTCAGCGCCGCCCGAACCTGCGGTGCGCCGCCTGCCGGGTGGTGCCCAGTGCGCTGGCGATCGCCTGCCAGGAGTAGCCGGCGGCGCGCGCTCGGCGCACCTGCACGTCCTCGGCGCGGACGATGTCGCGGCGCACCTCGACCAGCCGGTGCAGCTCGGCGAGAGGTTCGCCCTGCGGATCCGTCGCCTGCGCGGTCTTCATGATTCTTTCGCCTCCATGATGAAATCTCCCTCGCGTCAATGCTGGTTGACGCGAGGGAGACGTGTCAAGGGATGTTGACGGGATCCGCTCAGCCCCGAGCGGACAGCTTGCCCGCCCGCCGGCGGTTCCGCACCCCGATCGCGAGGACGGCGCCCATGACCAGAGCGAGTTCGAGCGCATTGAGGCCGAGCGCCGCGCTGTGCAACGCGTCGAGCGGCGTCGTCTCCTGCGCGAGGCCATGCGCGTGCACGCCTATTCCGGCGCCGCCCGACCACCCGCCGCCGCCGGACCAGATGTGCAGCAGCAGCATCGCGGCCGCCATCGCCATCGCCGCACCCCACGCCGCGTCGGGCAGGGGTGTGCGACGAGGCCGCAGGCAGAGTGCGCAGGTCGCCGCGAGCAGCACCATCGCCGTCGCGAGCACGGACGGGCCGCTCAGCAGCATCGCCGCATGCACTGCAACGCAGGCGACGGTCGTCAGCAGCGTCGCGAGCTGAAGGGCGGCCCAGCGCGGGTGGGTCATCGTCGTCCTTCTCATCCGTGCTGGAACCAGGTGGTCTTCCAGTCGGTGTAGTTGTCCAGCGCGTGCCGGGAGAGGTCGCGGCCGAACCCCGACTGGCGGAATCCGCCGAACGGCGTCGTCAGGCCCAGCGCATCCACGGTGTTGACCGAGACGGTGCCGGCGACGAGCCGCTCCGAGACCCGGTGCGCGCGGCCGAAGTCGGTCGTCCACAGCGAGGCCGCGAGGCCGTACTCGGTGTCGTTCGCGAGGCGGACCGCTTCGTCCTCGTCGTCGAAACCGAGTACCGCCACGAGTGGGCCGAACACCTCGACGTGGTGCAGGTCATGGTCCGCGCCGAGGCCGGTGACGATCGCGGGGTTGAGGTACGCGTCGGATCCGGTGATCGTCACGCGATCGCCACCCGCGACCAGGTTGCCGTCCGCAGCCGCCTGGGCGATCGCGGCGGAGACCTCGTCGGCGTGC
The DNA here is from genome assembly GCF_052115565.1 of Microbacterium sp. 2MCAF23. Classification (NCBI taxonomy): domain Bacteria; kingdom Bacillati; phylum Actinomycetota; class Actinomycetes; order Micrococcales; family Microbacteriaceae; genus Microbacterium; species Microbacterium sp. 2MCAF23. Next base: position 76,754 of record NZ_JBFRGY010000010.1, on the reverse strand, counting down.
GCGCGGCTGATCAGACTGCCGTTCCCATCGCTGCCCGCAAGCGGGTCGCTGGGAGCGTAGCCCCGTGCGGCGGCGGCGAGCAGGGCGACGAACTCGTCGTGCACCGACCGCTGCACCAGGATTCGCGAGTTCGCGGAGCACACCTGGCCCTGGTTGTAGAACGCGCCGAACGCGGCCTTCGCGGCCGCGGCCTCGAGGTCGGCATCCGCGAACACGAGGTTCGAGCTCTTCCCGCCGGCCTCGAGTGCGACCCGCTTCATGTTCGAGGTCCCGGCGCTCACCATGAGGCGCTTGGCGACGGCCGTCGAGCCGGTGAAGGCGAGCACATCGATGTCCGGGTGCAGCGCGATGCGCTCCCCGACGACGGATCCGCGCCCCGGCACGACATTGAGCACACCCGCGGGGATCCCCGCCTCGAGCGCCAGATCCGCGAGCCGCAGTGCGGTCAGCGAGGTCTCGGTCGCGGGCTTGTGAACGACACTGTTTCCGCTCGCGAGCGCCGGCGCGAGCTTCCACGCGGCGATCTCGAGAGGGTAGTTCCACGGCGTGATCGCGCCGACCACGCCGAGCGGCACGCGCTGGACGAGCGCGGTCGAGCCGGGTGGGGTGGCCGGGATCTCGTCGAACCGCTTGTCGGCCAGCTCGCCGTACCAGCGGAACGTCTCGGCGGTGCCGGGCACGTCGACGGTCAGTGTCTGTGCGATCGGCTTGCCGGAGTCGAGGGTCTCGAGCAGTGCGAGCTCCTCGAGGTTCGCCATGATCAGGTCGGCGAGACGGATCAGCGCCCGGCCGCGGTCGGCGACGCTGCGCCGGCTCCACGAGCCGTCGTCGAAGGTGCGCCGGGCGATCACGACCGCGCGGTCGACGTCGGCGGCTGTGCCCGCGGCGAGATCGGTGAGGTGCGCGAGCGATCCAGGGCTGTGCACGGCGATCGTGGCGGCGTCCGAGGCGTCGACGCGGCGGCCGTCGATCACGGCGCGGCCGTCGATCGCGAGCGCGCGACTGCGCGCGGTCCAGTCGATGGCGGTCATGAGGCACTCTCCTTCAGAGCATTCTCGGGGATGGGAGCGCCCGTGCGGGCGGCGACGACGTCGATCACGGTCCACGCCATGAGGACCGCGGCGTCGAGCAGCGCCTTCTCCGCGACGGGGCCGACGCACGCGGCGGCGAACTCCTTCTGGTGGTTGCCGTACGGCAGCGAGCCGACCCCGATGTACGGGTGGATCGCGGGGACGAGCTGTGACACGTTGCCCATGTCGGTGGACGCCCGGTTCATCCGCCCGGCGACCTCCGGATCCGCGAACACGCGCCCGCGGGCGATCGCGTTGGCCCGATAGAACTCGAGGGCGCGGTCGTCGGTGCGGAATTCGGAGTACGGCTTGCTCTCGGGCATGATGCTCAGGGTCGCGCCCGAGGCGAGCGCCCCGGCCTCGAAGCAGCGGTTCACACGCTCCTCGAGGATCTCCAGCTCGGCGAGCGAGTTCGCGCGCACGTACCAGCGGCCCTCGGTGCGCTCCGGGATCGCGTTCGGGGCGTAGCCGCCGACCGTCTGCACGCCGTGCACGCGGGTGTCGGCGGGCAGCTGCTGGCGGAGCAGCCCGATCGCGACCTGCGCGACGAGGAACGCGTCGTTCGCGTTGACGCCCTGATCCGGATAGGCGGCGGCGTGCGCCGACACCCCGTCGTAGGCGATGTGGCTGTGCGAGACCGCGAACGGCCGGGCCTCGGCGACATCGACAGGCGCGGGGTGCACCATCATCGCGAGGTCGAGGTCCCGGAACGCGCCGGCCTCGATCAGCTCGATCTTGCCGCCGCCGCCCTCCTCCGCGGGGGTGCCGTAGACGCGTACGGTGAGGCCGAGCTCGTCAGCGAGCGGGGCGAGCGCGAGCCCGGCGCCGACCGCACTGGCGGCGATGAGGTTGTGGCCGCACGCGTGCCCGAGCCCGGGCAGTGCGTCGTACTCGGCCATGATCCCGATCACCGTGGGTCCGGAACCGGCCTCGGCGAGCAGGGCCGTCTCCAGGCCCAGATACGACGGGGTGAGGCGGAAGCCCGCGGCGGTCAGCGCCTCGCCGACCCAGCCGGCGGCACGGTGCTCCTGCCAGGCCGTCTCCGGGTTCGCGTGCAGGGTCTCGGACAGCCGGATCAGGTCCGCGGCGGCCGCAGCGACCGTCGCATCCGCGGCGCCCTTGAGCGCCGCGACGTCGGTCACGGCCGTGAGCTCACTCATCGCCGGGCACTCCGTAGCTCGGGGCGGCGGACGGGTCGATCCCGCGCGTGACGTAGTCGTCGCGCTGCGGCAGCCACACCTCGAGCAGGGCGCCGAGCTCGGCGATGGGATCGCCCTCGGTCCAGTCGACGCGCAGGTCCGTGACCCGCCAGCCGGCGTCGCGCACGACCGAGAGGCCGGCGGAGTGCACGGGACCCTCCTCGCCGCCCGCGGCGACCGCGGCCTGCATGGCCGCGAGCAGGCGCCGCTCGAGATCGCCTTCGGAGGCGGCGAAGGCGTCGACCATGAGCTGCGGGATGCTGGTCGACGCGAGCATGTTGCCGCCCGCCGCCACTCCGGGACCTCGAGCCGCGCCGACGTTGCCGAGCGCGCGCTCGCCCGAGTACATGGCCGAGCGCCCCTGTGCGTCCACGACGAGCAGCTGGCGGAACGAGATGTGCGGGGTCGAGGCGGTCACGGCGTCGAGTGCCTCTTCGGCCGAGGCGCCGTCGCGCAGGGCGGCGAGCAGCATCGGGCCGAGGCGCGGATCCGTGATGTTCTGCGAGTTCACCGCGCCGACGCCGTCGGCCAGGTGCACGCAGCGCGCGGTGACCGCGGGGGAGGACGACGAGATCGCGGATCCGAAGGCGCCGGTCTCGTCGTGCGCGACGATCGAGAACGTCATCGCGCGGCCTCGTCGTCGGCGGCGGAGCCGCGATCGGCGTTCGCCGCACGATCGGCCGCGCTGCTGATCACAGCTGTCGCGTCGATCTCGACGAGCCACTCCGGGCGCGCCAGGGCGCTCACCACGAGGCCGGTCGAGACCGGGAAGACGCCGGTGAGCCAGCGGCCCATCACGCGGTAGACGGTTTCCCGATAGCGCGGGTCGATGAGGTAGACGACGACCTTGACGATGTCGTCGAGCGAGGATCCGGCCTCTTCCAGCAGCATCGCGATGTTCGCCATCGCCTTCTCGGCCTGCGCCTCGACGTCGCCGATGCCGACCGACTCGCGGGTCTCCAGATCCTGACCGATCTGACCGCGCAGGTACACGACGCCGTTCGCCACGACCGCCTGGCAGAGGTCGTTGTCGAGGTTCTGCTCGGGGTAGGTGACCTTGGTGTTGAACGGGCGGATGCGGGTGTGCGTAGGCATCATGCGACTCCTGTCTGTGCGAGGGTGGCGACGGACCTGGTGACGTCGGCCTGAGTGGTGGCGGTGGCGGCGGGGTAGGCCGCGTAGCCGCGCTGGATGCCGATCTGATCGGCGATGTAGCGCGCGTCGTGCCACACGCCCCAGAGGAAGCTGGAGCCGCGGCGGGACTGCCAGGGCAGGCCGAGGAAGTAGATCCCGGGCTCCGCGGAGACGCCGCGCTGGTGGATCGGCCGCCCGCGCTCGTCGAACGCGCCCGGGTCGATCTGCAGCCAGGAGTAGTCCAGCGCGAAGCCGGTCGCCCACACGATCGAGGCGATGCCGGCGGCCTTCAGGTCGAGCGAGAGGATCGGGTGGGTGAGGCTCTCCGGATCCGGCCCGATCACGTGCGCCTCGGGCTCCTCCGGCAGGTCCAGCCCGTTGCGCAGCACGTAGGCGTCGGCTTCGTCGAGCACCGAGAGGTAATTCGCGTCTCCCGCGGCGATGTTGGCGCGCAGATCGGGCGCGATGGCGAGCACGCCGTCCTCGTAGTCGCCGGCGCGGCCGAGCAGCGTGACCCCGGTCGCGGCCAGCGCGCGGAAGTCGACGGTGTGCCCACCGCGCGCGCCGCTCACGGCGATCGTGACGTGCTCCGCGCCCACGGGTGGAGCGGCCATGTCCCACTTGCCGAGCACGCCCAGCCACCAGCAGAAGTCGCGGCCGCGGTAGCGCCGTGGCGGCCGGTCGTGCGGGCCCACCGCGAGGTAGACCTCGCGACCGGAGCGGCGCAGCTCATCGGCGATCTGCACGCCCGAGGATCCGGCGCCGACCACGAGCACGGCGCCCTCCGGCAGCTGCGCCGGGTTGCGGTACTGGTTGGAGTGGATCTGGTGGATCCCCGCGTCCTGCGGGACGACGGCCGGGATGATCGGACGCTGGAACGGCCCGGTCGCGGCGACCACGTAGCGGGCGTCGATCGTGCCCTCATCCGTCTCCACCCGGAAGCCGGGGCGGTTCACGTGCCGGCGCACGCTGTACACCTCGACACCCGTGCGGATCGGTGCGTGGAACTTCTCGGCGTACGCAACGAGATACTCGGCGACCTGCTCCTTGCCCGCGAAGGCGTCCGGATCCACGTCGAACTCCAGGCCGGGGAAGCAGTCGTGCCAGGCCGGGCCGTTGGCGACCAGCGAGTCCCACCGCCAGGAGCGCCAGCGCTCCGCGATCCGATCCCGTTCCACGACGAGGTGCTCCACGCCCGCCCGGCTCAGGTGCTCGCTCATCGCGATGCCCGCCTGGCCGGCGCCGACGACCAGCACCTCCACGTCTTCGTGCGACATCCGTTCCTCCACTGCGCCGTTCCTCTACTGCCTCGGGTACTGCTGCTCCTCCATGCTCCCGAGGAGAGCGGCATCTGTACACTTCACAGATTCGAAGACCTGCATCTGATCTATTGATACTCTTTCGCCATGGCCAGACTGCAGAGCGCCGACATGACCCTCGTCCAGCTGAGGTACTTCGTCACGGCGGCGACGCATCGCTCGATGACCGAGGCATCGATCGACCTGCACGTCGCTCAGTCCGCCGTGTCGACCGCGATCGCGCAGCTCGAGCGCTCGCTCGGCGTGCAGTTGTTCGTGCGGCAGCGCAGCAAGGGGCTCGCGCTGACGGAGGCAGGGGAGCAGCTGCTGCATGACGCGCAGTCGGTGCTCGCCCAGGTCGAGGAGATGACCGACACCGTCCGCGGACATCACCACCAGGTGCGCGGCACGCTGCGGCTGGCGTGCTTCGTCACGCTCGCGCCGTTCGTGCTGCCACGACTGATCTCCCGCGTCGAGCAGGAGCACCCGGAGCTGCGGATCGAGATCATCGAGGCCGACATGGAGGGCACCACCGACCTGCTGCTGTCCGGCGCGGTCGAGGGCGGGATCGTCTATGACTTCGGCCGGGTGCACGACCTTGCGTTCGATCCGCTGTTCTCCGCGCCGCCGCACGTGATCCTCGCGGCCGATCATCCTCTCGCGACGCGTGAGGAGGTCGCGCTCACCGAACTCGCCGACTCCGAGCTGGTGCTGCTGGATCTGGCGCAGTCGCGCGAGTACTTCCTGGGGATGCTGGAGGGCGCGGGCGTGATTCCGCGAGTGCGGTACAGCTCGCACAGCTACGAGACCGTGCGCTCCCTGGTCGCCCGCGGGCACGGCTACTCGATACTGAACCAGGTGCCGCTCGCGCCGCTCACGTACGACGGGGGAGAGTTGCGGGCGCTCCGGATCGCGGGGGATGCGCCTGCCCTCGAGGTGTGCTTCGCCCGCGTGGCGCGGGTGCGGCCGACGGCCAGGACGCGCGCCGTGGCAGCCCTGGCCCGCGAGCTCTTCGGCACAGCGTGAGGCTCGCGGGCTGAGGTTCGTCCGTCAGCAGTGGCACTCGCCCTCGGCGCAGTGCGCGCAGGCGTGGCCGCTCGGCGACGGCGGCACGTCGAGCGCCGGGTTCTGGTCGAAGAAGCCGGTCGGCTTGAGCGTGAAGCCGGTGTAGTCCACCGGCATGATCGGCCAGTCCTCGGTGCGCGGGAAGTGCGTCAGGCCGAAGCTGTGCCAGAGCACGATGTCCTCGCCGTCGATCCCGCGATCCGCCTTCTGGTACTCCGGGAGGCCGGGGGATCCGACGCTCTGGTTCACGAAGTCGCCGGCGGGGTAGCGCTCGCCCTCCGCGTAGCGGGTGACCCAGAGGTGCTCGGTCGCGAAGGCCGCGCGCTTGCTGATCGAGGATCCGTCGGCCGCCGCCAGGGTCGGCTGACCCTCGGGGAACAGCGTGTACGCGACGGGCTCGCCGACGTGGTTGTGCTTCTCGGTGTTGACGATCTCCCACACTCGGCCGAGCGATCCGTCCGCGCGTAGGCGCCCCTCGGACTCTCGCCCGATCACGCGACGGGAGCGGCTGAACGCATTGCCGTGCGGGTTGCCCTCGCCCTGCGGAACGCGCTTCAGGTCGAGCTCGTGCACGGCGTTGCTCTCGCCGTCGACCGACATGTCGAGCCGCGCGCAGAACAGGTGCTGGTGGAACGGTGCGGCGAGGCCCGGCGCGATCTGAGATGCGTACGGGTAGCCCTCGCCGGGGTAGCGCGCGGTGAACACGATGCCCGTGGCCTTGGCCTCGAACTGGATCGTGCCGTCCAGGTAGAAGTACCAGTAGAAGCCATAGTCGTAGTTGCCGACGGTCGTGAAGAAGCTCACCACGAGGCGACGCTGCCGCCGCGAGGAGCGGTGCTGCGCCCACTCGTCGGTGTGCTTCCAGAGCAGGCCGAAGTCCTCCTCATGGATGCAGATGCCCTGGGAGATCTCCCGCGGGTTGCCGAAGTCGTCCGCGACGACGGGGGAGAGGTAGGTGATCTCGCCGAGGCAGTCGCAGCCGAGCTCGAGCGAGTTCGCGTCGCGTCCGACGAGGTACTCGCCGGTGTCGAAGTAGTTCTGCCAGGAGCGGTAGGGAGCCGGATCTCCGTAGGGAACGACCATCTCGGCGATCGAGGCGCGCTCGACGATGGAGCGGCGCACAGCGTGGTCGTCGAAGCCGATCTGGCCGAGGATCAGTCCCTCGCGGGCGTCGAAGCCCACGTGCAGGTCCCACTTCTGCCAGCGCAGCACGTTGCCCTCGAGCGTGAAGCTCGGCCCCTCGGGCTGCACGATGTGCAGCGGCTTGAGGTCGGTGCGCAGCGGGCCGGTGAGTTCCGGGCTCTCGAAGTTGCCGTTCGTCAGCGGGTCGTCGCTCGGGCCGTCGTCGATGATCCGGACGACCTTGCGCTCGATCATGTCGACGAACGCGACCAGCTGGTCGACGGGGTGGCCCCAGGCGTAGTCGTGCTCGTCGCGCTGCACGAACGCGAGTCCGCGGAGCAGGCGCTTGCCCTCTTCGCCGTCGTAGTCGAAGATGCCCGCGCTCAGCGGTGCGACGCGCACGCCGTCCGGGGTGAGGCCGCGGGAGGCGAGCGCCGCCTGCCAGCCCGCATCGGCCTTCAGGATCCCCTCGATCGCCTCGAACTCCTCGATCAGCACGGGAGCCTGGCCGGTCAGCGCCGGGTCGACATCGACGGCCGACAGGGTGGTGCCGGAGCCGAGGTCGATCAGCAGGTCGGTGGTCTCGCCCGTCGCGGTGTCGAGCAGGATCGCCCGGGCTTCGCGCGGGACGGCTCCGCCGGCGCGGAGGGTCGCCTTGGTCGGCTCCTTGAGCGAGAGGTACGCGACCCGCACGGTCTCGCCGAGACGGCCCTCCGCGACCAGGTGGTCGCGAGCGCCGGTGATCTCGGCGGCGCTGAGCGGGTCCAGCGGGTGCGCCGGGGCGACGGTGTTCACAGGGGTGGTCACGATTTCTCCTTCGGGGCGAGCCGCGGCGGGCTCGGGGCGACGGTTCTGGTCTGCGGGGGTCGGCGCGTCCGACCTCTTCGGTCAGGCTTCGCGGGCCTGGGCGGCGACGGCTTCGAGATCAGCCGCGGATGCGGTGGCCGGGTCCTCGGGAGCGTATCCGGGGCGGCGCCGCTCGGACAGGTAGCCGACGACGGCGAGCACGGTGATCACGACGAGGGTGCCGATCGTGAAGGTCTCGAACGTGCCGCGGTCCACACCCCAGGTGTCGACGAAGTCGTACTTCACGCCGAGCACTCCCTCGAGGGTGCCGGGGAACACGGCGACCCAGGAGCCGAGCCCGACCCAGGCGTAGATCACGACCGTGCAGACCCACAGCCCCGCACGTCCGCCCGGGACGCGGAACGGACGATGCACGTCCGGGTACTTCTTCCGCAGCGCGATGACGGTCGGGAAGATCACCAGGTAGGACAGCAGCAGCGTCGAGATCGCGACCGTCAGCACGACCGTGAAGACGTCGGCGCTGCCGCCCTTCAGCAACAGCGTCGCGGCGACGCAGAAGACGGTCGCGATGATGCCGGAGAGCAGATTCATCCGCACCGGGGTGCCGAGGCGCGGGGAGAACTTCCCGAAGTAGCGGAAGAACGCGCCGTCGGCGCCGGCCGCGGCCTGCACCCGATCGGAGGCGATCATCCAGGCGCTGGCCTGGGTCAGCACGACGAACACGAACAGCAGCGCGGCGATGAACATCAGCGGTCCGGACGCCGCGCCGTAGACGGTGAAGACCTCCTTGAACGCGTCCAGCAGGCCGCTCGCACCCTGCACCTTCTCGGCGGGCAGCACCGCGAGGATCGCAAAGATCGGCACGAGGTAGCACAGGATCGAGACCAGGCCCGAGGTGGCGACGGCACGGGGGACGTCCTTCTGCGGGTCGCGCATCTCCTCGGCGGCGCCATTCGGGGCCTCGAAGCCGACGACGGCGAACAAGATCACCGGCGTAACGGCGAGGAAGCCGCCGACGGTGGGGGAGAAGTCGCCCACCGCGTAGCCGTGCACGCCGTTCTTCGCCGCGTAGACGACCACCGTGACGACGAAGATCACGAGCAGCGCGACCTTGACGATGCCGCCCGCGGCGACGATGTGCTTGCCGTACTGCAGGCCGACGATCGCGGTCGCGATCGCGATCCAGATGAACGCGACCTTGAACAGCAGGTCGACCGGCGATCCGTCCGGGAGCGGGGAGATGTAGGCGTTCCAGGTCGCGGCGGAGATGAACACGAGCGACCCGCCCATCCACAGCGGGTTGGTGATCCAGTAGAACATCGTCGAGATCGCCGCGGCGAGCTTGCCGTACGCGAGGCGCACCCACACGAACGGGCCGCCCTCCTCGTGGAAGGCGCTGCCGAGCTCGGCGACCACGAGCGCGTACGGCAGCAGGAACGTGATGCCGATCACGAGGGTCCAGGTGAACGCCTCCGCGCCGCCGCCGGCCGCGATCTGCGCGACGGTGTCGATCGCGATGATCGCGCTGATCGACAGCAGGACGATGTCCAGTCGTCCCAGCGTCTTTCGGAAGTTCTGGGTACGAATCGCGGATGTGGCGATCTCAACGCTCATCGGGGACTCCTCTGTCCGAGCCATGGCTGATCCTCGCTGCCCCGATCGCGAGATGCGACGGGAGCCTTCTTCGGGTGGTGGTCTCAGTCAAGCGCGCGGATTCGAATCACGCCAATACACAGATACGCGGCGCTGCATCAAGGGAAATGATGCAGCGCCGCGCACGGGCGAGTGCCGGATCAAGGGAGAGTGGGCACGCCCAGATCGTCCTCGTAGGCGTGGTCCTTGGTCTCGGGGATCAGGATCAGCGCGATGAGGGTGAGCACCGCCATCGACGACAGGTAGATGCCGACCAGAACGGGCGAGCCGTCCGCGAGCTGCCACAGCCACACCGCGATGAGCGGGGCCACGGCGGCGCCGAGGATGGACGACACGTTGTACGCGACCGCCGAGCCCGTGTAGCGCACGTTGGTGGGGAACAGCTCAGGCAGCAAGGCGCCCATCGGGCCGAATGTCGTGCCCATGAGCAGGAAGCCGAGGATCAGGAACGACTGGGTCAGCACCACGGCGAACGGCTCGCCGGCGTGCTGTCCGAGGAACAGCGGGAACGTGAAGCCGAACAGGATGATCGCGATCGTCGTCCAGATCAGCAGTTTGCGGCGGCCGATCCGATCGGCCCAGGGGCCGGAGAGCAGTGTGAAGATTCCGAAGAAGACGACGCCGATGATCTGCATCACCACGAAGTCGGTGTAGCCGAAGCCCTGGCCGGGGTAGAACTGCGCCGCGAACGCGGCGGGGTCGAACGGGGCGCCCTTCGCCTCTGCGGCCTTCTGCGCCGCGGCGGACGCGATCTCCACCGACCACGGCTTGGTGCCGAACGAGAGGGTGAAGTTCGTCATCAGGTAGAACAGCACATACGTGGCGAGCATCACGAAGGTGCCGAGGATGAGGTGCTTCCAGTGATGACGGAACACCGTGGCGAGCGGCAGCTTGCGGATCGTGCCCTTGTCCTCGGCGCGCTTGAAGGTCTCCGACTCCACGAGCTTGAGACGCACCCACAGCCCGATGATCACCATCACGGCGGAGAACAGGAACGGCACGCGCCAGCCCCAGCTGAGGAATGCCTCCGACTTCAGCGTCGGGTCGGAGGCGTGCGGCAGCAGCGCATTGATGGTCAGGAACAGGCCGTTCGCGATGATGAAGCCGAGCGGGGCGCCGAGCTGGGGGAAGGATCCGTACCAGGCGCGCTTTCCCTCGGGGGCGTTCTCGGTGGCGACCAGCGCCGCCCCCGACCACTCGCCGCCCAGCGCGAAGCCCTGCGCCAGGCGCAGGATCAGCAGCAGCAGCGCCGCCCACCAGTTGATCTGCTGGAACGTCGGCAGAAGGCCGATCAGGAAGGTGGCGATGCCCATCGTGAGCAGGGAGGCGACGAGGGTGGCCTTGCGACCATAGCGATCGCCGAAGTGACCGAACACCATCGCGCCGATCGGGCGTGCGATCATCGCAGCGCCGAACACCCCGAACGAGGCGAGCAACGCGGTCGTGTCGTTGCCGGTCGGGAAGAACAGGATCGGGAAGACGAGCACCGCAGCGGTCGCGTAGACGTAGAAGTCGTAGAACTCGATCGTCGTGCCGATGAGGCTGGCGAGGATCACCCGCGATCTGGGATTGGCGGGTGCGGTCGTGGCGGTGCTCATGCAGTCCTCCGGTCGGTGCGTCGAATGCGCTCGCCGTGTACCCCAGACGTGCGGCGAGCACGGGGGAGTCTACGCCCGGCATTCAGCGAATCCACAGGCGGACACGCGAGCACGGCGGAGTGTGACGGCGACACGCCTCGGATCCGGTCGGGTCCCCTCCGACCGGATCCGAGATGCGTCCGTCAGTGCGACAGCCAGGCCTTGTATTCGATCACTGATCCGGGCGCGACCTTCAGCTTCATCGTGGACCCGCCCGCGTAGATGGTGTCGGCGGCGATGATCTCGTGCGTCGACGTGTCGAGCACCAGGGTCGCGGTGAACTGCGGTCGCTTCGTCGAGGCGATCTTCAGAGCGATTCCCGGGCGGCCGAGCCGGTCCGTCACCGAACCCAGCACGCTGACACCGCCCGCGTCGCGCACCAGTTGCAGCGCTGCGGCCTGCTGCGCCGGGCTCAGCGCCCAGCTGTCGCGGATCGAGCTCACGACACCCCAGATCGCGAGCGCGTCGGCGCTCCCAGATGGTCCGACCCGATCCTCGATGTAGGCCCTCAGGCCCGCCGCATCAGAGGGAGGTTCGGCGAAGAAGAGGTTGGAACTGTGATGCCCGGTGCCCGGCAGCGGCGAACCCTCCTTCGGAGCCTCCCCGGCGGGCGGGACGATCGTGCCGTCCTTCGTGACGGAGTAAGGCGCGCCGGTCCGCGACTCGAGATGGCCGGTGCCGTCCGCATCCCACACCCATTCCTGCCACTCCGGCACGATCACCGGATCGGGCTTGCCATCGTCGCGCATCGCCCAGCGCACCACCAGGGCGTCGCGGGTAGCGGTGCGCTCCGGTGCCGCTTGCAGCGCGGCGATCGACGTCGCGAGCACCTCGTCCGCGGTCTGGGTGATCGGCTGCGCCACGAGCGCGGGCGGCGTGATCGCGTAAGCGGGCGCAGCGGTCAGCGGTGCGATGGCGAGCCCGATCGCGAGGACGGCGGCGAGCGCCGGGACCGCCCACGCGGCGCGCAGCGCGATCCGGAGGGGGCGGGAAGCGCGGGCGCTCCGCCGCAGTGTCGCGACACGGTCACCGATGGTTCCCCGCCGCGCCGAGCCCGCGGGAGAAGTCTGGGTGGCGTCCTCGAGCATCAGACGCAGGCGGGCCCAGTCCGCGGCGGTCGGCTCGAGGCCGATCGGCGTCGATGCAGGATCCGCCTCGCGGATCAGTGTTTCGAGCAGGTCGTCAGTCAGCGGCATACGTCATCACCCCTTCCCCGGGCGTCGGTGCGGATGGTCTTCGGTCGGATCCGGGATCCCGTTCCAATCGTGGCGGGGGATCTGTCGCGGGCTCCTGCAGCAGGAGGCGGAGCGCCGCCCGTGCGCGGCTCAGCCGCTTCCATGCAGTCGCCGTGCGACAGCCGACGACCTCGGCGATCTCGTCGGCGCTGAGGCCGTCCCAGTAGTGGAGTTCGAGCACCTCGCGGTCGCCGCGGCGCAACAGGGACAGCGCGTGGCGCAGTTCCAGGTGCGCGAGGTCGTCGCTCGGCCGGGCCGCGGTGGCGAGATCCCGCAGGCCCTCGCGCTCGCGGTCGCGCTTGCGATACGCGTCGCCGACGAGGTTTCGTGCGGTCTGCAGCAGCCAGGGCCGGCGGTACGGCTCACGCTCGTCGAACCGTCGCCAGGCGATCTCGAAGCAGTCCATCGTCAGCTCTCTGGCGTGTTCGCGGTCGTCGACGCGTCGTTCGATATAGCGCAGCACCGCTGTGTGGTGCTCGGCGAAGAGCGCCTCGAAGGCGGCCCGACGCGCGACGGCCGGAGTTCCCGGGGGAGCTGCGCTTGAAGGATTCGCGTGCATGTTCGGGAGTTCCCGTCGGATCCGGATCAGTGCAGCGGCGGGTTGTCGGCGATGATCTGCCGGGCCTGGGCCGTAAGAGCCTCGATGTCGGCCTTCATCGTCTTCAGCTGGTCCGCGTGCTTCTGCACGACCCTGACCTCGGCGTCCCACTGGGCGTCGTAGTAGGCCTTCGTCCAGCCGCTGGAGTCGCGGCAGGTCGCGTCGGCGACGGCGAGTTCGATCTCGGCCGGCGTCGATCTGCGGGGACCCGGGTCGCTATCGGGGTCGACCTCGGTGTCGCCGTAGGTGCCGCCGCCGGTGGGGAACTCCGACGGCGGGGGTGCGAAGAATCCGAGCTCGATGCCGAGCTTCTGCGTCGGCATCTGCTCCCCTTCGTCGCCGACGGGTGCGGAGAGCGAGACGTCGTAGCCGGCGGCCGTGATGCATTGCTTCCACGACGCGGCGGCCTTCTTCACTTCGGGATCCTGCGGGACTCCCTTGGATTCCTCGTACTCCCACATGCTCGTCGTGTTGTAGATGTCGGAGATCCTCTGGACGTCGAAAGTCTTGCGGCTCTCGTCGAGACACGCACGGAACACCGGTTCGAACCCGGGTGATGATTCCGCGATGCGGTTCAGCTTGGTGAACGTCTGATGCCCGTCCTCGAGCCAGATCCCCGGCATGTAGTTCGCGGTGTAGCCGAACTGCTGCGCGATCTCCACGGTCAACGCGGGGAAGCTCGACTTGTTCTTCGGGAAGACGAGATAACTAGCATCGTCGGTGGGCTCGACGGGGATCGGCCAGGTGAAGCCGTCCTTGCTGAGGCAGGTCTCCATACGCCGGTTCTCCGTGTAGTTCGAGAGGTGCACGAGCACCGCAGACGAATACGGGTCCATCGGCATCCCCCAGTGCGCGATGTCCTTCGCAGGCAGATCCGATGTCGGTGCGGTCGCGGTCGTGCCTGCGGGCTTCGGCCCGGTCACGCTCGCGGGCGGCGTCGCGCACCCCGCGATCGGCGCGACCAGGGCGGCGACGGCGAGGACGGTGATCGTGCGGCGGTGGTGCTTCATCGCGGTGCGGGTCATGCGGGGCCCTCTCTTCCCGAGCCGTTCTCGACTCTCACCGCTAAAGGTTGGTTGTCGCGACGGATCCTGACATCTTCGTGCAGGAGAAAGCAGAAGCGCGGGATCCGCGTCGTCGGGTCCCGCGCTCCACAGCCCCATGGAGGGGCGAGGTCAGATCAGCGTCACCAGATCGCGGCGATGCCGGCGTTCGCGGCGGTCAGGATGCCGACGAGCCAGAACATCGCCGGCGGGACGGCCTGGCCGCGCTTCTGCCGGGCCGAGCCGATGCCGATCAACGCGCCGATGATCAGCAGGATCACGAGCTTGGTGCCGATCTTGGCGTAGTTCATGCTCACGCCCTCGGGCAGTCCCCACGGGGCGGCGAGCACGAGCCCGGCGACGCCGGCGATCGCGAGACCGGTGTTCATCAGGCCGGTCATCTGCTTCTTGCCGCCGAAGGCCTGCACGGCCCATGCGCCGAACAGCGTCGCGAAGCCGATCAGATGGACGAACAGCACGATGTGGCGCAGGGTTTCCATGACCTCAGGCTAGGCCTGGGATCGCTCCGGCACCAGGAAGGCGCACCTCATCGCGCGTTCAGCCAGAGCAGTCGTCCGAGTGTGGATGCCGTGGGCGTTCCGTGTCGCGGCGATCAGCCCCGCAACGACCGGATGACCTGAGCGGTGCGCAAGGCGGCGTCGGCCGCCTCTGCGCCCTTGTCCTCCTTCGAGTCCTCGAGGCCGGCACGCTCCAGACCCTGCTGCTCATCGTCCAGCGTCAGCACGCCGAAGCCGACGGGCTTGCCGGCGTCGAGCGCGACCCGAGTGAGGCCATCGGTGGTGGCCGCCGAGACGTACTCGAAGTGCGGGGTGCCGCCGCGGATGATCACGCCGAGCGCGACCACCGCGTCCGCACCGCCCGCGAAGGCGGCCTGCGCGGCCACGGCCAGTTCGAATGAGCCGGGGACGCGCACCAGACGGTGGTTCGCCCCTGTCTCCTCGAGCACGCGCTGGGCACCCGCGATGAGGCCGTCCGTGATCGTCTCGTGCCAGGTGCCGGCGACGATCACGACATTGAGCCCGGTCGCGTCGATTCCGCCGGTGGTGGGTGCTCCTGCGCCGCTCATTCGTCGTCCCTTCCGTTCTCCGCACCATTGGCGGCCAGGGCGGCGGCGAGCTCGGACTCGCCGATGATGTGGCCCATGCGGTCGCGCTTGGTCTCGAGGTACTGGTGGTTGTTGGGGCCGACTCCGACGATCAGCGGCACCTGCTCGATGACATCGAGCCCCAGTTCGCGCAGCTGCGCGACCTTGTCCGTGTTGTTCGTCAGAAGGCGCACCTTCCTCACACCGAGGTCGGTGAGGATCCCGGCCGCCGCGGCGTAGTCGCGGGCGTCGGCGGGGAGGCCCAGCGCGAGGTTGGCATCGACCGTGTCGAGGCCCTCCTCCTGCAGGGCGTACGCGCGCAGCTTGTTGATCAGGCCGATGCCGCGTCCCTCGTGGCCTCGCATGTAGATGACGATGCCACCCTCCTGCTCGATCGCGTCGAGGGCCGCCTCCAGCTGCGGGCCGCATTCGCACTTGAGGGATCCGAACGCCTCGCCCGTCAGGCACTCCGAGTGCACCCGCACCAGCGCCGTCTCCGTCGGCTCGCCCGAGACGACCGCGATGTGGTCGGTGCCGGTGATGCGGTCCTTGTAGGCGAGGAAACGGAACACGCCGTGCGTCGTGGGCACGGTGGCGTCGGCGCGCAGGCTCACCCGGCGACGGGTGTTGTTGGCGACGCAGTCGGCCTCGTCCCGTGGGTCGACCTCGTTGAGATGCGCGATCAGCTGCTCGATCGTGATCACGGGGATCCCGTCGCGCTCGCCGAGCTCCATCAGTCCGGGCAGACGCATCATGCTGCCGTCCTCGGCGACGACCTCAGCGATCGCGCCGACCGGGCGCAGACCGGCCAGCCGCATCAGCTCGACGGCCGCCTCGGTGTGTCCGCCGCGCTGGCGCACCCCGCCGTCGACCGCACGCAGGGGCAGCACGTGCCCCGGACGGATGAGGTCGTTCGGCAGGGACGCCGCGTCGGCCAGCACGTTCAAAGTGCGGGCACGGTCGGCGGCGCTGATGCCGGTGGTGACGCCGGAGGCTGCGTCGACGCTGATCGTGTACGCGGTGCTGCGCGCGTCCTCGTTGGCCTCGACCATCGGGGGCAGGTTCAGCGCGTCGGCGATGTCGGCGGGCATGGGTGCGCACAGGTACCCGGAGGTCCAGCGCACGGTCCATGCGATCCACTCGGGGGTCGCGAGCTCGGCCGAGAGGATGACGTCGCCTTCGTTCTCGCGGTTCTCGTCATCCGCGACGAGCACGGGGCGGCCGGCGCGGAGCGACTCCAGCGCCTCGGCGATCGTGGAAAGGCTCATCGCGAGCCTCCTTCCGGTGTGGCGGCGCGGTCGGCGCCGGCGTCTGCGGCACGGAACGCGAGCAGCCGCTCGACGTGCCGGGCGAGGATGTCGGTCTCCAGGTTCACCCGGTCGCCGACGGCGCGGGATCCGAGCGTGGTCGCCGCGAGGGTCTCGGGGATGAGCGAAACCTCGAACCAGTCCTGTGGGGTTGAATCGGTCCCTGAGCCTGTCGAAGGGGGCTCGCTGACTGCGCTCACGGTCAGCGATGTGCCGTCGACCGAGATGGATCCCTTGTCCACGACGAGCGGGGCGAGGTCGTGCGGCAGCGAGATGCGCAGCACGCTCCACTGTGCACCGGGCCGCACCTCGAGCACTTCACCGACGCCGTCGACGTGGCCCTGCACGATGTGGCCGCCGAGGCGGGCGCCGACCGGCATCGCCTTCTCGATGTTCACCCGCGTGCCCACCGTCGCGCTGCCGATCGCGGCGACATCGAGCGTCTGCTTCATGACGTCGGTGTCGAAGGTGTCGGAGGTGGATCCGACCACGGTGAGGCACACGCCGCTCACGGCGATGGACTCGCCGTGCACCGCGTCGGACGCGGCCTTCGGGGCGCGCACGGTCAGGCGCCAGCCGTCGCCGGCGGGCGTGATCGCAGTGATCTCGCCGATCTCCTCGATGATTCCGGTGAACATCAGGCTTCTCCTTCGCTCCGGGAGGGGTCGTTCCGGGAGGTGTTCTCGTCTGCGGGGACGGCGTTCACCGTCGCGTCGTTTTCGGCGGCTTCGTCGGCGGCGGCCGGCCGGGCGATCGCCAGCAGATCCGGGCCGAGCGGCAGCCACTCATCGACGACCAGGCGCCGGGCTTCACCGATCGAGGACACGCCGATGTCGCCGAGGGCCAGCTTCGGTCCGCCGATCAGCACGGGGGCCAGGTAGGCCAGGACCTCGTCCATCAGCCCTTCGGCGAGGAACGCACTGGCCAGGGTCGGCCCGCCTTCCACGAAGACGCGCTGGATCCCACGATCGCGGAGATCCGCGAGGATCGCGGTGAGGTCGTGCTCGGTGTAGAACAGCGGCGCGTGCGGATGGCGGCGCACGGCGGCCTCGGCGGGAGTCTCCCTCGCGCCGATGACCACGGGGACGGGCTGGCGGGGGAGCAGGGCATCGCCGTCGCGGGCGGTGAGGGCAGGGTCGTCGGCCAGCACCGTGCCGGTGCCCACGATGATCGCGTCGGCCGCGGCACGACGGCGGTGCACGTCGGCGCGGGCCGCGGGGCCGGTGATCCATTGGCTGGATCCGTCCGCCGCGGCGGCGCGGCCGTCCAGGCTCTGCGCCCACTTCACCGTCACATGCGGACGGCCGAGGCGCTGCACCGTGAGCCAGTCGCCGATCAGAGCCTCGGCGGCGTCGGCCTGCTCACCGGCGACGACGTCGAGGCCGGCGGCGCGCATCCGCTCCGCGCCGCCGCCGGATCGCACGCCAGGATCGTCGAGCGCGTAGACGACGCGGGCCACGCCGGCGTCGATGAGTGCCTGGGCGCACGGACCGGTGCGGCCGGTGTGATTGCACGGTTCGAGCGTCACCACGGCGGTCGCGCCGCGGAGCTCGGCCGGCGCGAGCTTCGAGAGCGCATCGACCTCGGCGTGCGGGGTTCCCGCGCCACGGTGCCAGCCCTCGGCGAGCACGTCGCCGGTGGGGGAAAGGATCACGGCGCCGACCTGCGGGTTCAGCCCGCGCGGGCCGCGGCGCGCGATCTCGAGCGCGTGCGTCATCGCCGCCCGCTCCGCCGCTGTCGCCGTCATGTCGCCTTCTTCATCCTGGTCCAGATCACCGGGGTCGGGGCGCACGTCGATCGTGCGTGCTGCCTCTCATCCGGACTCGCGAGCCTTCGCTCGCATCACCGTCGGTCCCGGAATTGCACCGGATCGGCCTCGGATCCGTGTCGGATCCTCGGTTCGCGGACTGTCACCGCCGGTTCGGATTCTCACCGACCCCGGAGCACGTTGTGTTGCTCTCAGCTTAGTCAACGCGCGGATGCCGGTTTCATTCCGGCGGATGCATCTGTGACTCCCCATGTCGTTCCGGCTCACTTCAGCAGCCGCGACAGCCGACGGTCCGCGAGCACCTTGCCGCCGGTCTGGCAGGTGGGGCAGTACTCCAGCGATCGGTCGGCGAAGAACACACTGCGCACCGTGTCGCCGCACACCGGACAGGGTTCCCCCCTGCGGGCGTGCACCTGCATCCCTCGTCGTTTCGCGTCCTTGAGTTCGGCTGGCGGCTTGCCGCTCGCCTCTGCCACTGCCTCACGCAACGTCGACTGCATCGCGTCGTACAGCCCGGTGACCTCTGCCTCATTTAGACCACCGGCGGGCGCGTAGGGCGACATCCTGGCGGCGTGCAGGATCTCGTCCGAGTAGGCGTTGCCGATGCCGCCGATCACCGCCTGGTCCCGCAGCAGGCCCTTGATCTGCGTGCGCCGGCCCTCGAGCAGCGCCGCGAACACGTCGCGGGTGAAGGACGGATCCAACGGGTCAGGCCCCAGTCGTGCGATGCCGGGAACGTCGAACGGATAGCGGACGACGTACACGGCGAGGGACTTCTTCGTGCCCGCCTCGGTGAGGTCGAAGCCGCTGCCGTCGTCGAACGCGATCCGCAACGCGATCGGCGACTTGCCCGGGCGGATCAGCGTGGTGGGGAGGGCGTCGTACCAGCGCAGCCATCCGGCCTTGGCGAGGTGGAAGACGAGGTGCAGGTGCGGTTCGGTGTCGCTCTTCAGCGTCAGATCCACGAATTTCCCGTGGCGTGCTGCACCGTCGATCCGTGACCCCGCCAGTGCGGTCACGGGCGGGTCGAAGGTCTTCAGCGCCGCGATCGCCGACACCGAGGCGCGGGTGATGGTGAGCCCGACCGCGCGCTCCGCGAGGAAGTCGACCAGCCCCTGCACCTCAGGCATCTCCGGCATGGGATCATCCTGCCACCCCCGTGCGACATCCGGGCAGGGCGGTCCGGATGACGGCCGCCGAAGCGCTCAGGGGAGGGCTCAGCCGAGGTCGATCGGCCAGTCCACGGGAGCGCGGTCGTCGCTGCGCAGCAGCGCGCCGCTCCATCCGTCGTCCCGGCCTCGCGGCCCCGACAGTCCCTGCCGCAGGAGGCCTTCGTAGCGGAACCCGAGCGCCCGGGCGCTCCGCGCCGACGGCACGTTGCCGACCACGGCGCGCCACCGGATTCGGGCGAGACCCAGCTCGGCGAATCCCCAGTCGATCACGGCGCGAGCGGCCTCGGTGAGGTATCCGCGTCCGCGCGCAGACGCGGCCACCCAGTAGCCGAGCTCGGCGTCGCCGCCCGTCGGGTGCTCGACGATGTGATGCAGTCCGATCGACGCGATCAGCGTGCCGTCGGCGTACGCCGCCCACACCTTCTGGGATCCGTCCTCCCACCACTCACCGACGAGCCGGACGTAGTCTTCGGCGTCCGCGCGACCGTAGGGGCTCGGCACAGTGGTCCAGCGCGGGATCTCCGGGTCCTGGCACGCCTCCGAGATCGCTTCGACGTCGGCGGAGGTCGGGGCGCGCAGGACCAGGCGAGGTGTGCGCAGCTCGACCGGTTCCATCGGTTCAGCCTAGGCCCGCCGCCCGGCCCGGATCGTCCACGTACGTGCGAAACTCAGTCGATCCCGCCGCAGAACCGATCGACGAGGTCATCCGGTGCGCGATCGACTGAGTTCGGAACGGCGAGTGCCCGAGCCCGGAACTGGCGACGCCGTCCGCATCGTCCTCCACAGGCGCGGCAGAATCCGCAGTCTTCACAGATTCCGGCGGCGAGAGCCCATGGCAACTCGCGAACGGCCACCCTCGGGGGATGATCGACCAGCGATTCAGGACCTTCGAACTGCGCGCCCAGGGGTATACCGGCAGGATGATCGCGCAGGCGGTGCAGTATGGGACGCTGATCCGGCTGCGACAGGGGCAGTACACGACGGCGCGCTGCCCGGAGTTCGCGCTCGAGGCGGGACGGTTCGGCGGGCGGGCCGACTGCGTGAGTGCGCTCGCGCTCGCCGGCGTCTTCGTCCGCGAACGGCATCCGCTGCACCTGCAGATGACGCCGCACTCCTCGCGTCACGCTCTCCCCTCGGCACTGATCGTCCGGCACTGGCGGGCGTGCTCCGCGCCCTGGAACGACCTCGCCGTCCCCCTCCGTCGATGCACTCGCGCAATCGCTCGCCTGCCAGGAACCGCGGGACGCCGTGGCGTCGCTGGACAGCGCCCTGCATCAGGGGCTGATCGACCTCGACGGACTCGACGAGGTCTTCGAGCTCGCCCCCCGGCGCACGCGCGTGCTCCGTCGCCTCGTGGACGGGCGGGCGGAGTCCGGACCGGAGACGCTCGTGCGCATCGCCGCCCGCGCGCTGGGGTTCGATGTCGCCGTGCAGGTGCTGTTCGACTTCGGCCGGGTGGATCTGCTGCTCGACGGCTGGCTCGTCGTCGAGTGCGACTCCCGGGCGCATCACGAGGACTGGGCGCAGCGGCGCCGCGACTACGCGCGGGACCGCCAGGCGGCGGCGCAGGGACTCTGCGTGCTGCGACTGATCGCCGAGGACATCATGTACGACCGAGAGGGCGTGGTGGCGGCGCTGCGGGCATGCGCGGCTTCCGACCGGCAGGCCGCCGCAGCGTCACGAACTCAGTCGATCTCGGGGCCCGATCGCAGAACGCGCCGGCGCAGCACCGGATCGACTGAGTTCGGCACGCCGAAGCACGCCGAAGCACGCCGAACACCGCCGAGCGCCGACTCAGACTCGGCGGAGCAGGCCGACCTTGTCGTACACCTGGGCGAGGGTCCGGTCGGCGACCTCGTCGGCGCGGGCGGCGTTGGCGGCGAGGATCCGGTCCAGCTCGGCGGGATCCGCGAGCAGCTCGTTCGCGCGGTCGCGCACCGGGCCGAACTCGTTCACGACGACCTCGGCGAGCCCCTTCTTGAAGTCGCCATAGCCGCGGCCCGCGTACTCGTCCTCGATGGACGCGATCTGACGGCCGGTGAGGGCTGCGTAGATCGTCAGCAGGTTGGAGACGCCGGGCTTGTCCTCGCGGTCGTACCGGACGGATCCTTCGTTGTCGGTCACGGCGCGCATGATCTTCTTCGCCGACTTGGCCGGGTCGTCCAGCAGCCACAGCACTCCGGCGTCCGACTCGGCCGACTTCGACATCTTCGAGGTGGGGTTCTGCAGGTCGTAGATGCGCGCGGTGTCCTTCTGGATCACCGGGATCGGCACCACGAACGTCTCGCCGTAGCGCGCGTTGAACCGCTCCGCGAGGTCGCGGGTCAGCTCGACGTGCTGCTTCTGATCGTCGCCCACCGGCACGACATCCGTCTGGTAGAGCAGGATGTCGGCGGCCATCAGCACCGGGTACGTGAACAGGCCGACCGAGGTCGCGTCGGTGCCGTACCGTGCCGACTTGTCCTTGAACTGGGTCATGCGACCGGCCTCGCCGAACCCGGTAATGGTCGACAGGATCCAGGCGAGCTCGGCATGCGCGCGCACATGCGACTGCACGTACAGCGTCGACTTCGACGGCTCGATCCCCGCCGCGATGTACTGGGCGGCGGTGCGGCGGGTCTTCTCCCGCAGCTCCGCCGGGTCGTTCGGCTGGGTCAGCGCGTGCAGGTCGACCACGGAGAAGAACGCGTCGTAGGAGTTCTGCAGGTCCCGCCACTGCAGCAGCGCCCCGATGTAGTTGCCGGCCTGGAGGGAGTCGGCGGAGGGCTGCATTCCGGAGTAGAGGCGGGGTTTCGTCACAGAACAATCCTATGGGGACGGGATCGAGCGCCCGACCGTGCGTTCGGAGCCTCGACGACAGCGCGGCGACGCACCGGGCGGCAGCTCAGTACGTGTAGTCGACGATGACCGGAGTGTGGTCGCTCCAGCGCTCGGCGTAGGTGGTGGCGCGTGCGACGCGGTAGTTCGTCGCCCGTGCCGCGAGAGGTGCCGTGGCGAGGTGGTAGTCGATGCGCCAGCCGGAATCGTTGTCGAAGGCCTGGCCGCGCATCGTCCACCAGGTGTACGGGCCGGCGACCTCGCCCGCAGCGACGCGTCCCACATCGACCCAGCCGAGGCCCTTGCCGTCGCCCTCCGCCACGAAGGGGCGCGTGTCGCTGAGCTGGCCTACCATTCCCCGGCCGATGCCCTCCTGACCGATCGCAGGTTCCCCCGCGGCGCCGAGGAAACGGTCGAAGTACGCACGCTCGCGCGCGAGGAAGCCGGCCTTCTTGACGTTGCCCTTCCAGTTCAGGATGTCGAGGGGCCGATGCCCGACGTTGAGATCGCCCGTGACGAGCGAGAGGGCGTCGTCTGCACCCAGCTCGCCCATGCGCGTGGTCATCGCGTCGAGGAACTTCCACTTCTCTTCCTGCTTGGGGGTGTCCGCCTCACCGCTGTGCACGTAGGCGCTGACGACCGTGAGCGGGACGCCACCGAGATCGAAGTCGGCCTCGAGCCAGCGGCCCTTCGAGTCGAAATCCTCGGGTCCGAGCGCAGTCCGCGATGCGGTCGCCGGGATCCGGCTGAGCACGGCGACGCCGGCGCGGCCCTTCGCCGTGGCTTCGTCGTGCAGGATCGACCAGCCGGGGAACGCCTGCTCCAGGTGCTCGTCCTGCGCGCGCACCTCCTGCAGGGTGAGGACATCGACGTCGGCGGCGTCGAGCCAGCCATGCATTCCGTTGCGGACCGCGGCGCGGATCCCGTTGACGTTGACCGTGGCGATACGCAGGTGGGGCATGGTCTCCAGCCTAACGAGCGCCTCCGACATCGGGTTCCGGTCCGGTTGCGGTGAGCGCGCGCAGGCGCCGCGCCACCAGGGTCTCCGCGCGGGCGGCGCGCTCCGCCTCGGCCTCGGCGTGACGGCGGGTGGCGAGCGCCAGATCGTCCTCGGCGTCCTGCAGCGCGCGGGCCGCGCGTCGGCGCCGGTACCACGGAGCGGCGTGCAGCACCGCTGTCGCCTCGCGCACGCGGATCGCGGCGTCGGCCTGCGCATCCGCCAGCTCCGCGACGCGGAGCGCGAACTCGTCCTCCGGCACCAGCGCCTGATCACGGTCCGATGCGGACACCGCGATCCAGGCGGCGGCGACGAGGATCACGATGGCGACGAGGCGGAACCACAGCAGGAAGCCGACGATGACCGAGAATGTGGCCAGCAGCGGGTTCGTGGGGGAGTAGAGGAAGAGGAGCCCGGCGCCGGCCTGCAGCACCGCCAGCGCCGCACCGCCCAGAATCGCGCCCGGCCAGATCGTGCGCCACGGCAGCCTGGTTCCGGTGAGGAAGCGCACCAGCATCGCGAGTGCCGCGGCGTTCACGCCGAAGGACAGCAGCAGCGAACCCGCCTGGCTGACCACGTTCACCCATATCGACGCATCGCCCGCGCCGAGGAGCTGCAGGATCCGCCGCAGCGCGCCGGTGCCGATCACGCCGAGCGCGGCCGCGAGCACCTGGGCCAGGCCGAACAGCAGCGCCGCGACCAGGTCTCGCGCCTTCAGCAGCACGTAGTTGCGTCCGTCGAACGGCAGCCCGAAGATGTCGCGCACCGCCCGGCGGGCGAAGGTGACGAATCCGATCGCGGTCCACAGTGCGACGATCAGGGCTGCCCCTCCGGTCGCGAGCAGCACGCTCGCGTTCTCGGTGGCTATGTCGGCGACCGCGTCAGGGGTGGCGAGGCCGTTCTCGCTGATGAGGTGAGGGATCGCGCCGTTGATCAGATCGATCATGCGCGCGATGGCCTCATCGCTGGCGCCGAGCCAGAGTCCCACGATCGCGAACGCGGTGTACAGCACCGCGAACATCGTGAACAGCGACTGATAGCTCAGACTGGCGGCCAGCAGGAAGCCGTTGTTCTGCAGGAAGTGCCGCCACACCCGGATCGGGAAGGCGCGCATCGTGCGTCGGGTGATCTCGGCGGCTCGGCCGATCGGCGCTTCGAGACGCGCGCGCAGATCGGGCCCGGAATCCACCACGCTCTCACCCTATCGACTGCGTTCACGGAGCGATGTCTGCTCCCGCTCGAGGGTTTCGGCGACGAACGTCGCTCCCCGAAGGTATGGATGCACCCGCCGACACGACGACGGCCGCCTCGCGGATGCGGGCCGCCACGCACTCACCCTAGCGACCGGCTGACACGCGAAGAGGCGCCACCCGCAAGGGGTGGCGCCTCTTCGACAGGCTCGGGGACCGGCGGATCAGGGACGGCCGCGCAGGACCGCCTGCTTGACCTCGGCGATCGCCTTGGTGACCTCGATGCCGCGGGGGCATGCCTCGGTGCAGTTGAAGGTTGTGCGGCAGCGCCACACGCCCTCCTTGTCGTTGAGGATGTCGAGGCGCACGTCGGCGGCGTCGTCGCGGGAGTCGAAGATGAAGCGGTGCGCGTTCACGATCGCGGCCGGGCCGAAGTACTGCCCGTCGGTCCAGAACACGGGGCACGACGAGGTGCACGCGGCGCACAGGATGCACTTGGTGGTGTCGTCGAAGATCGCGCGGTCGGCGATCGACTGCACGCGCTCCTTGCCCTTCTCCGGCTCGCTGGTCGCGAGCAGGAACGGCTTCACCTCGCGGTACGCCGCGAAGAACGGATCCATGTCGACGACGAGGTCCTTCTCCAGCGGCAGGCCCTTGATCGCTTCGACGTAGATCGGCTTGGAGATGTCCAGGTCCTTGATCAGCGTCTTGCAGGCGAGGCGGTTGCGGCCGTTGATGCGCATCGCGTCGGATCCGCAGATGCCGTGCGCACAGGAGCGGCGGAACGTGAGGGATCCGTCGACCTCCCACTTGATCTTGTGCAGCGCGTCGAGCACGCGGTCGGTGGAGTACAGCTCCACGTCGTAGTCGACCCAGTGCGGCTCGCTGTCGACCTCGGGGTCGAAGCGGCGGATGTTGAACGTGACGAGGAAGGACTGCACGCCCGTGTCTTCGACGACGGCCTCTGCGGCGGTTTCCGTGGCGACGGCGGACATCAGTACTTCCTCTCCATCGGCGGGTAGTTCAACTCGCCCTGCTCGTTCTTGGTGAACACGACCGGCTTCCAGTCGAGCTTGATGTGGTCGCTCGGCGTCGACGAGTGCGGGTCGCCGGTCAGGTACGCCATCGTGTGCTGCATGTAGTTCTCGTCATCGCGCTTCGGGAAGTCGTCGCGCATGTGACCGCCGCGGCTCTCCTCGCGGTTCTGCGCGGCGTAGACGACGACCTCGGCGATGTCGAGGAGGAAGCCCAGCTCGACGGCCTCCAGCAGGTCGGTGTTGAACCGGCTGCCCTTGTCGTCGACGTGCACGTTCTTGTAGCGCTCGCGGAGCTCGGCGATCACGCCGAGCACGTGCTCGAGGGACTCGTGCGTGCGGAACACCTGCGCGCCCTTGTCCATCTCCTCCTGGAGCTTCTTGCGCAGGACTGCGATGCGCTCGGTGCCGGCGTTGTTGCGCAGGCCCTCGAGCATCTCCTTGACCGCGGTCTCCGGGGCCTCGGGGAGGGGCAGGAAGTCGGCGGTCTTGACGTACTCGACGGCGTTGCGTCCGCTGCGCTTGCCGAACACGTTGATGTCGAGCAGGGAGTTCGTGCCGAGGCGGTTCGCGCCGTGCACCGACACGCACGCGCACTCGCCGGCCGCGTACAGGCCCGGGACGATCGTGTCGTTGTCGGCGAGCACCTCGCCGTTGTTGTTGGTCGGGATGCCGCCCATGGCGTAGTGCGCCGTCGGCATCACGGGGACCGGCTCGACGACCGGGTCGACGCCGAGGTAGGTGCGCGCGAACTCCGTGATGTCGGGGAGCTTCGTCTCCAGGACCTCGGCACCGAGGTGCGTGCAGTCCAGCAGCACGTAGTCCTTGTGCGGGCCGGCGCCGCGGCCCTCCGCGACCTCCTGCACCATGCAGCGGGCGACGATGTCGCGCGGCGCGAGGTCCTTGATCGTGGGGGCGTAGCGCTCCATGAAGCGCTCGCCCGAGGCATTGCGCAGGATCGCGCCTTCACCTCGCGCGCCCTCGGTGAGCAGGATGCCGAGGCCGGCCAGGCCGGTCGGGTGGAACTGGAAGAACTCCAGGTCCTCGAGCGGCAGGCCCTTGCGCCACACGATCCCGACGCCGTCGCCGGTCAGGGTGTGCGCGTTCGAGGTGGTCTTGAAGATCTTGCCGAAGCCGCCGGTCGCGAAGATCACGGCCTTGGCGTGGAAGACGTGCAGCTCGCCCGTGGACAGGTCGTAGGCGACGACGCCGGCGATGCCGGTCTTGCCCGCCTCGTCCTTCACCGTGATGAGG
Source organism: Microbacterium sp. 2MCAF23 (assembly GCF_052115565.1). Lineage (NCBI taxonomy): Bacteria > Bacillati > Actinomycetota > Actinomycetes > Micrococcales > Microbacteriaceae > Microbacterium > Microbacterium sp. 2MCAF23. Next base: position 50,249 of record NZ_JBFRGY010000010.1, on the reverse strand, counting down.
TCGAGCACGTAGAACTCGTTGAAGAAGTTGATGCCGAGCTTCACGCAGTTCTGGAACAGCGTCTGCAGGATCATGTGGCCGGTGCGGTCGGCGGCGTAGCAGGCCCGGCGCACGGGCGTCTTGCCGTGCTCGGCCGTGTGTCCGCCGAAGCGGCGCTGGTCGATCTTGCCCTCGGGCGTCCGGTTGAACGGCAGGCCCATGTTCTCGAGGTCGATGACTGCGTCGATGGCCTCCTTGGCGAGGATCTCCGCCGCGTCCTGGTCGACGAGGTAGTCGCCGCCCTTGACGGTGTCGAAGGTGTGCCACTCCCAGCTGTCCTCCTCGACGTTCGCGAGCGCCGCGGCCATGCCGCCCTGCGCCGCTCCCGTGTGGGAGCGGGTCGGGTAGAGCTTCGAGATCACCGCGGTCTTCGCGCCGGGGCCGGCCTCGATCGCCGCCCGCATGCCGGCGCCGCCGGCGCCGACGATCACGATGTCGAACTGATGGTGGTGCACGCCGTTCTTGACGACGGAATCCTGGGTCTCAGTGGTCACTGGTTCTGCCTATTCTCTGAGCTTGGTCGCCGCTGCCGCGGGGGAGCTGGTCTCGCCGTGGTCGCCGGGCTATTTGCCCAGCGCCTTGCAGGTGTCCCACATGGCGCCGCTCTCGAACACGCCGTTGCAGGGGTCGAAGGTGAACACGACGAGGGTGCCGAGCAGGACGAGGAGGGCGGTGGCCAGGCCGAGCACGACCAGCAGGGTCTTGCGGATGCCCGTGTGGCCGACGTAGTCGTTCACGACGGTGCGCATGCCGTTGGCGCCGTGGATGAGGGCCAGCCACAGCATCAGCACGTCCCACCACTGCCAGAACGGCGTGGCGTACTTGCCGGCGACGAAGGCGAAGTCCAGCGCGTGGATGCCCTCGCCGAGCATGAGGTTGACGAAGAGGTGGCCGAAGATCAGCACGACGAGCACGACGCCCGAGACGCGCATGTAGATCCAGCCCCACTTCTCGAGGTTGACGCCCTTGCTGCGGCGCGGGGCCGCCATGTGCTGGGTGGTGAAGACGTCCGCAGCCATCAGCTCGCACCTCCCACGTGAGAGAACACGTTGATCAGGTGGCGCGGCACGAAGCCGGCCAGCAGCACCAGCCAGAGGCCGATCACGACCCAGAACATCTGCTTCTGGTACTGGGCGCCCTTCGACCACACGTCGATGAGGATGATCCGCAGCCCGTTCAGCGCGTGGAAAACGATCGCGGCGACGAGCACAGTCTCGCCGAGCCCCATGATCGGGTTCTTGTACGTGCCGAGGACCGCGTCGTACGCCTCCGGCGAGACCCGGATGAGCGACGTGTCGAGCACGTGCACCAGGAGGAAGAAGAAGATGGAGATTCCGGTGATGCGATGCAGAACCCAGGACCACATGCCCTCGCGACCCCGGTAGAGGGTGCCGCGCGGCGTCTTGGACGTGGTTTCCGCAATCGAAGGTGTCAAGCGCGTGCTTGCGGACACAGTCGTCCTCCCTGATCGATAGCGAAGGATCGCGGCGCGCAGGCGTCCGATCCCCCTCATCCTATTCCTGTCAGATGGCTGGGAGCGACGAAGGCGACCCTTAGCGATCATGCGGTTCTGCGATCGGAACCATGCATGGATGCGATCGTGGGCACGGCGACCGACGTCCTACCGTGAGGGCATGAGCATTCGCTTCCCGAACGGCGCCATCGTCCCGAGCATCGGCATCGGCACCTGGAACGTGGGCGACGATCCGGCGCGACGGGACGAGGAGATCGCGGCGATCCAGGTGGGGCTCGACGCCGGTCTGCGCGTCGTCGACACGGCGGAGATGTATGGATCCGGCCGCTCCGAACGACGGGTGGGGGAGGCGATCCGCGGGCGGCGCGACGACGCGTTCCTGGTGAGCAAGGTGCTCCCGCATCACGCCGACGCGGCCGGGATCCGTCGAGCGGCGCACGACAGCCTCGCCCGGCTCGGCACCGACCGGCTCGACCTGTACCTGCTGCACTGGCGCGGGCCGGTGCCGCTCGAGGAGACCGTCGCCGCGTTCGAGGACCTGCGCGACGCCGGCGACATCCTGGACTGGGGCGTGAGCAACCTGGATCCGGACGACCTCGCCGAGCTTCCCGCGGGAGCCGCGACCGATCAGATCCTCTACAACCCGTCCCGCCGCGGGCCCGAGCTCGATCTGCTCCCGTTGCTGCGCCGCCGCGGGATTCCGGCGATGGCGTACTCGCCGCTCGAGCAGGCGCGTGTGCTCGGCGATCCCGTGCTCGCGGAGCTGGCTTCATCGATCGGGCTGACGGTGGCGCAACTGGTGCTCGCCTGGGTGATCCGCTCCGGAGACGTGCTGGCGATCCCCAAGGCGGGCGACGTCGCGCACGCGCGGGACAACGCCGCGGCAATCGATGTCGAGCTGCCTGCGGAGGTGCTCTCGGCGATCGATGCACGCTTCCCCGCCCCTGCCCGTCCGGTGCCGCTGGAGATGCTCTGAGCAGGTGGCGACGGGGCCCTCGCTACGCTGGATCCCATGCGCGAGCCGATCCCTGACTTCTACGCCGTCATCCCCGCCGGAGGCATCGGGAGCCGGCTGTGGCCACTGTCCCGGGCCGATGCGCCGAAGTTCCTTCACGATCTGACCGGATCTGGACAGTCGCTGCTGCGCGACACCTGGGACCGGCTGGAGCCGCTGACCGGCCCCGACCGGATCGCGGTGGTGACCGGGCGCGCGCACCGCGCTGCGGTGGAGGCGCAACTGCCGGGCATCGCCGACAAGAACGTGTTCCTGGAGTCTGAGCCGCGCGAGTCGGCGGCGGCGATCGGGCTCGCGGCAGCGATCCTGCACCGACGCGACCCAGAAGTGATCATCGGATCCTTCAGCGCGGATCATGTCATCCGCGGCACCCGCGTGTTCGAGTTCGCCGTACGTGACGCCGTCGAGGTCGCGCGAGAGGGGTACATCGTCACGATCGGCATCACGCCGACAGAGCCGGCGGTCGGCTTCGGTTACATCAAGCAGGGGACGGAGCTCGAGATCGAGGGTGCGCGAGAGGCCGCCCTGGTGGAGCGGTTCGTGGAGAAGCCCGACCTCGCCACGGCAAGGAAGTACGTCGCCGACCGCAGCTACCTCTGGAACGCGGGCATGTTCATCGCAAGGGCCGACGTGCTTCTGGCGGAGATCGAACTGCACCAGCCCGCCCTGTACGCCGGTCTCATGGAGCTCGCCGAGGCATGGGACGACCGGGAGCGGCGCGGACCCGCGGTGGATCGCGTGTGGCCTGCGCTGCCGAAGATCGCGATCGACTACGCGGTGGCGGAGCCCGCGGCCGAGCGCGGCCGGCTGGCGGTGGTGCCGGGCCACTTCGACTGGGACGATGTGGGGGACTTCGCCTCGCTCGCCAAGCTCATCCTGAACGGACGCAAGAACGACCTCGCCGTGCTCGGCGCTTCCGCCCGAGTACTGTCGGACGCGGCGAGCGGGATCCTGGTCAGCCAGACGTCGCGGGTGATCAGCCTGGTCGGCGTTCAGGACATCGTGGTGGTGGACACCCCGGACGCGCTGCTCGTGACGACCATCGAGCACGCGCAGCGGGTGAAGGGCGTGGTGGAGTCGCTCAAGCTCACCGGGCGCGGCGACGTGCTCTGAGGCCCCCGCGATCATCCGCAGATGCGCACGGGCCTGCACGAAAGCGGGGATGACCCGGGTGCTCTGCTCATATGAGCATGGACGAGCGCATGTGATCTCATGTTTGTAACCATTGACTCCAGCGACACGGACGAGGATGCCCGATCTTCGTCATAGTCGGTAACTTTCAAGTGACCCGCGATGGCCGCGGGCTCGTTTTCTGGAGGCCCGTGTGACCATCACCAAGAAGCTGATCGGCGCGACCATCGCCGCCGGTGTCATCGTCGCCCTCGCAGGTTGCGGATCCGCTCCTGCTCCGGCGAGCTCGAGCGGCGGTGCCAAGCCGGCCGACGCGAACTTCAAGCCCTGCCTCGTCTCCGACAGCGGCGGCTTCAACGACAAGTCCTTCAACGAGTCGGCCAAGATCGGCATGGACAAGGCGGCCAAGACCCTCGGCGTGAAGGCCCTCGAGGTCGAGTCGAAGTCGGACAACGACTACAAGAGCAACATCGACTCGCTGATCTCCGGCAAGTGCACCATGATCATCGGCGTCGGCTTCAAGCTCGACGCCGCGATCTCTACCGCCGCGCAGGCGAACCCGAAGATCAACTTCGGCATCATCGACTCGCTGGCCGACACCAACAACGACGGCAAGCCGGACGCGCCGAACATCAAGCCGATCCTCTTCGACACCGCCCAGGCCGCGTACCTCGGCGGCTACGCCGCAGCGGCATGGTCGGCGCAGGAGGGCGCCAACAAGGTCGGCACCTTCGGCGGAATGAAGATCCCGCCGGTGACGATCTTCATGGATGGCTTCGTCGACGGCGTCAAGAAGTACGACGAGGACAAGGGCGGAAACGTCGCCTCGGTCGGCTGGGACAAGGCCGCGCAGGACGGTTCGTTCACCGGCGCCTTCGCCGCGAACGACACCGCCAAGCAGACCGCGAACTCGATCCTGGGTCAGGGCGTCGACGTGATCTTCCCGGTCGGCGGTCCGATCTACCTCTCGGCCAGCGCTGCGATCAAGGACAGCGGCAAGAAGACGGTCATGCTCGGCGTCGACTCCGACCTCGCCGCGGCTGACCCGTCCGTCGCCGACCAGATCCTGGTCTCGGTCATGAAGCGCATCGACGACGCGGTCAACACCACGGTCCTCGACGCTGCCAAGGGCAGCTTCGACCCGACCCCGTACGTCGGCACGCTCCAGAACAACGGCGTGGGCCTGTCCTCGTTCCACGACTTCGAGAGCAAGCTCCCGAAGGGCCTGACCGACGAGCTGAAGGCGCTGCAGGACAAGATCATCAAGGGCGACATCAAGGTCGAATCGGCCGCGTCCCCGAAGTAACCCCCTCTGACGCGGGGCGCTCCGATCCCGCCATCGTCGCCGACCGGCGCGATGGCGGGATCCGGCGCCCCGCGCTCTTCTTGAGTCCCCCCTTCCCGGATAGGGTCACAGTTATGAAGCTCGAGCTCCGCGGCATCACCAAGCGCTTCGGATCCCTGGTCGCCAACGACCACATCGACGTGGTCGTCGAACCTGGCGAGATCCACGCCCTGCTGGGCGAGAACGGGGCCGGCAAGTCGACCCTGATGAACGTCCTCTACGGCCTGTATCAGGCCGACGAGGGCGAGATCCTGCTCGACGGCGTGCCGCAGCACTTCCGCGGCCCCGGCGATGCGATGGCGGCCGGCATCGGCATGGTGCACCAGCACTTCATGCTCATCCCGGTGTTCACCGTCGCAGAGAACGTCATGCTCGGGCACGAGCAGTCCAAGGCGCTCGGCGTGCTGGACATCGCGACGGCGCGCGATCACGTGCGCGAGGTCGCCTCGCGGTTCGGGTTCGAGGTCGATCCGGACGCGATCGTGGGGGACCTGCCGGTCGGCGTGCAGCAGCGCGTGGAGATCATCAAGGCTCTGAGCCGTGACGCGAAGGTGCTCGTGTTCGACGAGCCGACCGCGGTGCTCACCCCTCAAGAGACCGACGAGCTCATGGAGATCATGAAGCAGCTGCGCGACGAGGGCACAGCGATCGTGTTCATCACGCACAAGCTTCGCGAGGTTCGCGCGATCGCCGACAAGATCACCGTGATCCGTCTGGGCCGGGTGGTCGGCGAGGCCGACCCGAAGTCCTCGAACACCGAGCTCGCCTCGATGATGGTGGGGCGCGCGGTCGAGTTGACGGTGCACAAGGATCCGCCCAAGATCGGCGAAGGCGGGCTGCACGTCAAGGGCCTGCGTGTGATCGCGCCGGACGGCGTCGTCGTGGTCGACGACATCAGCTTCGATGTGCGCCCGGGCGAGGTGCTGGCCGTCGCCGGCGTGCAGGGCAACGGGCAGACCGAGCTGGCCGAGGCGATCATGGGACTGGGTGCGCGCTCTACCGGATCCATCTCGCTCGACGGCATGGAGCTGATCGGCCGCAACGTGCACCAGGTGCTCGAGGCCGGCGTCGGGTTCGTCCCGGAGGACCGCAACGAGGATGGTCTCGTGGGCGCATTCTCCGTCGCGGAGAACCTCATCCTCGACCGCTCCGATGACCCCGCTTTCACCCGCTTCGGGACCATCATGCGCGGCGTGCTCGACACGTTCGCGAAGGAGCGCATCGTGGAGTTCGACATCCGCACGCAGGGACCGGGCCAGGCGGCTGGATCCCTGTCGGGCGGCAACCAGCAGAAGGTCGTCATCGCGCGCGAGCTCAACCGCGACCTCAAGCTGCTGCTCGCCTCGCAGCCCACGCGCGGCGTGGACGTCGGATCCATCGAGTTCATCCACAAGCGCATCGTCGAGACCCGCGACTCCGGCATCCCGGTGATCGTGGTGTCGACCGAACTGGACGAGGTCACCGCCCTCGCCGACCGCATCGCGGTCATGTACCGCGGCCGCATCGTCGGCATCGTCCCGGGGGACACCCCGCGCGACGTGCTCGGCCTGATGATGGCCGGCGAGAACCCCACGGAGGCAGCCGCATGAGCAACGAATCCGCGCCCACCTCCGGCACGCCGGTACCCGAGCCCGCGCCCAGCGCGGACGGCGGTCCGGTCGCGCCCGCACCTCAACCGCCGATGACCCGCAACATCCAGGAGATCCCGGTCTCGAACCGTGTGCTCCGGGAGATCCTGCGCGGGAGCGCGGTCACCACGGTGCTGGCGATCCTCCTGGCGCTCATCGTCGGCGGGGTGCTGATCGCCGTCACCAACCCCGATGTGCAGGCGGCGGCCGGGTACTTCTTCGCGCGTCCCACCGACACGCTGGGCGCCGCCTGGAGCGCAGTGATCGGCGCCTATTCCGCGCTGTTCAACGGATCGATCATCGACTTCGGAGCCAGCGACTTCTGGTCCGCCGTGAGGCCGCTCGGCAACACGATCTCCTTCGCCGCGCCGCTCATCGCCGCCGGCCTCGGCATCGCGGTGGCGTTCCGCGTCGGCCTGTTCAACATCGGCGCCCGCGGCCAGATGCTCATCGCCTGCGCGGCGGCGGCGCTCGTGACGTTCCAGCTGAACCTGCCTGCGATCATCCAGATCCCGCTCACCCTGATCGTCGGCATCGCCGCTGGGGCGCTCTGGGGCGGGCTCGTGGGCCTGCTGAAGGCACGCACCGGTGCGCACGAGGTCATCCTCACGATCATGCTCAATTACGTCGCGTTCTACTTCGTGACGTGGATGGTGCAGGTGCCGCAGCTGCTGCAGCGGCCTGGTCAGATTCAGCCGATCTCCCGACCCACCCCTCCGAGCGCGATTCTGCCCAAGCTCCCCGGACTCGACCTGATCGACTGGGGCTTCCCGATCGTGATCGTCGCGACGCTGTTCGTGTGGTGGTTGGTCGAGCGGTCCGGTCTCGGCTTCCGGATGCGCGCCGTGGGGGAGAACCCCAATGCGGCACGGGCCGCGGGGATCAGCGTCCCGCGCGTCTACATCTACGCGATGCTGTTCTCCGGGGGACTTGCCGGCCTGGCCGGCATGTTCCAGATCCAGAGCACGATCACGAGCGGCTTCGACGGCGGCATCGACGCCGGTATCGGCTTCACCGCCATCACGGTGGCGCTGCTCGGGCGCAGCCGTGCGTGGGGCACGTTCTGGGCCGGACTGCTGTTCGGCGCGCTGAAGGCGGGTTCGTTCCCGATGCAGGCGCTCCAGTCGATCCCCGTCGACATCGTGCTCGTGGTGCAGTCGCTGATCGTGCTGTTCATCGCGGCGCCGCCGCTGATCCGCACCATCTTCTTCCTGCCCAAGGACGACTCGGAGCGCTCGCAGCGTTCCAAGGCGCGGATCGCGCGCCGGGCGGCCAAGAACTCCGATTCCTCCGACACGAAGGCGGCGGCAGCATGAGCACCTCCCTCACCTCGGCACCCGTGCTCGACGCGCCCACCGTCGTCAAGGTCCGCTCGCTGAAGGTCCCGATCACGCTGCTGGCGATCGTCGCCCTGCTCGGGTTGCTGTTCCTGTTCGTGCCCCGCTACGGGACCACGACGTTCCGCCTGTCCGAGGCGAGCGCAGTGATCCGCCTCGGCGACGTCGCCGTCCCCGCGGGACCGGTGCTCTGGACCACGTGGGTGATCGCAGTAGGACTCGGCGTGCTGGCACTGATCGCCGCGCTGCAGTACCGGAAGATCCCCCTGTGGGTGCCGATCGTGTACGCGGTGCTCGCGATGACCGCGTTCCTCACCTGGGCGGGTGCGGGTGCAGCGGGCGCGATCACGCTCACCGGCCTGCTCGGAGGATCCATCTCGCTCGCGGTGCCGCTCGTCTTCGGTGCCCTCGCCGGGGTGATCGGCGAGCGCGCCGGTGTCGTCAACGTCGCGATCGAGGGACAGTTCCTGCTCGGCGCATTCACGGCGACGATCCTCGGCTCTCTCACGCACAACCCGTTCGTGGGTCTCATCGGTGCGATGCTGGGCGGCATCCTGATCTCGCTCGTGCTGGGCGCGTTCGCGATCAAGTACCTCGTCGACCAGGTCATCGTCGGCGTGGTCCTCAACGTCTTCGCCTCGGGCCTGACCGGCTTCCTGTATCAGGGCGTGCTCGCGCCGAACGCGCAGACGCTGAACAGCCCTACCCGGTTCTCGCTGATCAAGATCCCGGTCCTGGGCGATATCCCCGTGATCGGCCCTGCTCTGTTCAACCAGACCTTCCTCGTCTACCTGATGTACGTCGTGGTCGCGCTGGTGGCCTGGGGCATGTACCGCACCCGCTGGGGCCTGCGCGTGCGCGCCGTCGGCGAGCACCCGCACGCGGCGGACACCGTCGGTATCAAGGTGAACCCGACGCGGTTCTGGAACCTGCAGCTCGCCGGAGCGATCGCCGGCATCGGCGGCGCCTACTTCACCCTGGTCTCGGTGCCGCAGTTCACCAAGGACATGACGGCGGGGCTCGGTTTCATCGCGCTCGCCGCGGTGATCTTCGGGCGCTGGGATCCGGTGCGCGCGGCGCTCGCTGCGCTGCTGTTCGGTTTCGCGACGAACCTGCAGAACCTGCTCGCGGTGCTGCGCACGCCCATCCCCGGCGAGTTCATGCTGATGCTGCCGTACGTGGTGACGATCCTCGCGGTCGTCGGGTTCGTGGGGCAGATCAAGGCCCCCGCGGCCGACGGCAAGCCGTACATCAAGTCCTAGGAGGGCGTTTCATGGACATCGACTGGGATGAGCTGCGCCGCGTCGCCGACGAAGCACAGCACAAGGCTTACGCGCCGTACTCGCACTACCGCGTGGGCGCTGCCGCGCTCGTCGACGACGGACGGATCGTCTCCGGCTGCAACGTCGAGAACGCCTCCTACGGCGTCACCCTGTGCGCCGAGTGCGCGATGGTGGGCGATCTGTTCATGTCGGGCGGAGGACGCCTCGTCGCGTTCCTCTGCGTGAACGGCGAGGGCGACACGATCATGCCGTGCGGCCGCTGCCGGCAGCTGCTGTACGAGCACTCCGCGCCGGGGATGCTGCTGGAGACGGTGTCCGGGATCAGGACCATCGACGAAGTGCTGCCCGACGCGTTCGGGCCGAGAGATCTGGAGAACGTCCGATGAGTGCGGTCGAGCCTTTCGACGCGGTGGATGTCATCCGTGCCAAGCGCGACGGCGGGACCGTGCCCGAGCCGGCGCTGCGCTGGATGGTCGACGCCTACACGCGCGGCTACGTCACGGATCCGCAGATGGCCTCGTTCGCGATGGCGGTCTTCCAGCGCGGCATGGAGCGCGACGAGATCCGCGTGCTCACCGACGCCATGATCGCGTCCGGGGAGCGGATGAGCTTCGCCGCCCTCGGCAAGAAGACCGTCGACAAGCACTCCACGGGCGGCGTGGGAGACAAGATCACGCTCCCGCTGGCCCCGCTCGTGGCCTGCTTCGGCGTGGCGGTGCCGCAGCTGAGCGGCCGTGGGCTCGGCCACACCGGCGGCACCCTGGACAAGCTCGAATCGATCCCCGGCTGGCGTGCCGCACTCAGCAACGAGGAGATGTTCGCGCAGCTGCAGGGTGACGTGGGCGCGGTGATCTGCGCGGCCGGATCCGGTCTCGCTCCCGCCGACAAGAAGCTCTACGCGCTGCGCGACGTCACCGGCACGGTCGAGGCGATCCCGCTGATCGCCTCGAGCATCATGTCCAAGAAGATCGCCGAGGGCACCGACGCGCTGGTGCTGGACGTGAAGTTCGGATCCGGCGCCTTCATGCAGGACATCGATCGCGCTCGCGAACTCGCCCGCACCATGGTGGCGCTCGGCACCGACTCCGGTGTGCAGACCACCGCGCTCCTCACGGACATGAACGTGCCGCTGGGCCTCGCGATCGGCAATGCGAACGAGGTCCGCGAATCGGTCGAGGTGCTCGCCGGAGGCGGCCCCGCGGACATCCGCGAGCTCACGATCGCGCTCGCCCGGGAGATGCTGGCGCTCAGCGGACAGCCCGACGCCGACGTGGAGAAGGCGCTGGACGACGGCCGCGCGATGGACTCGTGGAAGGCCATGATCCGGGCGCAGGACGGCGACCCCGATGCGGCTCTGCCGACCGCACGCGAGACGCACACCGTGACCGCCGCATCGGACGGATTCGTGACCCGCATGGACGCGCTGCCGTTCGGCATCGGCGCCTGGCGCCTGGGAGCGGGCCGCGCCCGCGCGGAGGACGCGGTGGTGTTCGCCGCGGGCATCGACCTGCACGTGAAGCCCGGCGATGCCGTGCGCGCCGGCGACCCGGTGTTCACGCTGTCCGCCGACGACGCGGCGCGGTTCGACCGTGCGCTGGAGGCGGTGGACGGCGCGTGGGAGATCGGCGCAGAGCACATCGAGCGCGCGCCCCTCGTGCGCGAGCGCATCACGGCCTAGGCTGATTCCGGGCGCGGCGTCTGCGCGGCGCCCTGTCCGGTTCCTCTCGGAACATCCCTGACGATTCCCATCGATCGACCGCTGAGGAAGGATCTGTCATGCCCATCGACGCGAACGGCGACCTGGAGGTCGAGGGTCTGTCCCTTCGGAGCCTCCCCAAGGTCTCGCTGCACGATCACCTCGACGGCGGAGTGCGCCCCGCCACGATCATCGAGCTCGCCGACGCGGCGGGGATCGAACTGCCGCACACCGACCCGACCGGGCTCGCGATGTGGTTCCGCACCCAGGCGTCGGCCGGATCCCTGGTCGATTACCTGAAGACGTTCGACGTCTCCCTCTCCGTGATGCAGAGCGCCGAGAACCTGCGCCGCATCTCGCGCGAGTTCGTCGAGGACCTGGTGCGCGACGGCGTCGTGTACGGCGAGGTGCGCTGGGCGCCCGAGCTGCACCTCGCGAACGGACTCAGCCTGCAGCAGGCGGTCGACGCCGTGCAGGACGGCATCGACGAGGCGGAGGACGCCGCGGAGAGCCGCGGCAAGAGCATCCGGGTGGGGCAACTGCTCTCCGCGATGCGTCAGACCGAGCGTGTGCGCGAGATCGCCGAACTCGCCGTCGCCAACAGGGATCGCGGCGTGGTCGGCTTCGACACCGCGGGCCCCGAGGCGGGGTACCCGTCCTCGCGCTACCGGGAGACCTTCGAGTACCTGGCCGGGCAGATGTTCCCCACGACCGTGCACGCGGGCGAGGCTGCGGGACCGGACTCGATCCGCTCCGCGCTGGTCGACGGCCGCGCGCTGCGCCTCGGTCACGGCGTGCGGATCGCCGAGGATCTGGAGATCGTCAACCGCGACGGCGAGGAGGTGCAGGTCCGCTTCGGCGATCTGGCGCGCTGGGTGCGCGACCGGGAGATTCCGCTCGAGCTCTCGCCGTCGTCCAACCTGCAGACCGGCGCGATCGCCGCCTGGGGGACCGAGTTCGCCGACCACCCGTTCGACCTGCTCTACCAGCTGGGCTTCGCGGTGACCGTGAACGTCGACAACCGCACGATGAGCGCGACCTCGCTGACGCGGGAGATGGCGCTGCTCGTCGATGCGTTCGGCTACGACCTCGAGGACCTCGAGTCCTTCCAGTTCAACGCCGCCGCCGGCGCGTTCCTCCCCGTCGAGGAGCGGGAGGAGCTGGTCGAGCTGATCGCCGAGGGCTTCGATGAGTGAAGCCCCCGATGCGGGGCGGGTCGCCGTCGTCGGGGCGGTGTCGTGGAACACGATCGTGCTGCTGGACCGGCTGCCGGAGCCGACGCCGCACATGCAGTTCGCGGAGGCGGACTGGCAGACGGTCGGCGGAACGAGCGCCGGCAAGGCGCTGAGTCTGCACGGACTCGGGCGCGCCGTGTCCCTGCGCGCGCGGGTCGGCCGCGACGCGGCGGGACTGCGGATCCGCGATGCGCTCGGAAGAGCCGGGGTGCCCCTGCTGGGCCTCCGTGAGGCCACCGTCTCCGAACGCCATCTGAACCTCATGACGGATGCCGGCGAGCGGGTCTCGGTGTTCCTGTCATCGCCCGAGCTCGCCCCGGGGTGGGAGGACCTCGCCGGCGATGAGCCCGCGCTCGCCGGCGCCGCCGCGATCGTGCTCGACCTCTCCGCCGAGGGGCTCGCCGCGATCGACGAGGCGCGCACGGCCGGGGCCCCGATCTGGGTCGATCTGCACGACTACGACGGAACCGCGACGTTCCACCGGCCATTCGTCGCCGCTGCGGACGTGATCTTCTGCAACGCCGACCGGCTTTCGGATCCCGAGGGCTTCCTGCGCGACTGCATCGACGCGGGGGCCTCCCTCGCCGTCTGCACGCTCGGGGCCGACGGCGCGATCGCCGTCGACGGCGAAGGCGCGCTGCATCGCGTGGCGGCGGTGCCGGTCGACGTCGTCGACACCAATGGCGCCGGCGATGCCTTCTTCGCCGGCGTGCTCGATGCGACGCTGGCGGGCCATGCGGTGGACGACGCGCTGGCGGCCGGCGCCGCGAACGCCGCGCGGACGCTGCGCTCCCGGCATCTGCACCCGCTGCTCGACGATGTCCTCGCCTGAGCCGGCGGGCCAGGCCCCTGATGCCGGGGCCGGTGGTCGTCACCTGCCCAGCGCCTGGCCGCCCCTGCTGCTCGCGATCGTGTTGGAGGTCAGTGCGACGCTCAGCCTGCGAGCGGTGTCGACGGGCGGATCCTGGTGGTGGCTGTGCGTGGTCGTGCTCGGGTACGGCGGGTCGTTCTGGCTGCTCGGGATCGTGCTCACCCGCGGCATGCCCGTGGGCGTGGCCTACGGCATCTGGTCCGCGATCGGCGTGGCGCTCACCGCGCTCGCTGCGGCGGCGCTGTTCGCCGAGGCGCTGAGCCCGCTCTCCCTCGTCGGGCTCGGGGTGATCATCGCCGGCGTGCTGCTCGCCGAGTTGGGCACCAGGCACGCCCGCGGAGATACCGGGAGCGCCTCATGACCTGGCTGCTGCTGCTCGGCGCGATCGCCTCCGAAGTGACCGCCACCCTGAGCCTGCGCGCCTCCGAGGGCTTCCGCCGCCGTCGCCACATCCCGGCCATCGTCCTGGGCTACCTGGCCTCTTACGTGCTGCTGGGTGCGGTGCTGGCGCTGGGCATGCCGGTCGGCATCGCGTACGCGGTCTGGGCGGCGCTCGGCGTCGCCGCCACCGCCGTCCTCGGGCGCGTCCTGTTCCGCGATCACATCTCGGTCATGACCGCGATCGGTCTCGCCGTGATCGTCGGCGGCGTGATCCTGGTCGAAGCCGGCGCGCACTGACGCCGGGGCCCACGGACCGGGCGGCGTAGAGTGCGAGGCATGGCCATCCGCATGGACAACGTCGGCATCGCCGTCCGGGACCTCGAAGCGACCATCTTCTTCTTCACCGACCTCGGCCTCACCGTGCTGGGACGCGACACCGTGTCGGGCGATTGGGCAGACATCGCCGTCGGGCTCGACGGCAATCGCGCGAGGATCGCGGTGCTGCAGACGCCGGACGGGAACGGGCGCGTGGAGCTGTTCGAGTACATCCGCCCCGACGCGATCGATACCGAGCCGACGCTCCCGAACGAGATCGGCATGCACCGCATCGCGTTCGCCGTCGACGACATCGACGAGGCGCTCGCGATCGCCGCCCGGCACGGCTGCTTCCCGCTGCGGGGCGTGGCGAACTATCAGGACGTGTACAAGCTGACCTACCTCCGCGGACCCAGCGGCATCCTGGTGATGTTCGCCCAGGACCTGCGGGCATCCTGACAAGTGGCGGAAGTCGACGGGAACGAATCGGTCTCAGCACGCGGTGACATCTTGCCCCGTGTGTTCCGCGCTCGCTAGCCTCACCGAGGGGGGTCGCGAGAAGAGGAGCGGCATGGCGCCCGCAAGGAACAGGACCGGTGCTGCGCGCCGGGGATCGCCGTTGATCGCCGCCTCGGTGACACTGCTGATGGTCGGTGCCGTGGCGGGATGCTCGGCGCCGCCGCAGGGCGGACAGCCGGTGCACGTGCAGACCGGGGCGGCGCCGAACCAGGACGTGATGCCGCTGTACACCGATCGCGCGACCGCCGTCGCCGCCGCACTGAAGAAGCTCCCGGCGCACGTCGCCGACGCGCTCAAGCGCACCGGTGTCCCCGGCGCCACGGTCGCCGTGGTCTCGAAGGGGAAGACCGTGTATGAGGGGGCGTTCGGAGTGCGTGACAAGCGCACCGGAGCCCCGGTCGACGTCAACACACTGTTCATGATCGCGTCGATGTCGAAGCCGATCTCGGCCACGATCGTCGCGCGGGCGATGACCGAGGATCCGAGCATCACCTGGAGCACCCCGATCAAGGATCTGATGCCGTCTATGACGTTCAACGATCCGTACGTCACGGCGAACGCGACGATCGGCGACGCCTTCGCGCACCGCACCGGCATCCCGACCGGCGGCGGCGACGAGCTCGAAGATCTCGGCTTCGACCGCGACTACATCCTGGCGCACCTGAACCAGATCCCGCTCGCGCCCTTCCGCACGACGTACCAGTACTCGAACTTCGGGCTCACCACCGGCGCGGTGGCCGTCGCCGCCTCCCGGCACGAGACCTGGGAGCAGACGGCGAAGGAGCTGCTGTTCGACCCGCTCGGGATGACCTCCACCACCTCCTCGCATGCCGAGTTCCTCGCCACGCGCGACCGGGCCGTGCAGCACGCGCGGATCGGGGCGGGCGACTTCGAACCGCTGTTCGACCGCGACCCCGATGCGGAGGCGCCGGCCGGCGGCGTGGCGTCGACGGCGGGGGACGTGGCCAAGTGGATGGCGGTGGTCCTGGACGACGGCAAACTCGCCGGAAAGGACTTCATCGATCCCGCGCCGCTCACCCAGGCGTTCTCGGCGCAGATCGTGAACTCCCGGAACAGCGCGCTCGACCAGCGGCCCGGGCACTACGGATTCGGCAGCAACGTCGGGTCGGGCGCCGGCGGACGGGTCGTGCTGAGCCACTCCGGCGGGTTCGAGCTCGGTACCGCGACCGCCGAGGCGATGGTCCCGGATCTCGACCTGGGCATCGTCGTGCTCACGAACGGGGCGCCCATCGGCGTGCCGGAGGCGGTGAACCAGCAGTTCCTCGACGATGTGCTCTACGGCGCGCAGACGCGCGACTGGGTGAAGGCGTACGGTGGCGTCTTCGCGCATTACAACGCTCCTGTCGGCGACCTGGCCGGCGAGAAGCCGCCGGCCGGCGCTGCGCTGCAGGCACCGGACGCCGACTATGTCGGCACCTACACGAGCCCGTACCTCGGCACCCTCACGATCACGTCCTCCGGCGGAAAGCTGCACGGGGCGATGGGGCCCACGGGCGGTTACACGTTCGACATCGACCCGTGGGACGGAGACACCCTGTCGTTCGCGCCGACAGGGGAGGGCGCGCCTCCGGGATCCCTCTCCTCGGCCGTGTTCACGCGTGCGGGCGGGGCCGTGCACGGCGTGACGCTGGCGTACTTCGACAAGTTCGCGCAGGTGCCGCAGCCGTCGGGCCTCGGGGTGTTCACGAAGACCGGCTGAAGGGCCGCCGCGTGGTGACGGTCAGCTGGTGTGCACGACGTCCGGGTGCGTTCGCAGGTACTCCTCGAACGCCTCGGCCGAGGTGAGTCGCGGCGTGTAGCCGAACTCGTGCTTCAGGCGATCGTTGCGCAGCACCGGCCGGTATCGCAGGAAGCGGATCTTCTCCGGACCGTGCTGCGTCAGACGCAGGGCGCCGCCGACCGCGAGGGCTATCGCCAGAAGCGGCGCCGGGATCGTCAGCAGCGGCTTGCGCAGCCGACGAGCGATCTGCGGCACGGTCAGAGCCCCGTCGCCCGCCACGTTGTAGATGCCGGCGGGCCCGTCGCCCAGCGCCGCACGCACCATCGCCGCGGCCACGTCGTCGACCCAGACGAACACGAAGGGGGAGTCGGATCCGGCGATGTGCAGGATCCGCTTCGCATCCCACAGTGCGGTGATCTGGTTGCGCACGGTGGGTCCCAGGATCGTGCCGATCCGGAAGACGACCTGCTCCAGCGCCGGATGCGTGGTGCGTGCAGCCGCGAGCATCTCCTCGACCATGCGCTTGTGCCGCGAATAGGGGAACTCGTCGTTGCCGCGCAGCGCGTCGGTCTCGTCGATCCAGTCCGGATTGTCGGGATGGTACCCGTACGCGGCGCCCGAGCTCGAGACCACGAGGCGGCGCACACCGGACTCCACGCATGCGGCCAGCACATTGGAGGAGCCCTGGACGTCGACGCGGAACTCGCCCTGCACGTCGCGGCCGGGGTTGACGATCGCGGCCAGGTGCACGACCGTGTCGACGCGATGCCGGCGCAGCAGTTCGGGCAGCCCGAGCGGATCCGTGACGTCCACGGAGACCGAGACGACACCCGGCACCTCGGATTCGCGGAGGTCGCCGCAGATCACGACGTCGACATCCGGGTGGTCGGTGAGGAGGCTGGTGACCCTGGTGCCGAGGAAGCCGGCGCCGCCGGTGACCATGACGCGTCTCATCACTCTCCTGCCCGGACGGCTCGGCGGGAGGCATCGCCGGTGCGCGATCCCGTGCGGCGCGTGGTGTGCATGCCCCAGAGCGTAGCGACACATTCGAAGGTCATCGCCTTGCTCTCCCCGATGCCGTCGGCGCCGGGCCGTCGGCCAGGGCGGCCTTCTCGGTGCGCACGGCGCGCCGGTAGGCGTCCTTGTTGACGTAATACGACATGCGCGCGAGTCCGAGGTAGCGGTATCCGCCGGTGAGGTCGGGCCAGGAGCCGGTCGCGACCCGCTCCCGGAACGCCGCAGCGCGGGCCGGATCCGCGCTCTCCGCGGCGAGGTACGCGGCGATCAGCTCGGCCTGCTCGTAGCGGCCCTGCCAGCCGATGCCGCTGGCCTCGATCATGCCCATCATGTACAGGCCGTTGAACGACGGCGGGAACACGTTCAGGAACAGCCGGGGCGAGGCACCCGTCCAGTTCAGGTGCTCCCGGTCGACGAACGGGTAGTCCAGGGCGTAGCCGGTCGCGAGCAGGACGAGGTCGTAGTCGCCTGCCGTGCCGTCGCGAAAGCGCACGGTGCGGCCGTCGAAGCGATCGACGTCTGCGCGGATCCGCAGATCGCCCTGACCGAGATGGTTCAGCACGAGGGTGTTCACGATGGGGTGCGACTCGTAGATGCGGTAGTCGGGCTTGGGGAAGCCGAAGCGCACGGGGTCGCCGGTGAACGCCCGCAGCACCCGGGAGTCGATCGCCTGCTTGAGGCGTGCCGGCAGCGGCCTGCCCTGGTTGAGGGTGTCGCTGGGGCGGCCGAAGAGGTAGCGCGGCACGAAGTAGTAGCCGCGACGCACGCTCATGTCGACGCCGGCCGCGTGGTGCACGGCGTCCACCGCGATGTCGCAGCCGGAGTTGCCGGCGCCGATGATGAGCACCCGCCTGCCGGCGAGTTGCGCCGGATCCTTGTAGGCGCTGGTGTGCATGATCTCGCCCGTGAACTCTCCGGGGAAGGCCGGGACGTTCGGTGCGGCGAGCGTGCCGTTCGCGAGGATGACGCCGTCGTGGCGCCGGACGACGGACTCGGTCCCGCCGTCGTCGCCCCGTGCCGTGGCGTGCAGGATCCAGCCGTCGCCGTCGCGCTCTAGTCGGTCCACCCTGATGCCGAACCGGAACCGCTCACGCAACCCGAAGGCGTCGGCGTACTCGTCGAAGTACCGTTTGAGCACGCGATGGCCGGGGTAGTCGACGTCACTGTCCATCGGGAATTCGGTGAACTCCGTCGTGGTGCGTGACGAGATCAGGTGCGCCGAGGAGTACACCGTGCTGCGAGGGTTCGTGATGTCCCAGAGCCCGCCGACGCCATGTGAGGCCTCGTATCCTGTGGCGTCGATGCCGGTCTTCTGCAGCGCGCGCATGACGGCGAGTCCGGAGGGGCCGGCGCCGATCACGGCATATGACTTCGTCGTCATGCTCTCCTCATTCGCGCGCGGCGTGCCGGGTGCTCAGCGCCGACGATCGAGCCGCGCGTCGAGGCTGTTGCGGACCGCGGGCCACTCGTGGGGGAGGATCGAGTACACCACCGTGTCGCGGAAGGCGCCGTCGGCCCCCATGCGGTGGTTGCGCAGGATCCCGTCCAGCTTCGCCCCGAGCCGCTCGATCGCCGCGCGGGACTGCCGGTTGTGGAAGTGCGTGCAGAACTGCACGCGGATCGCGTCGCAGTGCTCGAAGGCGTGCCCCAGCAGCAGGCGCTTGGCGGAGGGGTTCACGGCCGTGCCGTGCACCTCGGGCGACAGCCACGTGTAGCCGATCTCGACGGTGCGGTTCGGCTGGTCGATGTCGCAGAACGTCGTCATGCCGACCGCGCGCCCGGTGTCCAGCCGCACGATCGCGAACGGGTTCATGGCGCCCTCGGCGGCCAGCGCACGGCGACGGGCGATCTCCGTGGGCACGCCTTCGGCGGACGGAACGGAGGTATACCAGCGGTCCTCGAGCCCTGCGGTCGCGGCGGCGAGATCGTCGGCGTGCTCGGGGGCGAGCGGCTCCAGTCGGACGAAGTCGTTCTCGAGGGTGACGGGGGCGAGGAAGTCCATGGCTCGAGCGTATCCGGCGGCGAGATCTGTCCCGGACTGCAGGGCGCTGTTGCTACCGGTCCTGGTGACGGGCGACCTCGTCGCGCACGGCTGCGAACAACGGATGCCCGGCGTCGAGACCGGTCACCTCGACGCTGAAAGCGTCGGCGTCCAGGGTGCGCAGCAGCTCCTGCAGCCGAACGGCCTCCTCGTCCTCGGGCGCGTCGAAGGAGAGCGCGGCGCCGACCGCGGCGACGAGCGCCGCCGTGCCGAGGCCACGCTCGGCGGCCTGTGCCGCCGGGCCGATGAACCGCTCGTGCCGGGAGAGCTTGCGCAGCGGCTGCCGGCCGACCCGGCGCACCGTATCGGGGAGGAGGGGGTTGCGGAACCGGTCCAGGATCTTCGCGCGGTACTCGGCGAGCTCGGCCGGATCCAGCCCGTGCACCGTGGACAGCACGCTCGACGTCTCCTGCAGCGCCGCCTCGACGGCCGCTGCGGTCGCGGGATCCTCGAGTGCCTCGGCGATCGTGATCGCGCCGGCGCGCTCGCCGAAGTACGCGGTCGCGGCGTGACCCGTGTTGACGGTGAACAGTTTGCGCTCGATGTACGGGGCGAGATCGGCCACGAGATGGGCGCCCGGGATGTGCGGCGGGTCGTCGCCGAACGGCCCGCTCTCGATGGCCCACTCGAAGTAGGGCTCGACCGTCACGTCCACGCCCTGACCGGGCGCCTGCGCCGGGACGATCCTGTCGACGGCGGTGTTCGCGAAGACCGCGCGGGCGAGGAGGGCGGGTGCGTCCTCGCCCGCCGCGGTGGCGATCTCCGTGCGCAGCAGATCGGTGGCGCCGATCGCGTTCTCGCACGCCATGATCTGCAGCGGAGCCCGGCCCGCATCGCGCAGTCGCAGCCCCGCCACGATCGTCGGCGCTACGAACCGCAGTACGGTCACCCCGACCGCGGTCGTGACGACGTCGGCGGTCGCGACGGCGGAGGCCGCCGCCTCGGGATCGGTGCGGCTGTCGACCGCACGGTAGCCCGTGACGAAGTGGTCGACGCCCCCGGGACCCGCCTCGTGCACGGTGTACTCCGGCGCCGCGTTGATCGCGTTCACGAGATCGGCGGCCACGTCCGAGAACACCAGGTCGTACCCGCCCTCGTGCAGCAGCAGGCCGACGAAGCCGCGGCCGATGTTGCCCGCGCCGAAGTGCACCGCGACGGGCATCAGCCGTTCACCTCCGCGAGCATGCCGTACAGCTCTTCTGCGGACCCTGCGGCGGTGAGGCGGGCGACGTCATCCTCGTCGGAGAACAGGATCGCGATCTGCGACAGGATCTCCAGGTGCTCGTCGCCGCGCCCGGCGATGCCGATCACGAACGTCGCGGGGTCTCCTGCCCAGTCCACGCCGCCGTCGTAGCGCACGACGCAGAGCGCGGAGGCGAGGATCTCGTTCTTGGCCTCGTTCGTGCCGTGCGGGATGGCGAGTCCGTTGCCCATGTACGTCGACACGGTCTGCTCGCGCTGCCGCATGGCGTCGAGGTAGGCGGGCGTCACCGCGCCGGCCGCGACCAGGAGGCCCGCCGCCTCCTGCAGCGCCTCCTCCTGGGTGGCGGAACCGGTGTGGATACGGACGCGATCGGGGGTCAGGATGCTCATCTCGGGATTCCTCTCGTTCGGTTCTCGCGGTCGGGATCAGGCGTCGCCGTCGTGCTGCTTGCGGACGAGCTCGACGACCTCGTCGTACTTCGGCGAGTTCATGAAGTTGTCGACGGAGACGTGCGTCGCCTCGCCGTTGCGCGCCCTGGCGCGGTCGGTCAGCTGCTGCTGGGTGACGATGAGGTCCTCCGTGCCGTCGAGGTTCGCGATGGCCTTGTTCGTGACATCGACGTCGGCGATGCCGGCCTTCTTGAACTTGTTGCGCAGCACGCTCGCGCCCATCGCGGAGGAGCCCATGCCGGCGTCGCACGCGAAGACGATGGTGGAGATCCGGCGATTCGTGGCGACGGCGGACGGCGCGGACGCGGTCTGCTGGCGCAGTCCCGCGAGCGCTGCCGACTCCTTGCCCTTGTTCGCCTCGGTCTGCGCGATCGCCGCGGCGAGATCGCCGGCGCCCTCGGTGGCGAGATCACGACGACGGGTGCGCAGCAGGAACACGGCCGAGACCAGGAACGAGACCGTGGCCGCGAGCACGACGGACAGATACACGACGAGCAGATTCCCGACCCCGGCCGGAGCGGCGGCGAGCGTGACGGCGATGATCGATCCCGGTGCGGCGGGGAACTTCAGACCGCCGCCGAAGATCGCGTTCGTCGCCACGCCGGTCATGCCTCCGGCGATCGCGGCCACGAGCAGGATCGGCTTCATGAGCACGTACGGGAAGTAGATCTCGTGGATGCCGCCGAAGAACTGGATGATGATCGCGCCCGGCGCGGTCGCCTTCGCCTCGCCGATGCCGAAGAAGGTGAAGGCCAGCAGGATGCCGAGTCCCGGGCCGGGGTTCGCCTCGATGAGGAACAGGATCGACTTCCCGGCCTGGCTCGCCTGCTGGATCCCCAGCGGCGTGAACACACCGTGGTTGATCGCGTTGTTCAGGAACAGCACCTTGGCGGGCTCGACGATGATCGAGAGCAGGGGGAGCAGGCCGTTCGCGACCAGCCAGGCCACGATCGTTCCGAGGAACGCGCTGACCGCGGAGATCACGGGACCGAATCCGAAGAAGCCGGCGATTGCGAGGATCATGCCGAGGATGCCCGCCGAGAAGTTGTTCACGAGCATCTCGAATCCGGGCCGGATTTTGCCGTCCCAGAGCCGGTCCATCTGCTTGGTGATCCAGCCGGCCAGCGGCCCCATGATCATCGCGCCGAGGAACATCGGGATCGTGGTGCCCACGATCACGCCCATGGTCGCGATCGTGGCGACCACGCCGCCGCGCTCGCGGTAGACCATCCGTCCGCCGGTGTTGGCGATCAGCAGCGGCAGCAGGTAGGTGATCATCGGCCCCACCAGACCCACGTACTGGCTGAACGTCTTGCCGTCGGGATCCTGCGCGAGGGTGGTCATCGCATGCTGCCAGCCGACCTTGCTGACGTCTCCGAATCCACCGAGCATGTCGGCGACGGGATGCCAGTTGCCCAGCCAGCCCACGGCGATGAAGAACGAGGTGATGAAGCCCCACGCGATGAACGCGGGGATGTTCGGCATGATCATGCCGGAGAGGAAGGTGCCGAAGCGCTGGACCGCGACGCGCGCGGATCCCGGCTGCTTGGCAGTTGTTGACGTCGTCGTCATGATGTGACTTTCTGTGTGTGTGGGGGGATTGCTGCGGGAGGGGTTCAGCCTGCGGCGTGAGCGGCCGCACGAGCGGATGTCGCGTCGTCCGCGGCCAGGGCGGCTGCGGCGATGCGCCCGGCGTCGTCGAGCGTCCGCTCTGCCAGGGCGCGGCGGACATCGGCGAGTGCCGAGGGCGCCATCGACAGGGATCCGACGCCGAGGCCGACGAGCACCACGGCGAGCAGGGGGTCGGCGGCGGCCTCGCCGCAGACCCCGACGGGCTTTCCGAGCTCGCGGCCGGCGCGGCCGACCTCGGCGACGAGGCGCAGTACGGCAGGGTGCCAGGGATCCTGGAACGAGGCCACGGAGCCGAGCAGGCGATCGGCGGCCATCGTGTACTGCGTCAGGTCGTTCGTCCCGATGGAGGCGAAGTCCGCGTGGGCGAGCAGACGGTCGGCGAGGAGCGCGGAGGAGGGGACCTCGACCATGATGCCAGCGGTGCGAAGGCCGTACTCGCGGGCGAGCGCCGTGAAGTACGCGGTCTCCTCGACAGTCGCGACCATCGGGGCCATGACCCAGAGATCCGCCTCGGTCTCGGCGTCCGCCTCCGCGAGGGCGGTCAGCTGCTCGCGCAGGATGTCCTCGCTGGCGCGGAGTGCGCGAAGCCCCCTGAGGCCGAGGGCCGGGTTCTCCTCGTGCGCGTCGTTGAGGAAGGGCAGAGGCTTGTCCGCACCTGCATCGAGCACGCGCACGACGACCTTCCGACCCGGGAAGGCCGCGAGGAGCTCGCGGTAGGCCTCTCGCTGCACCGATACGGTGGGCGCATGCGTCGCCGAGAGGAACAGGAACTCGGTGCGGAACAGGCCGACCCCCTCCGCGCCCCTGGCCGCAGCGTCCACGGCGTCGCCGGGCTTTCCGAGGTTCGCGAGCAGTGCGATCGGGGTGCCGTCGGCGAGTGCGCCGGGCGAGGCCGGTGCAGCATCCACGGCCTTCCGCTCGGCCGCGCGCTCGGCGGCGCGCGCGAGCTCCTCGGCACTCGGGCCGGTGACCACCGTGCCCGCCGCGGCATCCACGATCACCGTCTCGTCGTCGGCGAGGGAGACCGCGTCGACCGCACCGACGAGGGCGACGATGCCCTTCTCGCGGGCCAGGATCGCGGTGTGCGAGGTCGGGCCGCCATCCGTCGTGATGAGCGCGAGCACCTGGTCCAGGTCGAGCAGCGCCGTATCGGCAGGGGCGAGGTCGCGCGCGACGAGGACGAAGGGGTGACCGGGTTCCGGGACGCCGGGGGCCGGGACCCCGCGCAGGCGCGCCAGAACGCGCTGGGCGATGTCGTCGAGGTCGGCGGCGCGTTCGCCGAGGTAGCCGCCGACAGCCTCGAGCGAGGCGCGGAAGCCCGCGAACGCATCGTGCACGGCCCACTCGGCAGTGGCTCCTGCAGCGACCCGCTCCTCGACCTCGTCGGCGAGCGTCGGATCCTCGGCGATCATCGCCTGCGCCTCGAGAACCTCGCGCGCGGTGCCGTCGACGGCCTCGGCGCGCCGGTTCAGATCGGCGGCGACGTACGAGATCGCCTCTGCGACCCTGGCGCGCTCGACCTCGGCGCCGACGCCGCTCGGCGTGTTCTCCGGGGCGGGCAGGGGCTCGGCCATCCGTCGGACGGGGCCCGTCGCGACGCCCTGGCCGATCCCGACCCCGCGGAGGGCGGCCATCAGATCGTGCCCTCGTCGTGGTCGGTGACGAGCAGCTCGGCGAGCCTGTCGAGGGCGGCCTCCGCGCCATCGCCTTCGGCGGAGAGGGTGGCATAGTCGCCCTGCTCGAGGCCGAGTGCGATGACGCCGAGGATGCTGGCGGCGTTGACCGCTTTGCCGGCGTCTTTCGCGATCGTCACCGGAACGCCGGTCTCCTTCGCGGCCTGCGCGAAGATCTTCGCGGGACGGGCGTGCAGCCCGTGTGAGGAGCCGATGCGGACGGTGCGGGACAGAGCGGTCATGGCGTTCCTTTCGGTGCGGAGTCGGCGGCGACCACGAACGCGTGGATGCGGCTGCCGTCGAGGTCGGTGAAGGCGTCCTCGGGAAGCACGACGACCCGGGCGCGGGGCGCCCTCCGGCCGATCTCCTCCGCGAGCGCGGCGATGTGAGGTCCCAACAGGATGAGGTCGGCGAACGGATCCGCGCCGTCGACGGGCGCCGCGGCGACCTCCCAACCGGAGCCCGCGGCGAGTGCCGCGCGGCGGAGTCGTGCGGCCACGAAGGTACTGGATGCACCCGCGCCGCAGATGACCTGGATCCTCATCGATTCGTTCCTCCTGCCGTCATTGTTCGACGCGGGCTAGAACCGCCGCCACCAGGATCTCTTCCGCCCGGGCGGAACGAGGGCACCCGAGCCCGACGGTCCCGATGCTGGCATCATGAGGATGACCGTGCGGTGCGCGGGGGACGGTGAAGGGACAACGGGTGTCTACTCGACGGCAGGACCGGCTGCTGAGTGTGCTGCTGCGCGAGGACTCGTGGATGACCGGTCCGAGACTGGCCGATCTGCTCGGCGTCACGCCCCGCAGCATCCGCGCGTACGTGACCGCCCTCAATGCGCGTGTGCCGGACGGCGATGCCGTCATCTCGGGTGCGGCGGGCTACCGTGCCGGCGCCTCGGCGCGGGCCGCACTCGCCGCCAAGGCGGGGGCGGACTCGACGCCGCGGGCGCGGTTGCATGGACTGGTCCGCGCGCTGCTCGACGACGAGGCCGGGATCGACGTCTTCGACACCGCCGATCGTCTGCACGTCAGCGAGGCGACGCTCGAGGCCGACCTGGTCCGGGTCCGCTCGCTGCTGGAGGGGACGCGCCTGACCCTGGAGCGCGACAGGGACGTCGTGCGGCTGCGGGGTGCGGAGCGCGACCAGCGCCGGCTGCTGAGCAGGCTCGCGCACGACGAGATGGACGCGGCGGACTTCCCGGTGGACCCGTTCCGCCTCGCGCTCGCCGGGGGCGCCATCCCGCCGGAGTCGGTGGCCCCCTTCAAGGACGCGCTGGTCGCGGCGCTGGGCGGACTCGGCTACTACGTCAACGAGCTCGCGATCGCGGATGTGCTGCTGCACATCGCCATCGCCGCGGATCGCGTCGCCTCGGGTCGTGAGCTGGAGGGGGCGGACCGCGCGGACGCCGCCGATTCCGCGATGGGGACCGTCTCGGACGCGATCCAGAGGCTGTCGCGTGAACAGCTCGGGATCGCGCTGGGCGCGGGGGATCTCACGCACCTCGCCCGCCTCGTGCTCACCAGGATCGTCACGCCGGGCGGCGCGGATCTGGCGAATCTCGCGCGCGCAGGGCTCGACGCGGAGGTCGAGGCGGCGGTGCGCGCCGAGGTCGTGCAGGCGTCGTCGGACTATCAGGTGGACCTGGTGGACGACGCGTTCATCCTGCGCCTCGCCCTGCACGTGCAGAACCTG
Source organism: Microbacterium sp. 2MCAF23 (assembly GCF_052115565.1). Classification (NCBI taxonomy): domain Bacteria; kingdom Bacillati; phylum Actinomycetota; class Actinomycetes; order Micrococcales; family Microbacteriaceae; genus Microbacterium; species Microbacterium sp. 2MCAF23. The sequence goes on along the minus strand of NZ_JBFRGY010000010.1, from coordinate 24,528 downwards.
CTCCGGCGCGCGCAGGAGGAGTCGCGTGCGCGCAACCCCCTGACCCGGTCGTTGAAGGCGGCGTACCCGATGATCTTCGACGTCGCCGTCTCGGTGGTCAGCGGGCTGCAGGAACGACTCGGACTCCGTGCCGACGACGACGAGATCGCATACGTGGCGATGCACATCGGCGGCCGGCTGGAGCGCAGTCGCCGGGCGGAGACCCTCCTGACGGCAACGATCGTCTGTCCCGGCTACTACGAGCTGCACGAGGTGCTGCGCTCCCGCGTCGACCACTCGCTCGGTCAGGGGATCGAGGTGGTGCGGGTGATCACGGCGGTGGATCCGCGTGAATCCGAGATCGACAGCGATCTGGTGCTCAGCACCGTCCCGCTCCCGGCGGCGGCCGATCGGGTGGTGCTGATCCAGCCGTTCCTCACGGAGACCGATGTGGAGCGCGTGCAGCAGGCGGCCGCGCGGCTGCGGCGCGCGCGTCGGCTGGCGCGCCTCCGCGAAGAGCTGTCCCGCTACTTCTCCGAGGATGCATATGTGCATCCTCTGCCGGACACCGGAGAGGAGGCGATCATCCGGCTGTTGGGCGGCCGGCTGGTCGATGCGGGCCTGATCGGCGAGGACTACATCGAGAACACGATCCAGCGGGAGAGGCTCTCATCGACCGCGTTCAGCGATGCGCTCGCGGTTCCCCACGCCCTGCAGATGACCGCGCAGCGCACCGCGATCGCGGTCGGCGTCGCCGCGGGCTCGGTCGCATGGGGGAGCGGGCGCGTGCAGGTCGTCGCGCTCGCCGCGTTCAGCGAGCAGGACCGCGACGCGTTCCAGACCGTGTTCGAGCAACTCGTCGAGGTGTTCGGCGAGGGCGACAGCGTGCAGCGGATCGTCCGAAGGGGAGGGTCTTTCGCGGGCTTCCTGGATGAGCTCGTCGCGGTGATCGACGGCTGAACCGATATCGGCGTTCAGCCGTCGACCACCGAGCGCGGTCAGCTGAGCCGGGCCAGCAGGTCGCGGATCGCGGCATCGAGACCCGCCACCGCGTCGCGGGCGGCATCGGCGGAGTCCGCCCGAGCGTCGATGTAGACCTTGAGCTTGGGCTCGGTGCCGCTCGGGCGCACGATCACGCGGGAGCCGTCGGCAAGGCGGTAGCGCAGCACATCGCCGGCGGGAGCGCCCTCGGCGGCCGTGAGGAGGTCCTCGACCGACGAGATCGCGGTCTCGCCGAAGGCGGTGGGCGGATCCTGCCGCAGCGCGGCCATGATCCGGCCGATCACGGCGACGTCATCGACGCGGATCGAGACCTGACCGCTGGCGTAATGACCCACCTCGGCCGCCACCTCCTCCAGCAGGTCGGCGAGTGTCGCCTCGCGTCCGCGCGCCTCCGCGGCGAGGCCGAGCAGAGCCACCGCGGCGGAGATGCCGTCCTTGTCGCGCACCGTCTCGGGGTTCACGAGGTAGCCCAGGGCCTCCTCGTAGCCGAACGCGATGCCCGGGGCGCGCGAGATCCACTTGAAACCGGTGAGCGTCTCGTGGAAGTCCAGTCCGTAGTGCGCCGCGACCGCGCCGAGTGCGGGGGAGGACACGAGCGAGCACGCCAGTGATGTCCCCGGGGCGGCCGGACCCTCCGCCGTGGCGGCGCGAGCGGCACGCCAGCCCAGCAGCAGACCGACTTCGTTGCCGGTGAGGCGGCGCCAGCCGCCCTCGGCAGCCGGGTCCGGGATGCCGACGGCCAGCCGGTCCGCATCGGGGTCGTTCGCGATCACGAGCTCGGCGCCCAGCGTGCGCGCCTTCGCGAACGCGAGGTCCATGGCGCCGGGCTCCTCCGGGTTGGGGAAGGAGACCGTGCGGAACGTCGGATCAGGATCGCGCTGTTCGCTCACGGTCCACGGCGCCGGGTAGCCCGCTTCGCCGATGATGCGGGAGAACGTCTCCCAGCCCACCCCGTGCATCGCGGTGTAGACCCAGCGCAGTCCCGCGGTGCCGACCGGAGCAGGGGCCACCGCGGCGGTCGCGGCGACGTACGCGTCGAGGATCCCCTCACCGGCGGTCTCGTATGCCGTGGAGCGCGGGATGCTCAGGGCATCGCCTCGATCCGCCACCTGCTGGATGTGCGCGGCGATCTCGGCGTCGGCCGGCGAGACGATCTGCGAGCCCTGGTCCGCGCCGCCGAGGTAGACCTTGTAGCCGTTGTCATTGGGGGGATTGTGGCTCGCGGTCACCATGACACCGGCGTCGGCGCCGAGGTGGCGCACGGCGAACGCGAGCACCGGGGTCGGCAGCAAGCGTGGCAGCAGGATCGCGCGCAGCCCTGCGCCGGCGAAGATCTCGGCCGAGTCCTTCGCGAAGACGCGCGAGTTCTTGCGTCCGTCGTACCCGATCACGACGGTGGGTGCCGTGCCGGGCGCCTTTTCCTGCAGATACGCGGCGAAGCCGGCGGCGGCCTGCGCCACGAGCACGCGGTTCATCCGGTTGGAGCCCGCGGCGAGCTCGCCGCGCAGGCCCGCGGTGCCGAATGCGAGACGCGCCGAGAAGCGGTCGGCGAGGTCGCCGAGCGCCGCCTCGTCACCGGATCCGGCACGCGTGATCAGGCCGGCCAGCTCGTCGCGGGTCTCCGGATCCGGATCCTGGCGCAGCCAGGCGCGCGCCTGCGTGAGCAGCGCCGCCTCCTGCCCGCTCACAGCGCCCCGATCACGCGGGCCAGCAGATCCGAGATGACGGGCTCGGCCTCGCGGCCCGCCTCGATCACCTCGGCATGGCTGAGCGGGGTCTTCTGGATGCCGGCGGCGAGGTTGGTGATGAGCGAGAAGCCGAGGATCTCCATGCCGGCCTGCCGCGCGGCGATCGCCTCGAGCGCGGTGGACATGCCGACGATGTGGCCACCGATGGTCTTCGCCATCTGCACCTCGGCCGGGGTCTCGTAGTGCGGGCCGCGGAACTGCGTGTAGACGCCCTCGTCCAGGCTCGGATCGATCGTGCGGGCGAGGTCGCGCAGCCGCGCGCTGTACAGATCCGTGAGGTCGATGAAGGTCGCGCCCTCGAGCGGCGAGTCGGCGGTGAGGTTGAGGTGGTCGCTGATCAGCACCGGCTGCCCCGGCTTCCAGGTCTCGCGGATGCCGCCGGCGCCGTTGGTGAGCACCATGGTCTTCGCCCCGGTGGCGGCGGCGGTGCGCACGCTGTGCACGACCCGGCGCACGCCATGGCCTTCGTAGTAATGCGTGCGTGCGCCGATCACGAGCACGTTCTTGCCGCCCGGGGTGACGATGCTGCGGAGGGTCCCGACGTGCCCCTCGAGCGCGGGCTTGGAGAAGCCCGTGACCTCGGTGGCGGGGATGGTGGCGATCGTCTCGCCGATCAGCTCGGCGGCCTTGCCCCAGCCGGATCCGAGCGTGACGGCGATGTCGTGGCGTTCGACTCCCGTAAGCCGGTGGATGTCGGAGGCGGCCTCTGCAGCGATCGCGAAGGGGTCGGCACTCGGGTCGTCGAGGGGGTGGTTCCAGTCAGCCATGAGAACGAGGATACGGCCACGTGCGCTGCCCGAGCGAGGTGAGCGCGGAAGAGCGGGAGCCGCGCTCTCGGGTGCTCAGGGTCTCCGACGGCGCGGAACGAGTGGCGAACGGCGTCGGAACGCTCACCCCGTGCGGGACAGGCTGATCCCGGCGGCGCGGCGGATGCGGAAGAATGGAACCCATGACCTTGATGTTCGAGCGCTCTCAGCGTGTGGCCGTCCTCGGCGGCGGTCCCGGCGGTTACGAGGCGGCGCTCGCCGCAGCACAGCTCGGTGCGGAAGTGACGCTCGTGGAGCGGGTCGGCGTGGGCGGATCCGCGGTGCTCACCGACGTGGTCCCCTCCAAGAGCCTGATCGCCACCGCTGACGCGGCCGTCGCGATCAGCGAGGCCAGCGACCTCGGGGTGCAGTTCTACGCGAAGGGCGCGGAGGGCAAGCCGCTCAAGCCGCAGGTCGCGATCAACCTCGCCGCCGTGAACAAGCGGCTGATGGCGCTCGCCGGGCAGCAGTCCGAGGACATGCGCACGACGCTGCTCGACGCCGGCGTGACGATCCTGTCGGGCCACGGCCGCCTGGACGGCCCGAACGCGATCGTCGTCTCCACCTCGGTCGACGGCACGGAGTTCGACCGCATCGAGGCCGACACCCTCATCGTCGCCGTGGGCGCTGCGCCGCGCGAGCTCGATTCCGCCAAGCCCGACGGCGAGCGGATCCTCACCTGGACGCAGCTGTACGACATGAAGACGCTGCCCGAGCACCTCATCGTGGTCGGATCGGGCGTCACGGGTGCCGAGTTCGCATCGGCGTACATGAACCTGGGCGCCAAGGTCACCCTGATCTCCAGCCGCGACCAGGTGCTGCCGGGCGAGGACCAGGACGCGGCGCACGTGCTCGAGAAGGTCTTCAAGCGCGGCGGCATGCAGGTGCTGTCCAAGTCCCGTGCCGACAAGGTCGAGCGCACCGCGAACGGTGTCACCGTGACGCTGTCGGACGGTCGCACCGTCGACGGCAGCCACTGCCTGATGGCTGTCGGATCCGTTCCGAACACCGCGGGCATCGGCCTGGAGGACGTGGGGGTCGAGCTCACCGAATCGGGTCATATCCGGGTCAACCGGGTGGCGCGCACCTCGGTCTCCAACATCTACGCCGTGGGCGACTGCACCAACTTCTTCCCGCTCGCCTCGGTCGCCTCGATGCAGGGCCGCACCGCGGTGTTCCACGCACTCGGCGACATCGTGATCCCGCTGGAGAAGCTCAAGATCACCGCGAACATCTTCACCGCGCCGGAGATCGCCACGATCGGCTTCTCCGAGAAGGACATCGAGGACGGCGTGGCCGACGGCATCGCCTACAAGCTGCCGCTCGCCGCGAACCCGCGCGCCAAGATGCAGGGGATCCGCGACGGCTTCGTGAAGATCATCGCGCGCAAGGGATCCGGCACCGTGATCGGCGCCGTGATCGTCGCGCCGCGCGCCTCCGAGCTGATCTACCCGCTCGCGATCGCCGTCGAGCGCCGTCTCAACGTCGACCAGGTTTCCCGCGTGTTCGCGGCGTACCCGTCCATCACGAGCAGCATCACCGACGCCACCCGCGCGATGCACCAGGTCTACATCGCGAAGTGATCCCGACGCGAAGAAGCGGCGCCCCCTTCCGGGGAGCGCCGCTTCTTCGTTCTGCGGATCTGATCAGCTGATCGTGAGGAGCTGGTGTCCGGCCGACACGGTCGCACCGGCGTCGGCGTTGATGTTGCCGATGACGCCGTCCTTGTGCGCCTGCAGCGGCTGCTCCATCTTCATCGCCTCGAGCACGACCACGAGGTCGCCCTTGACGACCTGCTGGCCCTCCTCGACGGCGACCTTGACGACCGTGGCCTGCATGGGCGACTTCACCGCATCACCCGAGGCGCCGGCGTTCACGGTCTTGGCGTGGCTGCGCCGCGACGGCGGCACCGCGGCCGGGCGTCCGCCCGTGCCCACGACGGAGGCGGCGACGCGGTCGGGCAGGCTCACCTCGAGGCGCTTGCCGGCGACCTCGACGACGACCGTGTGGCGGCCCTTCGGCTCGGCGGCGGCCTCGAGCTCGCCATCCCACGCCGGGATGTCGTTGACGAACTCGGTCTCGATCCAGCGCGTGTAGACGCCGAAGCGGCCGTCCTCGGCGGTGAAGGCAGGGTCGTTCACGACCTTGCGGTGGAAGGGCAGCACGGTCGGCAGGCCCGAGACCTCGAACTCGTCGAGCGCACGACGTGAGCGCTCCAGTGCTTCAGCGCGGTCCTTGCCGGTCACGATGATCTTCGCGAGCAGCGAGTCGAACGCGCCGGAGACGACGTCGCCCGCGGTCACGCCGGAGTCGAGGCGGATGCCGGGACCGCCGAACGTCTTGAACACGTGCACGGGCCCCGGCTGCGGCAGGAAGCCCCGGCCGGGGTCCTCGCCGTTGATCCGGAACTCGATCGAGTGGCCCTGAGGGGTCGGGTCGTCGTAGTCGATGGTGCCGCCGGCCGCGATGCGGAACTGCTCACGGACGAGGTCGATCCCGGTGACCTCCTCGGAGACCGGGTGCTCCACCTGCAGGCGGGTGTTCACCTCGAGGAACGAGACCGTGCCGTCGGCGCCGATGAGGAACTCGCACGTGCCGGCGCCGACGTAGCCGACCTCCTTGAGGATCGCCTTGGACGCGGAGTACAGCAGCGCGTTCTGCTCGTCCGTGAGGAAGGGCGCGGGCGCCTCCTCGACGAGCTTCTGGTGCCGGCGCTGCAGGGAGCAGTCGCGGGTCGAGATGACGACGACGTTGCCTTCGGCGTCGGCGAGGCACTGGGTCTCGACGTGCCGGGGCTTGTCGAGGTACTTCTCCACGAAGCACTCGCCGCGCCCGAAGGCGGCGACGGCTTCGCGGGTCGCGGATTCGAACAGTTCCGCGACCTCGTCGAGCTCGCGCGCGACCTTGAGGCCGCGTCCGCCGCCGCCGTACGCCGCCTTGATCGCGATGGGCAGACCCACCTGCTCGGCGAACGCGACGACCTCGGCGGCCGTCTCGACCGGACCGGGGGTGCCGGGGGCGAGGGGGGCGCCGACCTTCTCCGCGACGTGGCGCGCGGTGACCTTGTCGCCCAGCGCCTCGATCGCCTCCGGCGAGGGACCGATCCAGACCATGCCTGCGCCGATCACGGCACGGGCGAACTCGGCGTTCTCGGCGAGGAAGCCGTAGCCGGGGTGCACCGCGTCGGCGCCGGCGCGGCGGGCCACCGAGAGGATCTTGTCGATCTGCAGGTAGGTGTCGGCGCTCGTGGAGCCGTCGAGGGCGTAGGCCTCGTCGGCGAGCCGGGTGTGCATGGCGTCCCGGTCCTGGTCCGCGTAGACGGCGACGGAGGAGAGACCGGAGTCGCGCGCGGCGCGGATGATGCGGACGGCGATCTCGCCGCGGTTGGCGACGAGCACCTTGGCGATGGCAGGCATGATTGCCAGCCTATCGACACGGCCGCCGATATTTTTGACGACTCTCCACAAGAATCGGCGCGGAACGCGTCTCGGATCCTACGAACCGGATCCGTCCGAGACGGAGCCTCGGATCCGCCGCGGACGGAGTCACGCGGAGGCGCGGACGGAGTCACGCGGAGGGCGGCACCGCGTTCCACAGATCGGTCCAGCGGATCCCGAGCCGTCCGATGAGGTGGCGCAGCGTCGACAGCGACATGCCGACGACCGTGGACGGGTCGCCGTCCACCCGCTCGATGAAGGCGCCACCGAGGCTGTCGACCGTGAAGGCGCCCGCGACCAGCAGCGGCTCCCCGGTGGCGACGTACCGCTCGATCTCCGCGTCGTCGACGTCGGCGGCGAACGTGACGGCGGCCTCCGCGACCCCGTAGGCCTCTTCGGCGCGCTCGCCCGGGCGCACCAGGAAGACGCTGTGCCCCGAGTGCAGCACGCCGGTGCGGCCGCGCATCGCGTGCCAGCGCGCGATCGCGCGCTCCGGCGTGTGCGGCTTGCCGTGCACATCGCCGTCGAGCTCGAACATGGAGTCGCCGCCGATCACGATGCCCTCGAAATCGGGATGCTCATCGTGGATGCGTGCGGCCACCTCGGCCGCCTTCGCACGTCCCAGCAGCAGCACGACCTCCTCGGGGGACAGGCGCCGGCCGAGCCGCTCCGCTTCCGCGGCGGCGACCGCATCCTCGTCGACATCGGGGCTCATGCTCAACGGCTCGATGCCGCTCTGCCGGAGAAGAGCGAGCCGAGCGGGCGAGGTGGAGGCGAGGCACACGCGCATGAGACCACGCTAGCGGTGCGCCGGATCGGGATCCGACGGCGGGCCGGTCGCGGAGGTCTGGGATGATCGAGAGGTGACCGACCCTTCGACAGGCTCAGGGACCGCAGCGTCCGAGGGCGCCCTTCTCGATCTCGACGTGACCGCCATCGCCCACGGCGGCGTCTTCATCGCCCGGCATGAGGGGCGCGTGGTGTTCGTCTCGGACGCGATCCCCGGAGAACGGGTGCGCGCGCGTCTGACCGACCCTTCGAGCGGTTCAGGGACCGCCGACTCGCGCTCGTTCTGGCGCGCCGAGACGATCGAGGTGCTCGAGCCGTCCCAGCACCGGCGCCCGCACGTGTGGGCGGAGGCCGACGTGTCGCGCGCCCCCGAGCAGCGCCCGGGCGGCGCCGACCTCGGGCACATCGCGATCGCGCACCAGCGCGTGCTGAAGCGCCAGGTGCTGCAGGAGGCGCTGGATCGGTTCGCCGGTGGAGGGATCGAAGCGCCCGAGGTCGCGGGTACCGGAACCGACGAGAACTGGCGCACGCGGGTCACCCTGCACGTCGATGACCAGGGACGGGTCGGTCCGTTCGCGGCGCGCAGCCACCGGGTGGTGCCGGTCGCCGAGCACGTGCTCGCCCGACCCGCGATCGACGCGGCGGCACGTGAGCTGCGCGGGCTCCCCGAGGGCCGGATCGAGCTCATCGAGCCCGCCGACGGCGAAGTGCGCCGCGTGCTCCGCGCCGAGGTCGAGCGCGTCGCGCACGGCCGGCGGGGCCGGCGCGGGCCGAGGCGCCCGGCGCCGGAGACCATCGTCGAGCGGGTCGGCGAGCGCTCCTTCACGCTCGATGCCGACGGCTTCTGGCAGATCCATCCGGCTGCGGCGGCGCTCCTCGACGGGGCCGTCGCCGAGCTGCTCGCCGGGCACGTCGATCCCGACTCGGCGCACCTCGACCTGTATGGCGGCGTCGGCCTGTTCTCTGCCACCCTGGCGCGACTCGGCGCGCACCGGATCACCACCGTCGAATCCTCTCCTCGCGCGACCCGGCACGCGGCCGCGAACCTGCGCGACCTCGGCGTGCAGGCGGTCACCGCGCGCGTGGATGGATTCCTGCGTGCGGGCGACGCGGGGTCGCAGGGTGTCGCCGGAGGCGCCGTGATCCTGGATCCGCCCCGCTCGGGGGCCGGACGCGCGGTCGTGGAGGATGTCGCCGCGCTGGATCCGGCGGCCATCGCCTACGTCGCCTGCGACCCGGTCGCACTCGCCAGGGACCTCGCCACGTTCCGTGCTCTCGGGTTCGAGCCGCGCGCGCTGCGCGCCTTCGACCTGTTCCCGCATTCGCACCATCTGGAGACGGTGGCGCTTCTCACGCGGTGAGCCGTCTCGGCGCGATGTCGTCGAGCGCACGATGGGGGCGTCGCTCGCCGGACCACGGGCTAAGGTGAGACCGTGAGCAGTGTAGCCCTGATCGACGATCACGAGTCCGTTCGCCTGGGACTCGCCGCCGCGCTCGAGCGGGCGTCCTTCGACGTGGTCTTCGCGGGTGCAGGCGTCGCCGAGTATCTCGACGCGCGAAGCCGTGCGGGCGTCGCGCCCGCCGATGTGGTGGTGCTCGATCTCACCCTGGGCGACGGCACCACCGTGACGGAGAACGTCACCCGCCTCGTCGTCGACGGATCCAGCGTGGTCATCCACAGCGTCGCCGACCGCCCGGTTTCCGTGCGTGAGGCGCTCGCCGCGGGAGCCGCCGGCGTGATCAGCAAGTCCTCCCCGCTGGACGACGTGATCGCCGCCGTCCGGACGGTCGCGCGCGGCGAGGCGCTGAACAATGTGGAGTGGGCGAACGCGGTCGATGGTGACACGGCGTTCGCGGACGCGCAGCTGTCCACGCGCGAGCGCGAGGTGCTCCGTCTGTATGCGACGGGACTGCCCCTGAAGGTCGTCGCCGAGCGCCTCGGCGTGGCCTATTCGACGGCCAAGGAGAACATCACCCGCATCCGCGTGAAGTACGTGGAGGTCGGGCGACCGGCGCCCACCAAGGTCGACCTGCTGCGGCGCGCGATGGAGGACGGCATCGTGGAGGCGGCGCAGGAGGATCCGCAGGGTGTCGCCTGAACCGAGCGGACTCGCTTCCGTGAGCACGGCGTCGATGCCGACGTCGCAGCCGAGGGGCTGAGCGCGTGTCGGCGGATCAGGGCCTCCGGGAGGCATGGGAGAAGATCCCCACGCCCGGCGAGGTCGGGCAGGAGCTGGAGCGCTTCGCCGGACGGCGGATGGAGCGCATCATCGCGATCGTCGTCGGGGTCGGCGCGCTCGCGCTCGGCACCCAGGCGCTCGTGAACGCGCTCCTCAAGCTGCAGGTCGTGGATGTGCCGCACATCGCGATGATGGCCCTGGTGTTCGTGCCCTGGCTCGCGATGCTCGTGTGCTGCACGCTGGGTCGCGGGGTGCGGCTCACGGCCGGGATCTTCTTCGTCGCGTATCTCGTCGACCTTCTGCTGTGGCCGTTCGTGGCGACGCACAAGAACGTCGTTCCGTCGGATCAGCCGTGGATCTTCTTCCTCGTCAACGTCGCCGGTGTGGCGGCGGTCGTGGCCTTCCCCCTCGGCGTGCAGGTGCTGTGGGCACTCGTGGGCCCGTTCATCTACGGCACGGTGCGACTCGTGCAGGGCGGGTTCGGAGCCGACTTCTGGATCGTCACGGCGTTCGACGTGTCGTTCACGCTGATCCTCGGGCTGGTGCTGGTCGCTCTGGGCTGGATGTTCCGCTCGGTCGCGAACGGCGTCGACGACGCGCGAGGGCGTGCGGTCGCGCTCTACACCGAGGCCGCCTCCGCAGAGGCGGTCGAGCACGAACGCGTCGCGGTGGCAGCCCTCATGCACGACAGCGTGCTGGCCGCGCTGATCGCCGCCGAGCGCGCGACGACCGAACGTGAGCGCGCGCTCGCCGTGGACATGGCGCGTGAGGCCCTCACCCGGCTCGCGAACGCGGAGGCACCGGCGCAGGAGGGCAGCGACGAGCCGGTGCAGGTCGAACTCCTCGCAGAGGATCTGCGCCACGCCGTGACGCAGATGGGACTGACGATCGGGGTCGAACAGTTCGGCCATGGCGCCGTGCCCGACCGCGTGGCGCGTGCGATGGCCCTCGCCGCGCGGCAGGCGATCGGCAACGCCGTGTCGCACGCCTCAGCACGAGGTCTCGCCGTGGTCGTCGAGGGACATGGCGACACCGGTCTCACCGTCAAGGTGAGCGACACCGGGAGCGGATTCGATCCGGCGCAGGTCGGTGCGGACCGGCTCGGGATCCGCGCGTCGATCCTCGCGAGGATGGCCGCTGTCGGCGGCGTCGCCACGATCGAATCCGACCGCCACGGCACGATCGTCACACTGGGCTGGTCGCGGACATGAGGCTGACCGTCCGCATCGTCGCGACCGCGCTCGCGCTCGTGTTCGCCTGCTACTTCTCCGCACGGGCGTTGTGGTGGACCGTGATGCCGCCGCGACCGCTGCTGGTGCTGCTCGCCGTGGCGATCTACCTCGCCGCGATCGCCGTCGTCGCGATCGTCGGCGCAGGTCAGGCTGTGCGCATGCCGCGCTGGGCGGCGGCCCTGGCGCTGCTCGCGGCGGCCGCGATCCCGCAGCTGAGCAACTTCGGCCTGGACGCGAGCACGCTGCGCGCCCCGTACGCGACCTGGTACATCGGCGCGGTCGGACTGATCGGCGTGGTCTGCATCGTGCGCCGTCGCCCCCTCGCCGGATGGCTGGTGCTGGTGCTGCTCACCGTGGCCTCGACGGCGTGGATCGGGTTCCTCGACTCCCTCGGCCTGGGCCTGGTCGGATCCACGGTGTGGATGGTGATCGCCCAGCTGCTGATCGCGTTCTGGCGGCGTGCGGTGCGCGACACCGACCGCCTGGCCGGAATACAGCAGGCCGCGTCGGCCTGGCAGGCGACGCAGACCGTCCGTCAGCGCGAGCGTCGCGAGCGCGTCCAGTACGCACTGGCGGTCGCGGGGCCCATCCTCTCCCGCGTGATCGCGACTCGGGGTGATCTTTCGGTCGAGGAGCGGCAGGAGGCGCACCTGTCGGAGGGGCGGCTGAGGGACGAGATCCGCGGCGGTGAGCTGCTCAACGAGCGCGCCCGCGCAGCGATCGAGACGGCGCGCGCACGCGGGGCCGCCGTCACAGTTTTCGACGACGGCGGGCTGGACGGCCTCGACGAACACACCAAGGGCCGGATCCGCGAGGAGCTGGCGGATGTGCTCGCGGACTCCTCCTCGGCGCGGCTCATCATCCGCGCCCCCAGGGATGCGCGTATCGCGGTCACCGTGGTCGGTCGCTCGGCCGCGGGGGAGTCCTCCGACGAGGACTCGGTCGAGCTGTGGCATGAGATCCCGCGTACGCCCGAGAGCTGAAGACGCTCGACGAGTCGACAGAAAAGGAAGGGCGGGGGGCGGCGAAGCCGCCCACCCCCCGCCAGGGGCGGAACAGTTACCCGAAAACCGTTCCGCAAAGACCGGAGATCGTCTGCCTACCCTGTGGCAGAGATCCGGTCGAACGCGAAGCGTTGCAAGAAAGAGTCTTCCGGGTCGCAAGGGGGATGTCTGTAGGTATTTTGGGGGACAAATCCAGACGGAGGTGAATATCCCGTCGCGGAGCCCCGGGAGACGCCGCGAATCGGCGTCGATCCTCAGCCCGAGAAACGCCCCCACGGCACGTCTCGTCGCAGCGGCGCGCGCAGCGCGCGCTGATTGCGTCCCCAGACCGAGACGGGCTTCTGAGCGGCCACGGCGTCCGCCTCCTCGGCCACGAACGCCTCGGACAGCACGGCGATGAGAGCGGCGAGCTCCTCCTCGGTGGCGGAGCCGCGCAGCACCTGGATCTCGACCGCGTCTGCGGCGTCCTCCGCGCTCACAGCGGGATGTTCCCGTGCTTCTTCGGGGGCAGCTCGGCGCGCTTGCCGCGCAGCGCCCGCAGCGCCTTCGCGATCGAGACGCGGGTGTTGGCCGGCTCGATGACACCGTCGATCTCGCCGCGCTCGGCAGCGAGGAACGGGCTGGTGACGTTGTAGGTGTACTCGTTGGCCAGGCGGGTGCGCACGGCAGCGACGTCCTCGCCGGCTTCCTCGGCGCGCTTGATCTCGCCGCGGTAGAGGATGTTCACCGCGCCCTGGCCGCCCATGACGGCGATCTCGGCCGTAGGCCAGGCGAGGTTCACGTCGGCGCCGAGCTGCTTGGAGCCCATGACGATGTAGGCACCGCCGTAGGCCTTGCGCAGGATCACGGTCACGAGCGGCACGGTGGCCTCGGCGTAGGCGTAGATGAGCTTCGCGCCGCGGCGGATCACGCCGGTCCACTCCTGGTCGGTGCCGGGCAGGTAGCCGGGCACATCGACGAGGGTGACGATCGGGATCGAGAACGCGTCGCAGAAGCGCACGAAGCGGCTGGCCTTCTCTCCGGCCTCGATGTTCAGGGTGCCGGCCATCTGCGACGGCTGGTTCGCGATGATGCCGACCGAACGGCCCTCGACGCGGCCGAAGCCGATCACGATGTTCGGGGCGAACAGCGGCTGCACCTCGAGGAACTCGCCGTGGTCGACGACCCGCTCGATGACGGTGTGGATGTCGTACGGCTGGTTGGCCGAGTCCGGGATGATCGTGTTGAGCGTGCGGTCCGCGTCGGTCGTCTCGAACTCGAAGCCGCTCTCATAGGTCGGCAGCTCGGCCATGTTGTTGTCGGGCAGGAAGCCGAGCAGCGTACGCGCGTAGTCGATCGCGTCGTCTTCGTCCTCGGCGAGGTAGTGCGCCACGCCGGAGCGGGTGTTGTGCGTGTAGGCGCCGCCGAGCTCCTCCATTCCGACGTCCTCGCCGGTCACGGTCTTGATGACGTCAGGGCCGGTCACGAACATCTGGCTGGTCTTGTCGACCATGATCACGAAGTCGGTGAGCGCGGGGCCGTACACGGCGCCGCCGGCGGCCGGGCCCATGATGATCGAGATCTGCGGGATCACGCCGGAGGAGCGGGTGTTGGCCCGGAAGATCTCGCCGTACTTGCTGAGCGCGAGGACGCCCTCCTGAATGCGCGCGCCGCCCGAGTCGAGGATGCCGATGATCGGCACGCCGCTGCGCAGGGCGAACTCCATGATCTTGATGATCTTGTCGCCGGAGACCTCGCCCAGCGAGCCGCCGAAGGTGGTGAAGTCCTGGGAGTACACCGCCACGGTGCGACCGTTGATGGTCCCGACGCCGGTGACGACGGAGTCGCCGTAAGGGCGGTTCTTGTCCATGCCGAACGCGGTCGTGCGGTGCCGCACGTACTCGTCGAACTCGACGAAGCTACCCGGATCGACCAGCAGTTCGATGCGCTCGCGGGCGGTCATCTTGCCCTTGGCGTGCTGCTTCTCCTTCGCCTTCGCCTCGGCCGCGACGACGGCCTCGTCGTAGCGGGCGCGGAGGTCGGCGATCTTGCCGGCGGTCGTGTAGAGGTCAGGCGTGTCCGTCACGGGTTCCACACTAGCGCCGGGGCTTCCACGTCCGTTGGATGAGAGGCACAACAGCGCGGCCGGATCCTCTGTGCGGACCCTCTCAGAGCGGCCGGCCGTCGATGTGCATCATCCGGCACGCGGATAGGGTGACCGGATGAGCTTCCCGCACAGCGGCGCGGCCGCCGCCCGCCTCGAGATCGTCGCCTCCACAGGCTCCACGAACGCCGATCTGCGGGCCCAAGCGGACGACGAGGCTGGCTGGCCGCACCTGTCCGTGATCCTCACCGAGAACCAGGTCGCGGGGCGGGGCCGCCTCGATCGCGTGTGGACGACGCCGGCCGGATCCGCACTGGCGCTGTCGGTACTGCTGCGCGTGCCCGCGATCCCGATGGCCGAGCGGGGCTGGATCCCGCTGGCGGCGGGGCTCGCCATGGCCGATGCGATCGCGGCGCAGCTGCCCGACCGCGAGGTGGGGGTGAAGTGGCCGAACGATGTGCTGGTGGAGGAGCGCAAGATCTGCGGCATCCTGACCGAGGCGATCGGACCCGACGCGGTGATCGTCGGATCGGGCGTGAACACCGCGATGACGGTCGAGCAGCTCCCGGTCTCCACGGCGACCTCGTTCGCTGTGGAGGGCGCGCAGGCCGACCTGGATCTGCTCGTCGCCGGCTACCTGGCCCGCCTGGACGGCTGGATCGAGGCGCTCGCCGAGCACGGTTCGGCCGTCGCGAGCGGCCTGCGCGACGCGGTCTCCGCGCGTTGCGTCACACTCGGCCGCACGGTGCGGGTCATGCTGCCGGGCGGGGCGGAGCTGGTCGGCGAGGCCATCGGACTCGGCGAGGACGGCTGCGTGATCGTCGATGCCGAGGGCGTCGAACACCGGATCGCGGCCGGTGACATCGTGCATCTGCGGCTCGCCTGAGCCTCCGGGACCCGTACGGCCGGCGGACTGGGCGACCGGTCAGTCGTGCCGCAGCGCCGAGATGCGGCTGAGGGCGCGCTCCAGCGATCGCGCCGGCACCGCGGTGTCCAGCGGGCGCTCCGGCAGTGCGCGTGCGTGCACATCGAGCCGGATGTCGCGGTCGTAGAGCACATCGATCAGGTGACAGAACCGGAGCAGTGCGTCGCGGTGCATCGTGCGGAGATCCGGGACATCCAGGAGCGTGAGCGCGGTGGTCCGATCCGCGAGCCAGAGATACTGCGGAGTGCCGAGCGGCGCGCCGCAGAGGTCCTCGAAGATCGCGGTGATCCGTTCGGCAGACCGCTCGCGCACGGTGAGCACGATGCCGTTCTCGGTCGTCATCTCGATCGCCGGTGACGGCGCCCGGGTGGGCGAGAGCGCCCAGGATCCGGCCGAGAAGCCGGTCGCGGAGCGGATCTTCGAGCCGACGCCTCGGTAGTCGGTGCCGTCCGCGACCTCGATCACGTCGAGGTGCTGCTCGATGAGTCGGATCGCCGGCACGAAATGCTCGTGCCACAGGCCCGGCATCAGTTCGCCCGGCGGATCGTTCGAGGTCGCGATCAGCAGCACATCCCGGTCGATGAAGTGTCGCAGAGTCGCCGTGAGGTATACGGCGTCTGCCACGTCGTGCACGTGGAACTCGTCGAACAGGATCGCGCGGGATCCGCCGATGAGGCGGTTCAACGCCCGATCGAGAGGCACGCGCCGCGCTCCGAGCGCGCTCTGCAGCTCGAGGAAGAAGTCGTGGAAGTGCACACGGCGCTTGCGCCGAGTGGGCAGCGCCGCGAAGTAGGCCTCGGCGAGCAGCGACTTCCCGCGTCCGACCGGGCCCCAGAGATAGGCGCCGTGGCGATGCGGGGCGGCGAGCGCCGAGGCGGCTTCCTGCTGCGCCGCATCGAGCAGCGTCTCCTCGGGCAGGTGCCCTGTGATCTGCCCAACGCGCGTCGTCAGGGGATGAGCGACGGCCTCGTCCGGCATGGCGAGCGGGACGGCGGTCATCCTCCGAGCGTAGCGAGCGGTGGGCCAGACTACCCTGGAAGCCGACATGGCACATCTCCTCGGGGCCGAAGGCCTCCATCTCGAGTTCCCCACCCGGATCGTCTTCGACTCCGTCACCCTCGGCATCGAAGAAGGGGATCGGATCGGCATCGTCGGCCGCAACGGCGACGGCAAGTCCAGCCTGCTGGCCATGCTCGCGGGACGTCTGGATCCCGACGGCGGCCGGGTGACCGTACGCGGCGGCACCACGATCGGGGTGCTCGATCAGGCCGACGTGCTGGACGACAGCCTGACGGTCGGCGGAGCGATCGTGGGCGACACCCCGGAGCACGAGTGGGCAGGGGATCCGAAGGTCCGCGACGTCATCGACGGCCTCGTGAGCGATCTGGACTGGAACGCCTCCGTCGCCGACCTCTCCGGTGGCCAGCGCCGCCGCGTGTCGCTGGCGAAGCTGCTCGTCGGGGACTGGGACATCGTCGCGCTCGACGAGCCCACCAACCACCTCGACGTGGAGGCGATCGGCTGGCTCGCGGGGCACCTGAAGCGGCGCTGGCCGGCGAACCAGGGCGCGCTCATGGTGGTCACGCACGACCGCTGGTTCCTGGACGAGGTGTGCACCGAGACCTGGGAGGTGCACGACCGGATCGTCGAGCCCTTCGAAGGCGGGTATGCGGCCTACATCCTGCAGCGCGTCGAGCGCGACCGGATGGCGGCGGCGAGCGAGGCGAAGCGGCAGAACCTCGCTCGCAAGGAGCTCGCCTGGCTGCGCCGCGGCGCCCCTGCGCGCACGTCCAAGCCGAAGTTCCGCATCGATGCGGCGAACGAGCTCATCTCCGATGTGCCCGAGATCCGTGACCGGATCGGCCTGCAGTCGCTCGCCGTCTCGCGGCTCGGGAAGGACGTCGTGGACCTCATCGACGCCGGCGTGACGTTCCCGGCCTCCGGTTCCACACCGGAGCGCGAGGTGCTGCGCGACGTCGAGTGGCGGGTCGCGCCGGGGGAGCGCACCGGGATCCTCGGCGTCAACGGCGCGGGGAAGTCGACTCTGCTCGGACTCGTCGCGGGCACCGTGGCGCCCACGAGCGGCCGGGTCAAGCATGGCAAGACCGTGCAGGTGCGCACGCTCACCCAGCGCCTCGACGAGCTGCAGGACGTGTGGGACGAGCCGGTGCGGGTCGTGATCGGCCGACTGCGCACGACCTACACGTTCGGGACCGGATCCAAGGCCGCCGAGCTGACGCCGGGCCAGCTGCTGGAGAGGCTCGGCTTCTCGTCGGCGCAGCTGTCCACGCCCGTGAAGGATCTTTCGGGCGGTCAGCAGCGCCGGCTGCAGCTGCTGCTCGTGCTGCTGGATCAGCCCAACGTGATGATCCTCGATGAGCCCACCAATGACATGGACACCGACATGCTGGCCGCCATCGAGGACCTCCTCGACTCCTGGCCCGGCACGCTGCTCGTCGTGAGCCACGACCGCTACTTCCTGGAGCGCGTGACCGATCAGCAGTACGCGATCCTGGACCGGCGCCTGCGCCACCTGCCGGGCGGGGTGGACGAGTACCTGCGGCTGCGGGCGCTCGAGCAGAGCCATCCGAAGGCGCCGGGGACAGGATCCGAGCCCGCGTCGGTCGCAGAGCCGGCGCTGAGCGGTGCCGATCGCCGTGCTGCGGAGAAGGAGGTGACGGCGCTCGAACGACGTATGCAGAAGCTCGCCGCGCAGATCGACAAGGCCAAGCATGCCCTCGCCGACCACGACCAGTCCGACTACGCCGGCCTCGGCGAGAAGATGAAGGAGATCTCCGCTCAGGAGGCTGAGGTCGAAGAGCTGGAGTTGCGCTGGTTCGAGCTCACCGAGCAGCTGGACTGATCGGATCCGCTCCGGGACTGTCCTGCGCGCGTGCACCGGGAATACCGTGGAGGCATGCGGCGCTGTGCTCTGAACGGATGGCGCCCGCGGTCCACGGCCTGGTGAAGGAGACGGCGCATGGAAGGTCTCGAAGTCACGGTCCTGCTGGGGCTCACGATCCTGAGCGGCGCCCTGCTCGCGCCGCGTCTGCGACTCGCGCTGCCGCTCGTTCTCGTCATCCTCGGCCTCGCGCTGGGCTTCATCCCGGCGCTGCGTGAGATCCAGCTGCCGCCGGAGACCGTGCTGCTGCTGTTCCTGCCGGTGATGCTGTTCTGGGAGAGCCTGACCACGTCGCTCCGGGCGATCCGTCGCGACTTCCGCTACATCCTTCCGATGAGCACGCTGCTCGTGGTGGCCTCCGCCTTCGCCGTCGCGGGGATCGGACTGCTGTTCGGGTTGCCCTGGGAGACCGCACTGATCCTGGGCGCGGCGGTCGCGCCGCCCGACGCCACGGCGGTCGCGGCACTCGGCCGGCTGCTGCCGCGGCGCATGTTCATGAAGCTCAAGGCCGAGAGCCTCACCAACGACGGCACGGCCCTCGTGCTCTACGCGATCGGGATCTCGCTCGCGGTCGGCGGGCACATCGACCCGCTCAGCGTGACGTGGTCGGTCGTCGTCTCCTACGCCGGCGGCATCGCGGCCGGCATGGCGGTCGCCGCACTCGGATACTTCCTGCTGCGCGCGATCGCATCCACGATCGTGATCAACACCACGCTGCTGCTGATCCCGTTCGTCGCGTTCCTCATGGCGGAGCTGATCGGCGCCTCCGGGGTGCTCGCCGTGGTGGTCGCAGGGGTGATCATCGCCTACGTGTCGCCGACCGTGACCACGGCGCAGTCGCGGCGGCAGGCGGAGTCCGCCTGGCCGTTCGGCGTGTTCCTGCTCAACGGCGCGCTGTTCGTGCTGATCGGTCTCGAGGTGCAGTACGTCGTGCACCAGATCTCGGCGGGCGCGATCGGGCGCCTGGTGCTCGTCACGCTCGTGGTCTGGGTCGCGCTGCTGGTGGTGCGCTATCTGTTCCAGCTGCTCAGTGTGCCGTTCTATCAGCGCACCGGTCCCCGTCCGCCTCGTGGCGTCAGGGCGCGCTCGCGCGTGCTGAGCACGTTCGCAGGCATGCGTGGGGCGGTCTCGCTCGCGATCGCGCTCTCGGTGCCCGCGGGCGCCGTGGCCGGCGGAGAGCTGGACGGCCGCGACGAGATCGTGTTCGTGACAGCCGGCGTCATCCTGCTGAGTCTTCTCGTGCAGGGCACGCTGCTGCCGGCGATCGTGCGCTGGGCGCGGATTCCGGCCGATCAGGGCGAGGTCGAGGAGTACGAGCTCGCCGAACGCACGATCTCGGGCGCGGCGCTCTCGGCTCTGGACGACCTCGCCGTGCGGCACGAGGTCAGCGACGAGGTGCGCGATCGGATCCGGTTCGAGGGCTACCAGATGCTCGAGTACACGAACGCGCGCACGCTCGCGCGGGAGCAGGCGCTCGTGGACGCCGAGGTCAAGGCGCTCGACGAGATGCTCGGGCAGCCCGACCCGCTCGCCGCGGGGACCGAGCCGGAAGCCGAGGCCGGCGGGAGCGAGGTCACCTCGTCCGACGGCATCGGATCCGATGGCATCGGCGGCGAGCCGGTCGACGCCGGCGATCCGGGTGCCACGAGCGGATCCGCCCCGCGCCGCACGCTCATCGAGGGCGCGACGCTGCAGATGATCGCGACGTCCGAGGACGTCGACCTCATGCAGCGCTCGCCGCTGGTGCGCCACGAGGAGTTCACACGCCTCAAGCTGGCGCTGCTGGACCGCAAGCGCGAGGTGCTGCTGGGGCTGCGTCGTTCGGGGACGGTCGACGATCTCGTGGTGCGACGGATCTCCGCGCGCCTCGACCTCGAGCAGCTGCGCCTGCAGGGGCTCGAGGACTTCGACTGACCCGATCTGGGCGTCGTTCGGGCGCCGCGTGTCCTTGTGTTTCGCGTACATCCGGAACCGGTGGCGGGCTCTCCTAGGTTGGAATGAGTATTCGCCGCGCGGATCCGCCCCACCGACATGAAGGACTCGAACAGATGACCTTGCGCACCCGCGTTCTCGCAACACTCTCCGCAGCCGCCGTGGCGCTCGCCCTCACCGCCTGCAGCGGCGGAGCGGGTGCGAGCGACTCAGCCAAGAACGATAACCCGTACGGACTCGCTCAGCCGGGCGTGCTGCGCACCGGAACCCTGACCGACGCGCCGCCGAACGTCTACCTCAAGGATGGAAAGTTCACCGGGTTCGACAACGATCTGCTCACCGCGGTCGCGAAGAAGCTCGACCTCAAGGTCGAGTTCGTCGGCACCGAGTTCAGCGCGCTGCTCGCCCAGGTCAAGACGAAGAAGTTCGACGTCGGATCCTCGTCGATCACGATCACCGATGCCCGCAAGAAGACGGTCGACTTCACCAACAAGTACGACTTCGGCTACCTCGGTCTGGAGGTTCCCGCCGGATCGTCCATCACCTCGTTCGACCAGCTCAAGGGCAAGCGCGTCGCCGTGGTGCAGGGCACCGTGCAGGACGACTACGCGACGCACGAGGGCCTCGATCCGGTGCGCGTGCCCGACTACAACGGCGCGCTCAACCAGCTGAAGACCGGCACCGCCGAGGCATGGATCTCGCCCGCGGAGATCGGGGAGAAGACCGCTTCCGAGTCGGGCGGCAAGGTCGTCTCAGTCGCCAAGAAGCTCAGCGAGAACGGCATGGCTTATGCGGTCGCGCCGGGCAATGACAAGCTCCGCGAGGCGCTGAACAAGGGCCTCGACGAGGTCATCGCCGACGGCACCTGGAAGAAGCTCGTGGACCAGTACTACCCGGGTCGCGAGATCCCCGACGGCTTCGTCCCCGGCAGCGGCAAGGGCTGAAACACGGGGCGAACTGATTCTGGACACGGAAGCGGGGTCGGCGTGGATGCGCTGAACACGATCTGGTCGACGTTCTTCGACTTCGACGCCATGCTCAAAGCACTGCCTGAGCTGCTCACGGTCGGATTGCCGAACACGCTGATCCTGGCGGTGTCCTCGGGCGTGCTCGGCACGGTCCTCGGCATGCTGCTGGCGGTGGCGGGCCTGTCCCGCCACCGCTGGCTGCGCTGGCCCGCGCGCGTCTATACCGACGTGTTGCGCGGACTGCCCGCCGTGGTCACCATCCTGCTGATCGGCGTCGGATTCGCGCCCCTCGGCATCCAGATCTGGGGGCCCAACCCCTACCCGCTGGGAATCGTCGCTCTCGGTCTCATCGCGAGCGCCTACATCGGCGAGATCTTCCGCTCGGGGATCCAGAGCGTCGACAAGGGGCAGACCGAGGCGGCGCGTGCGATCGGGTTCTCCGGCGGCGCAGCGATGCGCCTGGTCATCATCCCGCAGGGCGTGCGCCGAGTGCTGCCGGCGCTCGTGAACCAGTTCATCGCGCTCATCAAGGACTCCTCGCTCATCTACTTCCTCGGCCTCATGGCGAATCAGCGGGAGCTGTTCCGGATCGGGCAGGACGCCGCCGCCAACACCGGCAACCAGTCCGCACTCGTGCTTGCGGGCCTGTTCTACCTCGTCATCACCATCCCGCTGACCCACGTGGTGAACGCGATCGACAAGCGCCTGCGCGAGGGGCGCCGGGTGGACGCCGTCGACCCCGACGCGGACGACTTCGACGCCGAGATCGCGCTCGCCGCCGGCACCCCGATCGCCACGGCCACGGACACCGAAGGGGAGGCACGATGAGCTCCGAGACCGCTCCCGTGCACAACAACGGCGTGAGCGTCGCAACACGTGACGTCCGCCTCGCCTTCGGCAGCAACCAGGTGCTTCGCGGCGTCGACCTCGATGTGCCGGCCGGAACGGTAGCCTGCGTCATCGGGCCTTCCGGATCCGGCAAGTCGACGCTGCTGCGCGCGGTGAACCGGCTGGTCGAGCCCGACTCCGGTGATGTGCTGCTCGACGGACGCTCGGTGCTCAGCGACAATCCCGACCGGCTGCGTCAACGGGTCGGAATGGTCTTCCAGCACTTCAACTTGTTCCCGCACAAGACGGTGCGCGAGAACATCACGCTAGGCCTGATCAAGCTCAAGGGCCTTTCGAAGGACGAAGCGGCCCAGAGAGCCCTGCAGGAACTCGACCGGGTCGGCCTCGCGCACAAGGCCGATGTGCGTCCCTCGCACCTGAGCGGCGGGCAGCAGCAGCGGGTCGCGATCGCCCGCGCTCTCGCGATGGATCCCGAGGTCATGCTGTTCGACGAGTCCACCTCGGCGCTCGACCCTGAGCTCGTCAAGGGCGTGCTCGCGACCATGGCCGAGCTCGCGGCCGAGGGCATGACGATGCTCGTCGTCACACACGAGATGGGCTTCGCCCGCTCGGTGTCGCAGCAGGTGCTGTTCATGGACCGCGGCAGTGTCGTCGAGGCTGGTGCGCCGGATCGGATCTTCGACGCTCCGGAGAGCGGCAGATTGCAGCGGTTCCTGTCGCAGGTGCTGTGACAGCGGACAAGCACTTGTGAGGGGATCGCGATCGTTGCGGGGTGGCGATCGCTATTCTTCCGCTACCGCCGGCGCCTCCTGCAGAGTCCGTCGGGTGCGGAACTCGCGCGCGTCTCCGGTCAGCGGATCCGTGAAGCGCAGCTCCCGCGCGAGCAGCTGCAGCGGTCGGTCGAAGTCGTCGGGCTGTTCGGGCAGGAGTTCGGGGTAGAACGTGTCGTGGAGGATTCCGGCGCCGAGTTCGGCGAGGTGCACGCGCAGCTGGTGCATGCGTCCGGAGTGCGGGCGCAGCACGGTGTGCAGCACGCGGTCGTCGAAGCCGAGCAGTTCGACGAGCGTCTCCGCGTTCGGTTCGCGATCCGGATCCACCTGCACGCAGACGTGTCCGCGCAGCTTCTCGATGTGATTGCGATGCACGAGCGGGAATGCGGATCCACCGAGAGCCGGAGCCTGCGGATCCCACCCTTCGGGCAGCAGGGAGACGGCCTCGTAGACCTTCTCGACGCGGCGGTTCTCGAACAGTAGCTGGTATGCGCCGCGGGTGACCGGCCGCGCAGAGAACATCAGCACGCCCGCCGTCGCCCGGTCGAGACGGTGGATCGGCGTGAGCTCGGGGATGCCGAGTGCATTGCGCAGGCGCACCAGGGCGGAGTTCTGCAGATACTTCCCGCCCGGAGTGGTCGGCAGGAAATGCGGCTTGTCCACGACGACCAGATCCTCGTCCTGATGCAGGATCTCGACATCGAACGGGATGTGCTTCTCGATCGCCGGTTCCCGGTAGTACCAGACGAAGTCGTGCACGCCGAGCGCGGTGTCGCGGGTGAGTGGCGAGCCGTCGATGGCGACGATCTCGCCGCGGTCGAAGCGGCTGAGCAGACGCTCCGGGTCGAGGTGGAAGAAGCGCTCAGCCATGAAGGCGCCGACGGTGGGCCACGGCCCTTCCGACGGCACGCGAAGCCGGGTCGCGCCCACGCCGTCGCGGACGGGGAGAGGAGATGCCATGCCCATTCCGTCCAGCCTAGATGGGTAGTGAGTCCGTCCGGCGCCTCGCGCGGGCGGGCGTCACCGACGAGTGCGGTCGTCGGATGGCAGGCGGTAATCGCCGTGATTCTCTCGGGACTTCTCTGGATCCCGCCTCTTCCCATATTCGAACATAAGTGCTAGACTTTGGGAATGGGAGACCCCACCGCTGCACTGTTCGAGGAGCTGGCTGTTGCCGATGCTCCTGCGGTGGTCGTGGTGGATGAGACGTTCGTCGCGGCGCGGATCCTGGATGGTCTGCAAGAGGATGACGTCGCGATCAACCAGCGGGC
Organism: Microbacterium sp. 2MCAF23; assembly: GCF_052115565.1. Lineage (NCBI taxonomy): Bacteria > Bacillati > Actinomycetota > Actinomycetes > Micrococcales > Microbacteriaceae > Microbacterium > Microbacterium sp. 2MCAF23. The sequence continues at coordinate 651 of NZ_JBFRGY010000010.1, read as the reverse complement.
CGCGCGGCGTGCGGAGCGGGTCGTGGAGGTTGTGGACCTTGCTCGCCGGCACCCTGAGATCTATACGGTCGGCGACGGCGCTCAGGATGCGGATCATGCCCGCCGGTCGGTGTTCTTCGATGTGGCGGTGCGGTTGCAGATCTCGGAGAACGAGGCCCGCTCACTGGAATGCACCGCGTCGACCGCGGCCGAGCATCTGCCGTTGTTGTGGGAGCACGCCCGGGACGGGTTCGTGTCGTTGCGGTTCGTGGAGGCCGCCGTCTCGGCGGTGTTGCGGTTGCAGGCTCCGATCGGGGCCGACCCGACTGTCCGGCAGTACGCGGCGGATGCGATCGCGTTGATCGATGAGACCGCGGCGAGGTGGGCGTTGCACCTGCCCATCAGCACCTTCCGGCGCCGGGTGACGGTCCTCGTCGACCGGCTCGACCCCACCCCGGCGGAGCGCAAACACGCCCGCGGGATGGTGGATCGGCGGGTGGTCGTGGAAGACGCCGGCGACGGCATGTCCTGGCTGACGGCGCTGATCCCGACGGTGAAGACCACGGCGATCAAACGACGCCTCACCTCGACCGCGAAACACCTCCAGAAGGACCGCCGGGAGGGCCGCACGAGGGATCAGGTTCGTGCGGACTTGCTGTGCGATTGGCTGCT